>CAYYJM010000218.1:8018-11193 GCA_964471755.1 uncultured Alcaligenaceae bacterium
GCTCGCGAACGTCGCATACGTCGGCTGCGGCGTGCTCGCGTCGGCGGTCGGCATCGGGACGGTCGGCCGAACCATGCCGAGCATCGCCTGAGCGGCGCGGGTCAGGACGGTCCGCGAGATGCGGTTGAGTCCGGCCAGATCGACGACCGAGTAGAGCAGGAAGATGTCGCGGACGCCGACGTAAGGGCGGACCTGACCGCTGGCCAGGGTGCTGACCAGGACCTTCGGCACGCCGTACGGCAGACCGCGCATGGCGGCGCTGGCGATGGTCGTGCCGGCCGAGCCGCCCAGGCCGAGAACGGCGTCGAGTTTCCCCTCGGCGTGCAGACACGCGGCGATCTTCGCGACCCCCCGGGCGGCCAGGGCGACGGCCTGCCCTCGGTCGTCAGCCTGACGGACAGCCTCCAGGGAGGAGCCCGCAGCGCGAAAGACCTCGGCAGCAGAGACGTCGCACGGCAGGCCGTGCGGTTGAGTGCCCGCATCAACGACGAGAACGTCCGCGCCGCCGGCAACGAGCAGCTCGCGAACGAAAAACAGTTCGGTGCCCTTGGTATCCAGGGTGCCGATCAGGACAACGGCCATGAGGGTCCTCCGCTCAGGCGGGCAACTGGTGCAGGAGATTTACCATCTCGATGGCGACGAGGCCGGCCTCGAAGCCCTTGTTGCCGGCCTTGGCCCCGGCGCGATTGATCGCCTGCTCCAGCGTGTCGCAGGTCAGGATGCCAAAGATCACCGGCACGCCGCTGGCCAGGGCCGCACGGCCGATGCCGGAGGCCGCCTCGCCGGCGACGTGATCGTAGTGGCCCGTGTCGCCGCGAATGACGGCTCCCAGACAGAGGACCGCCGCATAGGCCTTGCTCTGGGCCAGACGCTGGGCGACCAGCGGGATCTCGAACGAGCCCGGCACGCGGATCACGTCGATGGCGTCGTCGGCGACACCATGCCGCACCAGAGCGTCGATCGCGCCGCCGACGAGGTGATCGACCACGGCGGCATTGAAGCGTGCGGCGACGAGCGCGAAGCGGCCCGACGGAGTTGAAAAATTGCCCTGGACAAAAGTCGGCATGATCGCTATCTCGCGGTTCGTCCCTGGTAACTATGCGCGGCGACCACCCTGCCCGAACCGGCGCGGGGGATCGTCCATCAGTATACGGAAGACGAGCTGTGGCTCCCGGAAGGAGGAAGCCGCCGCCCGGGTTTTTCCGTCACCTCTGGGGTCGAAGTCGAATCGGTGAGCGCCGCGCCCATCTCTGTCCGGGTGCGGTCACGCAACAGAAACGTTCTCTCGAGAAAGCGGAGCAACCACATGCCAAACCGCCGTCCCTCGGAACGCGCGCCGGAACTGGAAATCCTGGAGGCCCGGGAGGTGCCATCCGTCACGTCTGTCTGGTTGGGCGGCAGTACCATATATGTGAAATCCGACAACGTGAGTACGCAGGCCCGCGTCAATCAGGCCGGGCCGAACTACGTCATCACCGATTCGATCAACGGCCGGACCTGGTCCTTCGCCGCCAACCGGGTGAACAGCGTCGAGTTTCACGGGGGCAACGGCAACGACGATTTCCGCGATTTCGTCAGCCATCTGACCGTGCGCATGTGGGGCGGGGCGGGCAACGATTACCTGCAAGGGTTCAACGGCAACGACTACTTCGACGGCGGCGCAGGCAACGACACCATCCGCTGCTACGGCGGCAACGACGTGGCGTTCGGTGGCACGGGCAACGACACCATCCTTGGCATGGACGGCAACGACCTGCTCTTCGGCGGCGATGGCGACGACCATCTCAACGGCGGCGCGGGCAACGACTATCTCTGGGGCCAGAATGGCAACGACGTCCTCATCGCCATCGATTCCGGCACCGGCGACTACGTCGAGGGCGGCGCGGGCCGGGATGCTTTCTGGGTGGATCAGAACGGCTCGGCCCGCGATCGGGTCTCCGGTGCGACTTCCGCCGACTGGCTACAGAGTGTCACCAGCTTCGCCAACCGGGCGGATCGCACCCTGAACGGCGACCGGATCGCCGATCCGGCCCTGACCAGCGGGATGAGATACCAGCGATTCGACGGCCGACCGCTGTTCAGCTCCGCCGGGCCGAAGATGGACGACATCCAGCAGGGCTACCTGGGCGACTGCTACCTGCTGGCCGGTCTGGGAGCGGTCGCCCTGGACAACCCAACCCTGCTCAAGTCCTACGTCGTCGATTTCGATGACGGCACCTACGGCGTGCGTCTGGGGGACAATTTCTACCGCGTCGATAGCGATTTGCCGGTGAAGAGTTCGGGCGGCCTGGCCTATGCCGGACTCGGCGTCGAGAACAGTCTCTGGGTCGCCGTGGTCGAGAAGGCGTTCGCCCAGTACCGCACCGGAGCGAACAGCTACGCCTCGATCGAGAGCGGCAACCCCGTCGAGGTGAACGTGGCACTGGGAAGTGCCGGAGCCGGCATCAAGCTCTTCACCAACTACAGCAATCCGACACAGCTGCTCAACGACATCTACCAGCGCTGGTCTGGTGACCAGTCCGTGTCACTGGAGTTCTACGGTCTGGGCCGAACCGCCTCGACGGCCGGCCTGCCGCTGATCATGAGCCACGCCTACACGGTCGTCCGCTTCAATCGTGACTCGGCCGGGCACCTGGTCAGCGTGGTCCTGCGCAACCCGTGGGGCTACGACGGCATCAGCACCGATTCCAACCCACGCGATGGTCTGGTGACCGTCACGGCCAGCCAGATCCATCGCCTCGCCGGTGCCGTCGATTGGGGCCGGGTCTGATCCTGAACTCGGAACGATGAATGATGAACGATGAACGATGAACGATGAATCAGACAAAAGACCGAGGTGAAGGGGGCGATCCTGTCTTCCGTTCATCGTTCATCGTTCATCGTTCCGAGTTCATCGTTCATCGTTCATCGTTCATCGTTCATCGTTTCATCATGCCAGGTTGAGGCTCTGCAGGAACTCGGCGTTGGTTTTCGTGCGAGCCATGCGATTGGTCAGCAGTTCCATCGCCTCGACGGGGTTCATGTCACTGAGAACCTTGCGCAGGACGTAGATCTTGCGCAGTTCGTCCGGTTCGAGCAGGAGTTCTTCCTTGCGCGTGCCGGAACGGTTGACGTCGATCGCCGGCCAGACACGCTTGTCCACGAGTCGGCGATCGAGATGAACCTCCATGTTGCC
>CAYYJM010000219.1:0-11169 GCA_964471755.1 uncultured Alcaligenaceae bacterium
CCCTTCCGTGCAGGTCGCGGTGCGCTTACTCCGCTCGGCCTGCGGCCTCGCTGCGTGCGCGGCTTTGACGCTGCGAATCAACCCTCGATTTCGATTCCGACTCCCTCGCGCCTCGGGTACAATCCCCTCATCGTTCCTTGTCTCACGAACTTTCCCGCCGGCGTGCCACCATGAAGTATCTCCCGCCGCTCCTGGCCGTTCTCCTGGCTCTCGGTCTGCTTCGCTCGCAGCAACCTCCGCCCGCCTCGAAACCCCTTCCGGTCAAGGATGCCCTCGCGAAACTCACCACTCCCGACGATCTGACCGTCGAGCCGGTCCTGAGTGAGCCGGCCATCACGCAACCGCTCCAGCTCAGTTTCGACGAACGCGGTCGGCTCTGGGTCGTCGAGTATCGTCAGTATCCGTTCCCGGCCGGCCTCAAGCGCCTCGGCCACGATCGCTTCTGGCGCGTCGTCTACGACAAGGTGCCGCCGCCACCGCCGAACCACTTCGTCGGCAAGGACCGCATCTCCATCCACGAGGACACCAACGGCGACGGCTCGTATGACCGGCACTCCGTCTTCGTCGATGGTCTGAACATCGCCAGTTCCTGCGCGAAGGGCAGGGGAGGCGTCTTCGTTCTCAATCCGCCGTACCTGCTCTTCTATCCCGACCGGAACAACGACGACCAACCCGATGGTCCACCGGAGGTTCTGCTCGAAGGCTTCGGCATGGAGGACACGCATTCGGTCGCGAATAATCTCCGCTGGGGTCCCGATGGCTGGCTCTACGCCGCGCAGGGTAGCACCGTCTCGGGCAAGGTCAAACGCTACGGCTCGAAGGACGAGCCGGTCCACTCGATGGGCCAGCAGATCTGGCGTTATCATCCGGAGCGGAAGATCTACGAGATCTTCGCCGAGGGGGGTGGCAACGCTTTCGGCGTCGAGTTCGACGAGAAGGGCCGCGTCTTCTCCGGCCACAATGGCGGCGACACGCGCGGCTTCCACTACGTCCAGGGCGGCTACTATCGCAAGGGCTTCGACAAGCACGGCCCCCTCGCCAACCCGTACACCTTCGGCTACCTCAACCCGATGAAGTCGCCCGCCCTCAAGCGTTTCACGCACACGTTCGTCGTCAACGAGTCGCCCGGCCTGCCGGCAAAGTACAACGGTCTGATCTTCGCCATCGATCCGCTCGCGTCGAAGATCGTCCTCTCGGAGCGGTCCACCGACGGCTCGACCTTCCAGACGAAGGACATCGGTGCGGCCCTCAGCTCGACCGACCCGTGGTTCCGTCCCGTGGACCTGAAGGCTGGCCCTGACGGCGCGCTCTACGTCGCCGACTTCTACGACCAGCACATCGCCCATCTGCGCCATCATGAGGGCCTGATCGACCGCGATCATGGCCGGGTCTACCGCCTGCGGGCGAAGGACGCGAAGCCGTCGAAACCGCTCGACCTTGGCAAGCTGACCTCCGCCGAACTGGTCGAGAAACTGCGTGACCCGAACCGGACGATTCGCCAGACCGCCCTCCGGCTTCTTGGCGATCGCAGAGATCCGGGCGTTATCGCGTCCCTGCGAAACCTCATCCACCAGGCCGATGGTCAGACCGCCCTGGAGGCCCTGTGGGCGCTCCACCAGACCGCCGGCCTCGACGCTCTGACGGCGACCTTCGCCCTGGGTCATGTCGATCCGTACGTCCGCGCCTGGGCCGTTCGCCTGGTCTGCGATGACGGCAAGGTGTCACCGGATCTTCTGTCCGTCCTCGAAAAGCTCGCCGGCAGCGAGAAGAACGTCGAGGTGCGCAGCCAGCTCGGCTGCTCGGCTCGCCGCATCGCCGGGGCCGGCGGTCTCGGCATCGTCCGGGCCCTGCTCGATCGCGACGACGATCTCGCCGATCCGCACCTGCCGCTGATCTACTGGTGGGCGATCGAGGCGAAGGCGGTCCGTGAGCGTGAGGCCGTCCTGAGTCTGTTCGAGGACTCGGCGATCTGGCGGAAGAAACTCGTTGCTGGCTTCATCGCCGAGCGACTGATGCGGCGCTACGCCCAGGCAAGCACCCAGGCCGATCTGCGGTCCTGTGCCCGTCTGTTGCGGCTGGCTCCCGAGGCGGCCCATGCGAAGGCTCTCCTGGCCGGCTTCGAGGCCGGCACGAGTGGTCGGGCCCTGGCGAATCTGCCGAAGGAACTGATCGACGCCCTGGCCGCCCGTGGTGGCGGTTCGTTGACACTGCGTCTGCGTCAGGGCCAGCCCGCCGCCATCGCCGAGGCTCTCAAGGCGCTCCGGGAGGCGAAGGCTCCGCTGAAGGATCGCGTCGCGCTGGCTCGCCTTCTCGGCGAACTTCAGGAGAAGCAGGCGCTCCCAATCCTGCTCGGCCTGCTCGACTCGGCGAAGGAAGCCGATCTTCTCCAGGCAACGTTGACCGCTCTCCAGGCATTTCCCGACGAGGCGATCGCGACGAAGATTCTGGCCCGGTTGAAGACCTTCCCACCGGCCGTCCGCGAGGTGGCCGGGAACGTCCTGGCCGCCCGTTCGACCTGGGGCCTGGCTTTACTCCAGGCGATCGACGCCGGCTCCCTTGACGCGAAGACCGTGAGCCCGGATGCGGTTCGCCGGCTGACCTTCCACAAGGGCGCTCGACTGGCTCCGCTCGTCAAGAAGCACTTCGGCAGCGTCGAGGGAGCGACGACCGAGGCGATGCGTGCGGAAATCGAGCGACTGGGTAAGGTGGTCCGTGGCGAGAACGCCGACCCGGCCGTGGGCAAGAAGCTCTACGGTCAGCACTGCGGCAAGTGCCACCAACTCTTCGGCGAAGGCGGCCAGATCGGCCCGGATCTGACGACGTTCCGCCGCACCGACTTCGATTTGATGCTGCTGCACGTCGTCAATCCGAGCGCCGAGATCCGCGAGGGCTTCGAGACGACGGTCATCGCCACGGAGGATGGCCGGGTGCTGCAAGGCTTCCTGGTCGATCGCGATGACCAGGTGGTGATCCTGCGAGGAGCCGACGGCCAGACGCAGGTGATCGCCCGGCCAAAGATCGAGGAGATGCAGGTCGTCCGTCGTTCGATCATGCCGGAGAACGTCCTGCGCGAGTTGAGCGATTCGCAGGTGCGCGACCTGTTCGCGTACCTGCGGAGCAGCCAGCCCTTGCAGGTGCCGAACAAGTAACGGGACCGGATGAGCCCTCACGCCAGCGAGGGAAAGAAAGACCCTTGCTGGCGCTGCGGGCTCCGTGCGGGTAGTACTCAACATTCCGGTCGGATCGAGTCGATAGATTGTCGTGGACTTCGCCAGGGTAACGACAACGGAGGCTTGATCGTGAATCGCCCTTCACGCCGTGAAATTCTTGGCGCAGCTCTGCTCGGCCTGAGTGGGTGTGCCCTCATCGCCACCCGTCCGCCGACGCCGGCCGCCCGCCTGTCGCCGGAAGAGCTGAACACGCCCGAAACGAACTGCCGCTATTTCGTGACGGTCTTTGCCGCAGAGAGCGTGCCCAGGGCCATCACACGGGTCCACGTCTTCGCGACGGTCATGCGGGCGACCTGTCGCGATGGCGTCCTCACTCTGCTCGACCATCACACGATCAGTTGGTTGCCGAAGACCTTGCAGGTTCGCGTTCTGAATTTCCAGCCCGAACCCGGTTACAATTTCGGTCTGCACAAAACGATCCAGTGGTCGCTCGACAGTGATCATCGCGTCGCCCAGTGGGGACCGTACGAATGCGAACCGGCCCTCTATCGGCGTTTCGTCGTGCAGAAGGAGTATCTCGAAAGCAACGCGATCGCCTACCAGGCGGTGGACACGGTGGGGGCGGTCCTCTGGAAGGGGAACGCCGCCAACTGCATCCATGCGATCACCGACATGGACCCGGACTTCGGCCGGGAGAACTACCCTCTGTTCCGTCTGGGCGAGACGGCCAGTCACTGGATCGTCCGGCAACTCTGGGAACGTGGTGTACTTCTCTCGCCCGACCGGGTCTACTCCTGTCTGGACGAACAACTGGGCCTGACCCAGTTCCCGATCGTCCACCGGACCTATCCTGGATGAGGCGATGCCATGCGGGTCATCATCATTGGTTCTGGGATCGCGGGATTGTCGGCGGCCCTGGCTCTGCGCAAGGTCGGAATCGACGTGACCGTATATGAGCGTGCCCCGGAATTACGCGAGGTCGGAGCGGGCATCAGTCTGTGGGCCAACGCCCTGCGGGCGCTCGATCACCTCGGCGTCGGTGACGCGGTGCGCGAAGTCGCGCTCAAGATGACACGCTCGGAGATTCGTGGCCGGGATGGCTTCAAGGTTCTGGCCTCCTTCACAACGGAACACCTGGAACAAAAGACCGGCTTGCCGGAGATCGTTCGCATGACGCATCGGGCCGACCTCGTCGGCACGCTGGCGTCTCATCTGCCGTCCGGCATCGCGCGATACGACCAGGAGTGTGTCGGCGTGGAAGCGCGGCCGAACGGTGCTGCGGTGCGATTCCGGAACGGCCATGCCGACGAGGCGGATGTCGTCCTCGGCGCGGACGGCATCCATTCTGCCGTGCGCACGGCGATCCTGGGGCCGGACGAGCCACGCTATTCGGGATGCGTCTGCTGGCGCGGCATCTGTCCACGGCCGGCGAGCCTGGAGCCGGGTTACGTCGCCGAGTGGTGGGGACGCGGCAAACGAATCGGTATCACGACGCTGACAGAGGATCGCGTCTACTGGTGGGCGACGAAGAACGCTCCGGCGGGCGAACACGCGACGGACGAGCGAGCGTTCTTGCAGCAGGAGTTCCGCGACTGGGCGGAGCCAGGCCCGACTCTGTTCGCAACGACGCCACCCGACCACATCTTTCGCAACGACATCATCGATCGACCGCCGAATCGGCCCTGGTCGAAGGGGCGAGTGGGTCTGATCGGCGACGCGGCCCACTCGACGACGCCGAACCTCGGCCAGGGCGGTTGCATGGCGATCGAGGATGCCGTGGTGCTGGGCCGGCACCTGGCGACGGAGAGAGATCCCGGCAAGGCCCTGGAGGCGTTCACCACCGAGCGCTTCCCGCGAACGACGGCGATCACGAACGAATCGTGGCGGTACGGCCGGATGGGACAGATGGACGGGGCCTGGTCGTGCTGGTTGCGCGATGGCCTGATCGCCTGGCTCGGCCCGTGGATGGGTCCGGGCCAACTGCTCCGGTTTGCAAAGTTCGATGTCGAATCGCTGTCACCCGGCACGGGGCCGTGACGAAAGCGAAGCCTTGCTCCACTGACGGGACCGGGATACGATGTGGCTCAGTCGGTATCGTCCTCCCCTCTCTGGAGTCCACCATGGTCAAGGCCGTCTGTCTGCCTCTGTTCGCCCTGCTCGTCGTCGGCTTTGGGATCGCCATCAGTCAGGATGCCAGGCCACCCCAGACGGACCCACGTCTTTCACCGACGCTACGCTTTCTCGGCCTGTCTGACGTGCTGAATGGCTGCCTCGTCGAGCAGGAACTTCAGACCGGCAAATTCCAGGCCGGGCAGGAGTGGCAGACGGTCTACACTCTCGATCTGACTGCGGATCGAGAGTACGCTCTGGTAGCCGTGTGGGGGCGCGATGCCCGTGAGGTCGGCATGCAGATCCTCGACGCGGAAAAGGAAGTCGTCGTCACGAAGTGGCAGAAGGCTCACACCGTTCATGAGACGCGAGCGGTTCTTTCGGAACCGATCACCCAGGTCGTGCCGTTCCAGGTGAACAACACGGGCCGATTCACCATCCGACTCCGCCTTCGTGAAGCGAAGGACATGGCTGGGGAGTGCCCCTGTCTTTACGCCCTGTTCCGCGGCAGGCCGGAATCCGGTCGTCAGAGGATCGATCGCTACAGTAAGGACGCACCGGCGAAGGACGCACCGAAGTAGGACACGGTCAGCAGGTCGCCAAATCCCACAGCGTACGTTGCTGCAAGACGCGCGGTCGGGGATTGGCCGGATCGAAGTTCATCCACAGGCACTCGATCTTCGGCCGCTTCAGTTTGCCGCCGGCCATGCTGCTTCGACGACGAATCTCCAGCCGGGTCCAGCCCGGCAACCCCTCGTCGTACATCCGCGAGGGATAGCCGCTCAGGATCACCGAGCAACCGGCATCGCGGAGCAGGGCGAGCAGGCGGAGATGATCCGCCTCGGTCAGCTCGTGCAGGTAGTAATCCGAACCGCCCCGCGTGGCATGCAGGTAGGGCGGATCGAGGTACATGAGCAGGCCAGTGTCATTCCTGTGTCGCTCGATCAGGCCAAAGGCATCGGCACGCCACACCTTCGCCCCTCGAAGCAGGCGATGTGCGGCTGGCAGCGAGTCGAGAGCGGACAGCCAGGCCGAGAGCTGTTCGTCCATGCCGCGCCGCTTTCGGCTCGTCGGCGTGAAGTACGAACGCATGTCCGCCGCTCGACTCCCCCGATTGCGAATGAAGAAGGCGGCCGCGACCGCCTGTGGACTGGCCGCGTCGAGCCCGGCCAGGGTGTCGCCGGCGGCCTCGAACTCCTCCCAGGTGGGCAGTCGTCGCGGAATGGCCTCGACCAGAGCGGCCAGTCCTTCCGCCGACTGAAGGGTCTGCCAGAAGATCACCAGCGGCCGATTCAGGTCGGACAGAGTGCGCGGGATGTCCTCATGATACCGGGCATGGGCCAGAGCGACCGCCGCCCCGCCGGCGAAGGGCTCAAGGAAGCGATCATGCGGCGGCATCAGGGCCAGGATACGGCGAGCCAGGGGGGTCTTGCCGCCGGGCCACTTGAGCGGGTTCGGCATGGGTCGAGTCCTCGTGGAAGGAATTTCCGTCGAACATGATAATGCCGGCCCGACCGAAGCGCAAGGTCAGTAGTTGCGTCGGAAGCGAAATGAGGCCCGATTTCACTCCGCCGTCGCGTCATTCTCGTCGTCTTCGTCCTCGTCCAGTTGAAGCGATGCCACGATCGCGCGCAGGATCGGCTCGTATCTTCCCGGATCAACGTCGCTGGTCTGGCACAGGATCAGCAGAGTCCCGGCCTCGGTGTACAGGCAACGAGTCCAGCAGGTGTTCGTCGCATCGAGGCTGAGGAACTGCATCTCATGGCCCAGTGCCATCTGCCCGGCAACGGTATCGACGCGGGCCTCGGCGTCGAGCTGCGGATACTCCGCACGCATGGCCGCCAGGGCCGCCTCGGCCAGATCCTCGATCGGCGGATTCGAGCGATGACACTGCATCGTCAGGAAGGCCGTGCCGGGACTCTGGAGCGACAGACCCCAGCCGTCCTCGTGGTCCTCCGGTTCCAGGTCCCAGTCATCGGGATACCGAAAGGCGACCCCTGCATGGTGGAAGTGCTTTGTCATCACGCCCTCGCTTCCAGGCTCACTTGATGAGCAGGGAGGTGTTCTGCTTGCGCAGCTCTCCCCGGGCCGCTGGCGTCACCTTCTCGCAGCCCTGAAGTCCGAGCAGACGCAACGACGTCAGAGGAGTCAGTTTCGCCAGCCCGGCATCGCCGATGTTGGTGCCGGTCAGGTCGAGCTTTTCCAGGTTCCTGAGTTTGACGAGGCTGGCCAGGGCCGTATCGCTGATTCCCTTGCTGTCGGCCAGGCGGAGAATCCGGAGCTTCGTCAGCCCCTCGATCGCCTTCAGATCACTGACCCCGGTGCTGGACAGGTCCAGTTCGCGCAGTTCGCCGAAGGTTCCGATGCCCTGGAGGCCGGGACCCACGGCGCTCTTCACCAGCGAGAGCGCGTGCAACTTGCTCAACCCGCTCAGAGCGGTGAAGACGCTGTTGTTCAGGTTCCGGTAGCCGTGAATGTGCAGTCGCTCGAGTTGCTTCAGATCGGTCAGCGATTTCAGCCCCTTGTCGGTGATGTTCGGCGCCGGCTTCTCCGGATTGGTCATCTCGTCGCGAGTCACGGTCACCTCGCGGAGGCCGGTAGCTTTCGCCACCTGGGCCAGGCCAGCGTCGGTCAACCCGACACTGCCCACAAGCTGCAAGACCTGCATGCTGTTGAGCCGATTGAGCGTGTCGAGTTGGCGGTCATGGGCACGGTAGATGACCACGGCGAAGGGTATCTCCGGCACGAGAACCTTGTCCAGCGCCCCTGGTTCAAGATCATCGAAGTAGAACGCCAGCAGATCGTCCGGGCGCTGCGGCAGGCGGGCCTCGAAATCCCGATCGCCCCAGGTTTGCAGCCGCAACCGGCCGACAGTTCCTCCCGCTGCTCCCCAGGACTCGACCACGTCGCTCGGCGGCGGATCGACCGCCGATGTGCTGTTCTTCGGATTCTGCTCCGGGGTCGGCGATGTGTCCGGGTCGGCGGGCTTCGGCTCCGCGCCACCACCACATCCCAGGGCCGTCACCAGGAACAAAATCACCAGGCCGCGTGTCGTCATCTGCATGGCTCTGTCCTCCTCGCTGGCTATTGTCGTCCGACCGCGATCGGCTGTCCAATCCCGAACGGCCAGATCGTCTTTCTCTCGTCAGCGTCTTTCCGCTATAACGGACGGAGTGGAAGCCACGCGAGGGACGCCGATGCTGATCGATGCACCGATCCGCCTGCCGCGACGAGCCCGCGACACGCACAAGGGCGACTATGGTCGCGTGCTGGTCGTGGCAGGTTCACGCGGCATGTCCGGAGCCGCCATCCTGGCCGGGACGGCCGCCCTCCGCGGCGGTTCGGGCCTGGTTCGTGTCGCCGTCGCGCGGAGCATCGCCGCCATCGTCGCCGGTGCCCAGCCGTGCTACATGACGGCTGACTTGCCCGAAGATGATCAGGGGCGTCTCGGCCCCGGAGCGCTGGACGCCCTGCGGCCTCATCTCGACTGGAGCAGCGTCGTCGTCCTCGGTCCCGGCCTCGGCCAGAGCGATGCCCTGAGTGCGCTTGTTGGTGAGATGGTCACGAATTGCGATCGGCCCCTGGTCCTCGACGCCGACGGCCTGAATCTCCTGGGTGGACACCCGGGACCAGTCGCTTCCCGGACGGCACCCACGGTTTTGACGCCGCATCCCGGCGAGTTCGCCCGCCTGACGGGCCAGCCGGCTCCGGTGGGAGAACATCGACGACTGGAAGCGGCAGCGGCGTTTGTCCGCGAGTTCCCCGGCATCCTGGTCCTGAAGGGAGCCGGGACGATCGTCGCCGACCCGCACCGCACGTATATCAACCGAACCGGTAATTCGGGCATGGCCACGGGCGGCACCGGCGACGTGCTTGCCGGTTTGATCGGGGCCTTGCTTGGGCAGGGGCTCGATGCCTTCGAGGCGGCCGCCCTGGCGGTCCACGTCCACGGCCTGGCGGGGGACCGGGCCGCCGCACGCCTGGGCGAACCGGGCCTGCTGGCGACGGACTTGCTGGACGAACTGCCGTTCGCTCTGGCCAGCCAGATCGATGAACAGGGCTGAGGAGTCGTAGTAACGAAAGACCAGGACGGGGGCTACGTCGGATGAACCTGCAGTGTCCGAGCTGTTTGAAGCCGTTGACCGTGCCCGATCAGTACGCCGGGCAGATGATGAAGTGCCCCCTGTGCAGCAACACCTTCTCGGTGCCTGCACAGGGCGGCGGAGGCGAGCCGCTGCCGCCGCTGCCTTCCGCACCACCCGTGAACACGCCGGTAACCCTGGCCCCACCGACACAGTCGGCTCCCCCGACGCCGACCGCGCCACCGCTGGCCCCGCCAGTTTCGCCGACGTCGCTGCCGGTCCCACCGGTGCCGCCGGTGCCGAGTCGCACGCCGAGCAGCGGCCAGCCGACTGGTGCCTACGAGAAGAATTGCGTCGTCTACTTCAGTCCCGAGGTGATGCGCTGGTTCGCTCCCGTGGCTCTGGTGCTGATCTTCGTGCTACAGTTTTTCCCCTGGGTCGGCCTCTTCCCGGGTGGCGTATCCTACGTTACTCAGGGAGCCTGGGGAGCGGCCTTTGGCAGTTACACCGCCGATGAGGACATGGTCCCCGCGAAGGGCCTGCCCGAGGAGGAGAAGCCGGGAGCGTCCTCCCTGATGATCTTCTACGTCCTGCTCTTCCTGCCGACGCTGGCTCTCTCCGTGGCGACGCTGCTGCTCGATCTCGGCTTCATCCCGACGAGTTCCATTCCGCCGAATCTCCAGCCGCTGCTGCGCTGGCGCTGGGCCGCCGTCGCCGGGTTGAACGTCGTCGTCTTCCTCTTCCTGGCCTTGCAGATTCTGCTGGGCTTCAGCCTGGAAAGCCAGGTCGTGACCAGGGCGGCCACAGTCACCAAGGTCAACGAGGTCACTGGGACTCTGGCGAAGAAACAGGCTCAGGTCGATTACGGCGTCAAGATCGCGGTCGTGAGCAAGACCTACGCTCTGTGGCTCGCCTTCTGGCTCCACGTCCTGGCCGCGATCGGAGCCGTGACGGCCTTCTGCCTGCACGATCGTCCCGGGAAACCGCTGCCGAGACTCGAACTGTCCTGGTGACGCCGGAGTTCGCTCCGCTCCGAATGCTACGACGAGGAGTGCCCGGCCCAGGTCGCGGCCTCCTCGCCGTCGAGTCGGAGCGTCAGACACTTCGCACTGCCGCCCGACTTGAGGAACTCGTCCAGTTCCGTCGCTCGTGGCGTGAAGCCGTGAACCTCCAGGTCGGCCATCAACCGATCGCAACCGGTGTTCATCAGGACCGTCGTGCCGATCACCACGGCATTGCACCCGAACCGCTGTGCCTCGCCCTCCTCGACGGCGATCAACGTGGGCACGTTGGCCCGGATGACCTTCTGGCCGTAGGCGTCGAACGCCGCCGGATACCAGATCGCCGCTCCAGCCGCCAGCGGACAGAAGCAGGTATCCAGGTGGTAGAACGCCGGGTTCACCAGCTCGACCGGCAGCGCCTGGACATGCAGGCACTGGCCCAGCCACTGATGACCGAGTACGTCGCTGCGGATGCGATAGCCGGCGAAGAGTTTCTCACCGCAGAACAGGGCGTCGCCAGCTCCCTCGAAGAAGCTGTCCTCGGGAATCGTCTCGACGGTGAAACCCTGAGCCGCGAACCACGCCTCGAACACGGGCGATTCCTTCTGCCGCACCGGATGGCGGAAGTGCGACGAGAAGAACCGCTTCTGATAGATCAGGCCGGCGTTCGCCGTGAAGACCAGATCGGGCAGACCCTTGACCGGTTCGAGCCGCTCGACGGTCGCCCCTGCCTCCTGGATGAGCCGGTAGAGGCCTTCCCACTGCTGCCGGGCTCGTTCCGGCTTGCTGCCCTGATCGACCTTCATC
>CAYYJM010000220.1:0-11120 GCA_964471755.1 uncultured Alcaligenaceae bacterium
GCAGCGATCCCGGCCGATGGATCGCCTGCTGTGCGGCGATGTCGGCTACGGCAAGACCGAACTCGCCGTCCGGGCGGCATTCAAGGCGATCGACAATGGCCGACAGGTCGCGGTCCTGGTGCCGACGACGGTCCTGGCCGAGCAGCACTTCCGGACGTTCACGCAGCGCCTGGCCGAGTATCCGTTCACGGTCGAGTGCCTGAGCCGCTTCCGCACCGCCGGCGAGCAGCGGCGCATCGTCCAGCGCCTCGCCGCGGGCGGCGTCGATGTCGTCATCGGCACGCACCGGATCGTCGGAGCGGACGTGAAGTTCAAGGATCTCGGCCTGGTCATCATCGACGAGGAGCAGCGCTTCGGCGTCGAACACAAGGAGAAGCTCAAGCGTCTCCGGGCGATGGTCGATGTCCTGACCCTGTCGGCAACGCCGATCCCGCGCACGCTGCACCTGGCGCTGCTCGGCATCCGCGACATCAGCAACCTGGAGACGCCGCCACCGGATCGGCTGGCGATCGAGACTCGAATCAGCCGCTTCGACGAAACGCTCATCCGTCACGCCGTGCTGCGTGAACTGGATCGCGAGGGACAGGTCTACTTCGTTCACAATCGCGTTCACGACATCAAGATCGTCGAGGAGAGGCTGCGCAAGATCGTCCCCGAGGCGCGGACGGCGATCGTCCACGGTCAGATGGGCGAACACGAACTGGAGGAGAACATGCTCGCGTTCGTCCAGCGCGAGGCCGACATCCTGATCGCGACGACGATCATCGAGAGCGGCCTGGACATTCCCAACGCCAACACGATCTTCATCGACGAGGCCGACATCTACGGCCTAGCCGACCTGCACCAGTTACGCGGTCGAGTCGGCCGGTATCGCAACCGGGCCTACTGCTATCTGCTGCTGAACCCGGCGAAGATCCCGACCCCGAACGCGGCCCGTCGGCTCAAGGCCATCGAGGAGTTCACCGATCTCGGCGCGGGTTTCAAGATCGCGCTGCGCGATCTGGAGATTCGCGGAGCGGGGAACCTGCTCGGCACCCAGCAGTCCGGCCACATCGCCGCGGTCGGCTACGAGCTGTACTGTCAACTGCTGGAGAACGCGGTGCGCGACCAGAAGCAGCAGCCGAGCCGGACGCCGCTGGAGGCGACGGTCGATCTGCCCTGGCACGCCTTCCTGCCACATGGCTACATCGCCACGCAGCGACTGCGGATCGAGGCGTACCGACGGCTGGCCCGCATCCGCAAGCTGGAGAAACTCGACGACTTCCGCCAGGAACTGCTCGACCGCTACGGTCCGGTGCCGGAGTCGGCCGAGTGGTTGTTGCGGCTTACGGAGTTGCGTTTGCTGGCGGCAGCCTGGAAAATAGCGACAGTGCATCTCGAACGTCCGGCGGAAGGAGCCGCCGGGCCGACGGACGTGGTCCTGGGCTACCAGGATCGCCGGCGTATCGAGAAGTTGACGACGCGCGAGCAGGGCCGACTCCGCGTTGTGGACGACAAGAGCGCGTATTATCGGCTGGAGCCGACGGAGTTGCCGTCGGCCGCCCTGTATCAGCGTCTCCGGCACCTGCTGCGTGCCTGAGAGAGCCCGACGAGGTCAGACCATGCACACCGCGACGCGGATCGAGGCTCCGACACACAGCCTGGAACCGATCGACTGGTTCATGTACTGCGACCTCTTGCAGGACCTGGGCGGCTCGCAGCGCCGGGCTCGCCAGGCGCGGCGCATCGGCGAAAGTCTGGAGGAAGGGACGGACCTGGTGCTGACCCTGCATTGTCCCGAGCAGCAACTCGCGGGGCACTGGCTCCAGGTCGGTCGGACGTGGTTCATCCCGGTCGGAGGAACGCTGGTCCACTACTGTAATGACATGCAGTGGTGGCGAGCCGCCTGGATTCGCGACGGCTTCGCTCGCTACCCGAACGCGGATCGCAACGAGCCCGAGGCGATGATCCGTTACGCCTCGGGCAAGCCGACGCAGCACGGCTACAAGGATTTTCCTCAGCTGCTGGAGAAGTTCGGAGCCCGGGTGACGCAGCGATTCTTCGAGACGCACGCCCGCGTCCGCATGCCACGGGCGTGGCTCTGAGCCGCCCTCTAGCGGACGCCAGAAAGCGAGAACGCCGCCCACTGACGGGTCGGAGCGCGCTGAGCGGGCGTCGGTTGCTGCGGGCGTAATCGACACCACCGACGACGAGAGCGGCCGTCTTCTTGCTCGGCGGACGCTGGCGTGCCAACTCCTCCAGCAGAAACAGCGGCGATGGCGTCAGAGCGAGGGCGGATCTTCTGGTTCACCAAGTCAGGGAACGGTCTGGCCCATCTGACGAAGCGACTGCCGCGCGAACGCGGCCAGATAACTGACCGGATGCTCGCGGACGAACCCGGAGAGGATCGCGATAGCGTCTTCCCGAGCGAATCCCTCCAGCAATTGAACGACCCGCTGCGCGCGCAGCCCGTCGCGGGATTTGTACAGTCCGCCGTTGGAGGACAGAACCTCCTTCAGCGATTTTCGGAGGTGGGCATCGGTCGTTTTCGCGAGCGCCGCTTGAAGTTCGGCCTGCACGACGGGGGCAATCGCCGTGAGCATTTCCTGGCTTCGCGAACGCACCTCAAAGTCGTCCGCGCCAAGATCGGCGATCACCTGGGCGAGCGACCTGCCCGGAGGGAGAAGTGACTGCGGCTTTTCCGCGCGCAGGAGAGCGAGCGCCTCTCGGGGCGATTGGCGAAGCCGGACCAGCGCCGCGTACCCGTCTCGGCTCGGATCGCCGAGAAGGTCCAGACACCTTCGGAGAGGCCGTTCCTTCATGCCGGAAGCAGCCAGCAGTGCAGCCTGCCAATCGAATTCGCTGATGCAACCATCTGCTCCAGCAAACAGCAATCGCGGCTTTTCGGAGGTGAGAATGCCGTGGGGCGGTGGAAAGCCGAGGAACGGTTGCTCGGTCAGGTTCGTGGCATCAAGCAGCGAAACCCCTGTCGTGCTTTCTAAAATCTCGCGGCCCTGTGTCAAGAAAACAACCGGACCGTCACGGATTGTGGGGCCAGGGTTCAACGGCCCGACGCAGGACGCGGAAGCGTGGCGAGAACCAGCCGAGTTCCCCGGCCGAACGAGGCGGCTCCAGGAAGGGTAGCTCGAAGTTGACCTCCGACGGGGCCGGGGACATGGAGGCACTCCTCATCCACGAGGATCACACGAGCGGCAACGACCTCCGCCCGGGGTCCGCGGGCGTCATTGGCGCGCAGGCCGAATCGGGCTCACGTTCCTGTTCTACGCCGATCTGCTCGCCTGTGACAACCGTTCCGAACAGGGTGAACGCCGTCGCCTCGTCGATGCGCACCGGGATCATCCGGCCGATCAGGCGCGGGTTGCCGTCGAAGACGACGATGTGGTCCGTCGGCGTCCGGCCGGTCAGTTGCTTCGGGCCATCGCCGCCCTGCTTCAAGGCCCGTTCGCTGAACCCCTCGACGAGAACCTCGAACGTCCGGCCGATGCGCTGCCGCTGGTCCTCCAGGCTGATCGCGTTCTGGATCGCCAGCAGCTCGTTGTTCCGGCGGCGCTTCGTCTCCTCGTCCACGTCGTCGGGGTACAGATCGTCGGCCTTCGTGCCGGGTCGGGGACTGTACTTGAAGATGAAGCTGTTCTTGAACCGTGCCTCGCGAACCAGGTCGCAGGACTTCTCGAACGAGGCGTCCGTCTCGCCACAGAAGCCGACGATGAAGTCGCTGGAGATGGCCACGCCCGGCACCCGCTCCCGGCAGCGATGCAGCATCTCGCGATACTGGGCCACGGTGTAGTTCCGCTTCATCCGCTTGAGCTGCTCGTCGCAGCCGGACTGGGCCGGGACGTGCAGGTACGGCGACACCTTCGGCAACTCACGCACGGCGTCGAGCAGATCGTCGCCCATGTCGCGTGGGTAGTTCGTGATGAACTTGATGCGTTCGAGGCCCGGCGTGTCATGGATGCGGGCCAGCAGATCGGACAGGCGCTCGACCCGGCCATCGCCCTGGGTGTACTTGTAGCTGTTGACCGTCTGGCCGAGCAGAATGATCTCCTTGCACCCCTCGCCGGCGAGTTGTTTCACCTCGGCGGCGATGTGCCGGGGTGGTCGGCTCTGCTCTGGGCCGCGCGTCGAGGGGACGATGCAGTAGGTGCAGAACTTGTCGCAGCCGATCATGATGCGGACGTACGCCTGGAACGGCGTCGGCCGCATCGACGGATCGCGCATCGGGTCGAAGCTCTCGAACGACGCCTCGACCTCGTGACGCGAGCCCTCCTTGCGGTCCAGCGACAGGGCCAGTTGTGGCCGACCCGTCGTCCGGGCCTCCTCGATGAGTTCGGGCAGTCGGGCCAGCTGGCCGGTGCCGCAGATGATGTCCACGTGCGGTGCCCGGCGAAGGATCTGTTCCTGATCCTTCTGGGCCATGCAGCCAAGGACGCCGAGAACCTTGTGCGGATGGGCGGTCAGATGGCCGCGAAGCCGACCGAGTGCGGAGTAGATCTTGTCCTCGGCATGCTGGCGAACCGAACAGGTGTTGAAGAAGATGACATCGGCCTGGTGCGGATCGTCGGTCAGCTCGTAGCCCTGCCGACGGAGAGCGCCGACGACAAGTTCGCTGTCCAGGACGTTCATCTGGCAGCCGACGGTTTCGATGTAGAGTTTGCGAGTCATGGTTCCTGTTCCCGGCCCGGGGCGTGGTCGAGGGCAATTCCTCCAGGATAGCAGCCAGAGCCGACGAAGACACGGCCAGAACTTCGCCGGGTGACGCGGTTGTCACGACTTCTTCAGTTTCGGACTCATGGCCTCAAGAAACTCGGTGACCTTCACCGCCGGCGGATCGGTCGCCGACTCGACCTTCCCGGTTCGCGACAGGACCAGGTCCTTCGGGCCGATGATCGCGTCGCAGAAGTGGGCGCACTCGCGCACCGTGCCGAATAGCTCCTGCTCGCTCAGTTCGGTCCGGTACATGGCCAGGATCATCTCGACCAGGCCGATGGTGATCAGCACCCGGATCACCACGGTCAGGAAGCAGGCGAATTGACTCTCCGGCCGAATGGCGCTCAGGTGCCAGTTGTAGACGTCCGGGATGTCGAGCAGGACCACACCGAGGAAGTTGTCGAACAGAAAGACGCCCCACGTCCAGACGGTGGCTCCACCCGCTCCCTTGAACCCCGTCCACGTGGCCGGCTCATCGAAGGTGAGCAGGAAATGGACTGCTCCGAGAGTAAACGTCGCCGTCGAGAACAGGCCCGTCGCGTTCTTGATCCGCTCCTCGCGCGTGCCGGTGAAGCTGATGTAGAGCAGAACACCGACGGTGAAGACCGCGATGCCGACCGCTACCCAGGCGACGTAGACGGCGGTACTCAGCGACATGAAGCTGATCGCGTAGAGAATGCCGAACGGCATCGCGGGAATGGCGAGGGCCATGAACATCAACAGGAAGATCGCCCCGAACAGGTTGCGCTCCGGCTTCCAGATGCGCCACTGGTAGATGGTCGTGTCGTCAAGGTCGTAGTCGGTGGGATCGAACGGCGTCGGGCTGCTCATCAGGGTTCCTCGGATGCGGGAGATTGACCGCGCAGCGCGTCGAGCAGGCGTTGCAACTCGGCGGCTTGCTGCCGGGCGGCCTCAAGATTGTGCTGAAGCGTCTCGATCTCGGGCTCGGCCTCGCTGGGATGGCGGTACGGCTGCCGATTCCCGTTCAGGAACCGTGGCAGGCCGTCCGGCTCGACGAGGACGTGGAAGCCGGCCAGACTCGTCACGCCCTGGCCCTGATCGCGGAACGTCGTCCAGGTGCCGTCCGCCTCGTACTGCAAGAGCCGCAGACGCTCCGGCAAGAAGTCGCCGGTCGGGTCGAGCATCAGGTATTCCGCGACGCCAAGCCGACCGTACAGTTCCGGCTTGTTGGTCAGATCCTGCTGCTGGGCCGACCGCCGGGACAGAACCTCGACGACCAGGGATGGAGCCGGTCCTTGCGTGCCGATGCGGTACGACCGCAGCCAGCCGGCCAGCGGATCGGTCGGTTCGCAGACCATCACGTCCGGCGAGACGTACGCCGCCACGTCGAGCGGATGGTAGAACAGGCACAGGTCCTTGAAGACCCGCAGCGACGCGGCTCCGGTCTGGCGATGATGCTCGCGCAGAGCGTAGGCGGCGATCTCCATGACCAGGGCATGCCATTCCGTTTCGCCCATCTCTTCCTGGCCCTCGTCCTCGTAGAAGACCGGCAGGTCGATCGCGATGATCGGCAACTCGCGCGGCAGGGGTGGTTTCGTCGGCATGTTCATGGCTGTCCTCTCATCCGCAGCCGGGCCCAGTAGCCGCCGTCGGCTGGCTGGCCCGGAATCGCTTCCTCGTCGGCCTCCAGGGTGACGCCCGGCACCTCACGCAGGACTCGTCGGATCAGGTCGCGGTTCTCCTCCGGCTCGATGCTGCACGTCGAGTAGACGACCACGCCGCCCGGCTTGACGCGCTCCAGGGCCGACCGCAGTAACCGGTGCTGGAGCGGCACCAGGAAGTTGAACTCCTCCGGTCGCAGTCGCCAGCGGACCTCCGGTCGTCGGCCCAGCACGCCGGTGTTGCTGCATGGCACGTCCACCAGCACGCCATCGAACGGCCCGGCCGGGATCGATCGCGGCTCCTCCGGATCGATCGCCCGCGTCCGGATCGACGCCAGGCCCAGCCGCCGTGCCAGGTCGCTGACGATCGTCAGCCGATCGCGATCGCTGTCGCACGCGGTCACCCGACCCTGATCGCGCATCAGTTCGGCCAGGTGGGTACTCTTGCCGCCCGGAGCCGCGCACAGGTCGAGGACGTTCCAGCCCGGTTCGGGCCGCAGCGCCGACGCGACCCGCATGGACGACTCATCCTGCACGCAGAACCAGCCCTGCTCGAAGCCGGGCAGATCGCGAATCGACGCCGAGTCGAGGACACGAATCGCCTGTGGATGCTGCCCCTCGCTAACGTTCAAGCCGGTCTGCCGACACGCCTCCAGGTAGGCGGCCCGCGTCGTCCGGAGCGGGTTGATCCGGAGCGTGAGCGGAGCGGGACCGGCGAACCAGAAGCCGAGCCGCCGACACTCCTCCGGCGAGTAGCGGCCGCTCCAGCGTTGAGCGAACCAGAGCGGCAGACTGAACCCGGCCGAGAGATATTCTACCGGCGCGGTGGCTGGTACGGGAAGCACCGCCTTCGTCAGCCGACGGTAACGACCATTCTCCAGCGGCACGGCGTCGGCCGCCGGAGTATCGACCATCTCCGCCGTCGCCAGCTCGGCGACGCGGCGAAGAATGGCGTTGAGGAAGCCGCGCGCCCCAAGTCGGCCGAACTGGGCCGCGAGTTCGACCGTCTCGTGAACGGCGGCATGCGGTGGGATGTGGTCGCACAGCACGAGCTGGAATGCCCCCAGGCAGAGGGCATCGACCAGGCCCGACTCGACGTTCTCCAGCGGCCGGGTCAGGAACGGCTTGATCAGCGCGAGCAGAGTGCCGCGACGGCGCAGCACGCCGTAGATGAGCTGGGTCGCGAGTCGGCGGTCGGCCGGTGGCAACGGCCACTGGTTCAGGGCGGCGTCGAGCAGTTCCTGGACGAAGCCCTCACGACGCTGAGAAGCGAGCAGAACGTGCAGGGCCAGGGTGCGTGCCGTGTGCTGTCGGCCGCGAAAGCGAAAGTCGGCAAGGTTCATGCGGTCTCCGGGCCGAGGCGGTCGCCGGCCTTTACCTGGTGTCCCTGGAGGAATTCACGGGCCGTCATCCGTCGTTTGCCAGCCGGCTGTACCTCGACGATCTCGACGATGCCACCATCGCCTGCGACCACGCACAGACGCTTCGCTTCGGTCGCGAGCAACTCGCCCGGTTGGCCGATCTCGCCCGACTCCGCCGGCCGATGCGTCGTCTTGCAGACGATGAGACGGATCGTCTGCGTTCCGTGATGCAGGAACGTGTACGCCGTCGGCCACGGCTGCATGGCTCGGACGTGCCAGCCGACCGCCTCGGCCGAGCGCGTCCAGTCGATCAGGCCGTGGGCCTTGGTCATCTTCGGTGCCTTCGTCACCCGTGCGGGGTCCTGCTTGCACCCGGTGATGGCCCCCTGGTCCATGCGGGCGATCGTCTCCAGGGCCAGGCGGCCTCCCAGTGGGGCGAGGCGGGCCTCGACCTCGCCGGAGGTTTCCTCCGGGCCGATGACGAGCGATTCCTGAGCGAGCATGTCACCGGCATCGAGAGCGGTCGACATGCGGATGATGGTCACGCCGGTCTGCGTCTCGCCGTGCCAGATGGCCCAGTGGATCGGGGCGGCTCCGCGATACTTCGGCAGGAGCGACGCATGCACGTTGATGCCGCCCAGCGTCGGGATGGCCAGCACGTCCCGCGACAGGATCTGACCGTACGCGGCCACGGCGAGCAGATCCGGCTTCCAGGCCGCGAGGCCGGCCATCCCGTCCGGCGTGTTGATGCTGTCCGGCTGGAAGACCGGCACGCCGGCCGACTCGGCGATGGCCTTCATGCCCTTGCCGACCTGGCGGGTGCTGCCGCGTTCCGCTCCGACGTGTTTGTCCGGTTGCGTGACCAGGCCGACGACGTTCTTGCCGGCGGCGAGCAGGGCCTCGAACGTCGGCTCGGCGAACAGGCCGGTCCCCATCATCACGATGCGCATGGTCCCTCCGGCAAAATCTCGATGGAACCACAGAGGCACAGCGAACCTCGAGAAGACGGGCGGCGAGGTCTTCTCGGTGTTCGTTGTGCCTCTGTGGTTGGTTCTTACTTCACGCCTCGGCTTCGAGTGCGGCGAGGACCTTTTCCAGTTCGAGGTCGGCCGGAATCTCGCCCTTTTCCTGAGCCCGGCGGAACTCGCGCTCGAACTTGGCGACATCGCCGCGGGCGGCCATCCGGGCGATCAGGCCCATCTTGTCGATGAACAATTCGCCCTTGAGGTGATCGATTTCGTGCTGCCAGGCCCGGGCCTCCAGATCGGACGCGACGATCTCGACCGATTCGCCCTTGAGGTTGTACGCCTGGATCTTGACGGTCCTGGCCCGGCGAATTTTCTGGAACAGGCCGGGGAAACTGAGGCAGCCCTCGTTGCCTTCCTGGGTGCCGCGCCGTTCGACGAGAACGGGGTTGATGAAGACGCCCTCGGCTTCCTTCTGTTCCGGATCACCGGTGACGTTCATGACCAGGAGCTGGTACGGCAGCGCAACCTGAGTGGCGGCCAGGCCCAGGCCGTTCGCCTCATACATGAGGTCGAACATCGCACCGATGGCGAGATGGACCTTCTGGTCGATACTCGTCAACGGCCGGGCCACGTGCCGCAGGGAAGGATGGGGGTAATGTACGATCTTCATGCGAATCCTGTGTCGGGGCGTGAGAGCCTGTTTCCGTCATTATATCGGTCTGCCCTGAGGATTGGCGAGAGGAAGGCAAGTTGCGGTCGCGGAAGCCGGTTCGTCTTGTGGAACCAGACCCCGCCGCTCACAATGACGTCCGCAAAGGAGGTGTCTCGATGACTCCGCAACTCCCCACGCTCTCCCCACCGGTGATCGTCTACCCCGACAGTGATGGTAAGCCCATGGCCGACAACACGAAGCAACTCGACTGGATGACACTGCTGTACGGCAATCTGCGTCTCCATTTCCGCGAGCGTGCCCGGGAGGTGTTCGTCGGCGCGAACCAACTCTGGTATCCCGTCGAGGGCGAACCGGAGACGCGAGTTGCGCCGGACGTCTACGTCGTTCTCGGCCGACCGCAGGGCCATCGCGGTTCCTACAAGCAGTGGGAGGAGGGCGGCCTTCCGCTCACCGTCACGTTCGAGATCCGTTCGCCGAGCAACGACTACCCCGACCTGATCGAGACGCTGGATTTCTACGAGGAGTACGGCGTCGAGGAGTACCTTCTCTACGACCCGGAGACGAATTTCTTCCAGGTCCATCAACGTCAGGGCAAGGCGAACCTGTTACGCCCGGTTCGGCTTCAGTCGGCGATCTACACGAGCGAACGACTCGGCGGTATCCACTTCGACCTGTCCGGTGCGGAACTGGTGGTGCGTTACCCCGATGGTCGTCCCTTTGTTCCGTTCGAGGTCGAACGTCAGCGTGCCGACCAGGCCGAACGGCAACTGGAGCAGACGGCCGAACAACTCAAACTGACCAACGAACGACTGGAGCAGACCAACGAACGGCTGGAGCAGACCAACGAACGACTGGAGCAGACCAACGAACGGCTGGAGCTGACCAGCGAGCAACTGGAGCAGACCAGCGAGCGGCTGGAGCGGACCAACGAACGGCTGGAGCAGACCAGCGAGCAACTGGAACAGACCAGCGAGCGGCTGGATCGGATCATCGAACTGGGTCGGAAGGCACGCCGTGGCGTGGCCACGGCGGAAGAACTGGCGGAACTGGAACGACTGGAGAACGATGGATGAGGTGAAACCCGAGCGTCGTGGCGCCTCCGCCTCCGTTCCGCTCGGCAACGCCTAAAGTAGAATGAATGGAGCCGAAGACGCGCCGGCGGACAGGGAAAAAGCGGGCCGTACTGCTCGTGGACGGGTATGCTATTGCCATCCTGCCTCGAACTCCTTCTCGGAGGTCCGCCGTGCGTACCCTGTTTGCGATCGCTGTCCTGTTCGTGCCGGCCGTGTTACTCGCTCAGGAGGCCGAGACGGTCGAGCGTCTGGTGAGCCAGTTGCGCGACCGCGACATTGGCGTTCGCCAGACGGCCCTGCGTGAACTGAACAAGCTCGGCCCGAAGGACGGCCACGCCATCCCGGCCCTGCTCACCCTGCTCGATGACACCGACGAGCAACTCCGCCAGGTCGGCGTCGGCACCCTCGCACGCCTGGGCAAGACGGCCGTCCCCGCCCTGGTCGAGACGCTCCAGGACAAACGCGCTCCGCTCCGGCGACAGGCGGCTCTGTGCCTGGGTCAGATCGGCTCCGATGCCAGCGCTGCGGTGCCGGCCCTGAACGCGATCCTGAAGGACTCGAACCGCGACGTGCGTGCCTTCGCCGCCCAGGCCCTGGTGCGCATCGCCCCGAAGAGTCCGGCCACACTCCCCGAGTTGAGCCAGCCTCTCAAGGACGACGACGTCGACATTCACCTCGCGACGATTTACCCTCTGGAGCAACTCGGCCCCGACGTT
>CAYYJM010000221.1:0-11084 GCA_964471755.1 uncultured Alcaligenaceae bacterium
GCACCGGCCCCGCCGAGACGATCACGCTGCCCTGGATGCCGATCAGCGCCCCGGTTCCGGCGACGCGCAGGCCGTTGCCTCCGGTCGTGAAGACGCACTCCGTCACGGCGAGTGTGTGCGGCGCGTCCGGCTGACCGGAGCCCTCCATCATCAGCAGGGTCTTGAATCCCGCGAGGCCGGCCACGGGAGTATGAGCCCGGCAGCGGAAGAGCTTCAGGTCACCTCCCCGGACACGGAACAGATAGGGCGGACAGCGCGCGAAGGTTCCCTCCGGCGGCTTGATGTCCAGGTTCGCCAGTTCCAGGCCGCCCCCCTCGGTGCGGATCAGAGCGGGCACCTCGGTCGTGCCCCGGACAACGAAGCGGAGCGTCAGCGGGGCGTCCGTCCCGGTCGGCGGATCGGCGTACAGAACCAGCGTCGTCCCGGCCGGGATGTTGATCGGACTCGTCGCCTTCTCGCCGCTGCCGCGCAGGACCATCACGACGCGTGGTCCGAGCTTGCGCTGTCGGGCCAGGTGCAGACCGAGATCCACGTTCGCCGTCAGGTCGAGGGCCTCGCCGTGGTAGAGGCCGTCGCCCGGGTTGGGCACGGTCGGCGGATTCCCCGTGGGATAGCTCACCAGGGGAAGGGGATACGGTTCGGTGGTCAGTGCCTGCCAGCCGTCATGGTTCTTTGGCAGTTGATCCAGCGGCGCGCCCAGAGGGCGATCCGCGTCACTGCTGGCGGCGAAGCAGAGCGGCGTCTCCGCCGTGCGGAAGGTCGTCGCGGGCTTGTTCTCCAGTTCGCCGACCGACGGAGCCGGCCAGGGATTGGGCCGAACGACATCTCCCTCGGTCCGGCTCCAGAGGGCGAGCCAGTCCGGCATGCTGTTCGGCGTCAGGCTGCGCGGTCCGCCGACGATGAGGTACGGCCAGCCGGCGTAGAGACAGTTCGTCGCCTGCCAGGTGATGTTGGCGAGCTTCGCGCCGACGGGGAGGCGAAGCATCTCGCCGTGAACGTCGGGGCCCATGCGCGTCAGCAGGCAGTCCCACCAGTGGAACCGTAGGCCCGGAGCGAGTTCCTCCTCCGGCGTCACGGCCACGACCAGGGTCTTTCGGCCGATGAAGGTGCTGCGCGCGGCCCACCACTGCATCATCCGGCCGTTGCCGGTCGCGACGGTGACCAGCGGTTCATTGCCGCCGACGAAGAGACAGCCATCCACGCCGATCTCCGCCTTCGGCGCGTCGAGGTTCAACATCGCGAGGTTCTCGCCACGACCGTACACGCGCTCGAATCGGCCGCGAACTCGATCGGTGCCGGCCAGCTGGAGCAGGGTGAAACCCTGGTGCTTGCCGGCCAGCGAGAACGTCGTGTTGCGAAGGCTCACGTCGCCGTCACGGACGTTGAACAGGGCGTCATGGTTCGACGGGTAGCCTTCCGGCCAGGTCGTGACGATCTCCAGATCGTCCACCCAGAGGCTCCCCTTCTCCAGAGAGAGGAAGGCGCGCGGCCTGGCCGCCATCTCCTTTTCCAGGAGCAGATCCCAGACCAGCAGAGGCCGAAAGCCCTTGCCCGGCCGCAGGACCAGCGAGCGGCCCTCGAACCGCAGCGCCGGCTCGTACAGCGGGCCGTTGTCGTAAATCTCGACGACGAGAGCCTTGCCCGGCGGGGCGGCACGGAGGGCTGCCTCCACGGTCGGATACCAGCCCGGCTTGCCGTCCGGAGAGCGCGACACGCGGACCACGTCGGCATCGGCGGGCGGGCGGGCGTTCTCCTGCCAGGGTTTGCGAAACTCCTCCGTCAGGGCCGTGACGTTGATCGGCAGGTTTGGCTTGTAGAGGGCGGCGAACTTCGGCGGCGTCACGGGAGTCGGCCGACCGCCGTCCTTGGTGGTCCCATCCTTCGGCTGGGGCCCATCTTTCGGCGGAGTCCCATCCTTTGGCGGGACGCCATCCCTGGGGGGGACGCCATCCTTCGGCCGGGGATGATCCTTCGGCGCGATGCCGTCCCGGTTGCGATCCTTGTTCGGATCGACCTGCACCTGGTGGTTGTCCTCCGGCGGAGTCGTCGGCTGGCTCGACAGCAGGAACGCCGCCACGCCACCGACGAGGACGAGCAGAGCGACCCCGGCCACGGCCATCCAGCGCGAGGATGAACCCTTTTTGGGTCGGGGATGATCGTTGATCGTGGATCGGCCCTTTTTCTTCCGGGGCGTGCCGCTGCGCGGTTTCTTGCGAGCCTCGCCGTCCATGTCGGAGACGGTGTCGATCTTGCTGGCCGGCTTGCGCGTCGGGTTCAGTTCTTGCAGCGCCTGCACCAGTTGCTGGGCGCTCTGATAGCGGTCGTCGGGCCTCTTGGCGAGCAGCTTCCCCAGGACGGCGACGAGGGCGTCGGACACCTTCGGGTTGAAGGTGCGGATGTCTGGCGGCGGCGTCTCCATGTGCTTGACGAGGCGTTCGGCCAGGCCGCCCTTGGCGAACGGCGGCTGTCCGGCAAGCATGTGGAACCAGGTGCAGCCCAGCGAGTAGAGGTCGCTCCGTTCGTCGGCGACGCCACTGTCGCGGGCCTGCTCCGGGGCGATGTAATCGACCGTGCCGACGGTCGTGCCAGCCCGGGTGACGCGGAACTGTTCGTTGTCCTGCTCGCGAGCCAGACCCATGTCGGTCAGCTTGACCAGAATCCGACCGTGCTTCTTCGTCAGCAGAAAGTTGGACGGCTTGATATCGCGATGGACGATGCCGTTGGCGGCGGCGTGGGCCAGGGCCCGGGCCGCCTGGATCATGATCTGTCGGCTCTCCTCCGGATCGAGCTTGCCCTTCTGCTCGATGTGTTCGTGGAGATCGATCCCCTCGACGAACTCCATGGCGATGAACATCGTGCCGTTGGCCTCGCCGAAGTCGAAGACACGGACGATGTTCTCGTGGCTGAGTTTGGAGGCGCTGCGGGCCTCGCGGCGGAAGCGTTCGAGCATGGCCGGCTTGCTGGCCATCTCCTGCGTCAGGACCTTGAGCGCGACCTCCTGGCCGCTCTCGGTGTCCCGCGCACGGTAGACCGCACCCATGCCGCCGGTCGCGATGTGGGTCAGGATCTCATACTTCCCGATCCGCTGGCCGACCTGATTCTCGGCTGCCGAGGGGTCTCGTGCCATGGGGTGATCCTACCGGGTGCCGAAAGGCTAAAGGCCATCGTCGATCTTGGACAGCATAGCACATCTCGTCCAATCTCGGAACAGCGTAGCCGTCGTCTTTTCCGAACCCGTAGAATGGGAGGCAGGGGTTCCGGCTCAACCTGCGTCCGAGGCACGCCATGCGACTGCTGACCTACAACATCCACAAGGGGATCGGCGGCGGCGATCTGCGGTACAAGCTCGACCGGATCATCCGGGTGCTGGAGCACAACCAACCGGATCTGATCTGTCTGCAAGAGGTCGATCGCCACGTCGCCCGGACGTACTTCCACGACCAGCCGGCCCTGCTGGCCCAGGCTCTCGGCCTGACCGCCTATCTGTATCAGCTGAACGTGCCGATCCGGTCGGGCGGGTACGGCAACCTGATCCTGTCGCGCTGGCCGTTCCGGTCGGAGCATCAGGTCAGCCTGCGACTGGGGAAGCGCAAGCCGCGCGGAGCCCAGCTCGTCGTCGTGGACACACCACAGGGGCCGTTGCACCTGGTGAACTGGCACCTGGGTCTGGCCGAGAAGGAACGCCGCTGGCAGACCGGGCACCTCCTGGAGAACTCGACCTTCGCCGCCGGCCTGACCCATCCGACCCTGATCACTGGCGATTTCAACGACTGGCGGAACACGCTGGGCCGGCTCCTGTTCCGCCAGCAGGATTTCCATCAGGTGACGGACCCGACGCCGCGTTTTCGTTCGTTCCCGGCGTGGTTCGCGATGGCCGCCCTGGACAAGGTCTACCGACGCGGCCCGGTCCAGGTCGGCGAATGCCGGGTCGTTCGGGACCGGATGACGCGGTGGGCGTCGGACCATCTGCCGGTGGTGTGCGACTTCGATCTGGGGCCGTCAGAATAGCTCGGCGATCGCCTTGCCGGCCGTGCTGGCCGCGATCACGTTCGTCGGCACTTCGCGAGCCACTCGCACCTGACCGAGGTCGAACAGGGTCTGCATCACCGTGGCGTGCAGGTTTTCCGGCGTGAGTTTCGTCGTGGCCGGCGAGCCTCCTTGCCGGTCGGACTGACCGATCACCTGGCCCATCCTGAGACCGCCGCCAGCCAGCAGGAGCGGCGTCAGATTGCCCCAGTGATCGCGGCCGCCGTTCTTGTTGATCTTCGGCGTCCGGCCCATCTCGCCAGTGACGACGAGCAGAATCTTCTCGCTCAGGCCGCGTTCGTGGAGGTCGGTGAGGAACGCCGCCACGGCGTGATCGACCTGGGCACCGAGCCACTTCATGCCGGCCAGGCCCTTGGGGCTGTTGCCGTTGGAGTGCATGTCCCAGCCGGCGTCCATGACGGTGACGAAGCCGCAACCAGCCTCGACGAGTCGGCGAGCGAGCAGCATCTGCTTGCCGAGCTGGTTCGACGACCGCCGCATGTCGCCCCACTTCTGGACCTCGTCGAGGCGGAACAGCTTGCTCGTGTCGTACTTCTCGATCGTCCGGGGATACTCATGCGACAGGTCGAACGCCTGGGCAATGCCATTGACGATGACCTCGTAGGCCCGCTGCTCATGGGCCGAGAGAGTGTCGAATGTTCCGGTGACATCGAGTTGACGCTTGAACGTGTCGAGCTGTTCGAGGAGGCCGCGACGGTCGTCGAACTGGTCGCGCGGCTGATGCAGGTCGAGGTTCTGGCGCATCTGGCCGGAGCCGGCCGGCTCGAAGAAGGCGTAGTTCGCTCCGAGGCCGGCGCTGGCCGTGATGAGCTTGTTGAGGGCGTCGGTCTCGAAGTTTCGGCCGATCTTGAAGCCCGTGCCGCCGACCGCCTCGGGGGCGACGAGGATGTTGGTCGGCATGCCGGTGCCCGGAGCGTTGGTGCCGGCGATGCGGGCGAAGAGGCTGCCCATCGGCACCTTGAGCGAGTTGCCGCCGGCGGTGCTGAGGTAGTTCTGGTGGTCGCCGTTGCCCGAGGCGAACGAGCGGACGATGGCGAGCCTGTCGGCCAGGGCGGCGAGCTTCGGGAACGTCGCGCCGAAGCTGACGCCGGGGAGTTTTGTTTTCACCTCGCCGAAGATGCCGCGGATCTCCTTGGGTGCGTCCATCTTCGGATCGAACGTCTCGATCTGGCTCGGCCCGCCCTGGAGGAAGAGCAGGACGACGGCCCGGTCGGTGGTGAGCTTGCCGGAGGCGCTCGCCAGGGCCTGGCGAGCGAACAGGTGCGGGAGCGTCAGTCCGCCGAGGGCGAGGCTGCCGACACGCAGGAAATCCCGGCGAGAACAGGGCGTCCGGCAGGTGATGTTCAGCATGAGTGCCGTGCCTCGACTGGGTGGGGTGGTCCGCTCCAGTTACAGGCCGTTCGCAGGCCGGTTTGGGCGGTCGATCTTCAGCATGGGCGATTCTCTCGTGTCTGTCCAGATAGTATGATCCGTGAATTCGCGGAGGCATCGATGAGCAGCCCAACGAGGCGACATCCGACGATCATTCTTTACGACCTCGCGGGGCCGGCCCTCATCATCCCGTGGCCCAGTGGAGTGATCTACCAGAACCAGGTCGGAGGGCACTACGTCATGCAGTACACCCAGGAAGGCGTTTTCGTCCCACTCCCTGACGATCTTGGCAGTCTGTCCTCGGCCCTTGAATCGCATTTCCTGGGACCGAAATACAGAGGCTGGGGCGGCCACGGCATCGACGAAGAAACGGCCCAGTTCATTGATGAGCTATTTCAGCGGAACCCGCGATTGTCGATGATTTTCGTCGATCGGCATCGTTTCCAGGATTCCGTCGAGGCGTGGATCTGGGTTACCGTCGCGGAGGAGACGTTCCCGATGCCGTTCCTCGACGGGCTGACCCCGTGTACGGGGATTTTGACCTGGTCGAACAGTGATTGAGAGCCATCGTCCACCAGTTGTTCGCCTCACGGCGTCAACCAGTCCATCAGTCGCAGACCGGGAATGTTCCGGAAATCCGCCGTGTTGTTGGTGACCAGAGTCAGATTGTGTACCAGGGCGATGGCCGCGATCATCAGGTCGGTCGTGTTGACCGAGATTCCCTGGCGCATGAGCGGGCCGCGGACCTGGCCGAATCGTACTGCGGCGTCGGAGTCGAAGGGCAGGACGGTCACCTCTTGCACCAACTCCGCAATGAGCGTCAGCAGGGGTGTCGGATCGGGACGGCGATGAGCCCAGGTGTACAGTTCGGCCAGGACAATGGTCGGTACGTGCAACCGACCCAGATACTGGATGAACCGGTGAGCAAGGCCGCCGGGCCGTCGGAAGTGCGCGGAGATGATGTTCGTGTCAAGCAACACGATCACTTCTCCGTGAGCTGCGGTCGCTCGTGTTTCCGGCCCTCGGCGATTTCAGCCAGGATGGCGTCGTCGTTTTCGTCGTCGGGCAGGGCCCCGGCCGTGCGCGAAATTCCTTCGCCCTGTTCCGGGGGCGTCGCCGTCGGCACGGGCCGAAGGACGACCTCGACTTCTTGACCATCATCAATCCCGGTGTCGGCCTGGAGTTCGATGATCTTCCCACGGACGACGCCGCGCAGAGTGGTCGTGGTCATGGCGTTCCCTCCACCACCATTGTACCAGGCGAACAGGCTCCTCACCTACCGAAGTTCGCCGGCAGCACGACCCGCCAGCCGTCGGGCCCTTTTCGCAGGACCGTTCCGTCCTGGTAGCGCTGGTGGCGTGACGAACCGTGCCCGGTGATGACAACGTGAGCGACCGCCTGATCGCCCTGCTCCTCGCAGGAGCGAACCACGACCTTCTCGGGCTCGAACCGGAGCTTGCGTCGGTACGTTTCCACGGCTGACGAGAACCGTGCCTGCGGCCAGCGTTTCTGGCTATCCGGATGAAGCACGGCGTACGCCCGGTTCGCATCACGACGGACGACCGCCTCGAAGAACTCCTGCGCCGCGGCCTTCGCGCCGGTGTCGGTGACGGGAGTGGGCACGCCGCCGCAGCCAGCAAGGGCGAGCAGCATCGCCAGGCTCGTCCACCGCCACCCCTGTCGAGGCGTGGTCACGGATAGCTCCCGTCCTGAGTCAGCACCCCCTTGTCCGGGTACATGTCCACGACGCCGGCGGCCCAGGGGAGCGTCACGACGTGGCCATCGAGGTAGAGGTAGTTGGCGACGCCGCTGTCGCGGTCGTGGGCGATCCAGGGCTTGATGATGCCCGTCCCGAGCCAGATGTCGTAGTCGTCCTGACGCGGATCTTCGCCGTTCTCGGCCAGGAAGGCGCTGGCGTTGCGTTCGGAGAAGGCGACGAACTGCGACGTGCCGACCTCGTTGACGAAGCGGTGGAGCGTCCACAGTCCGTATCGTCTGCTCTTGTGACTGAGCAGGGAGTTCATCAGGTAGCTGGTGCGGTGTTCGATGCCATCGGTCACGCCGGCGTCCACGAACGGCTTCCGCTCCGAGGTGTCCATCGGGCAACGGTAGATCGTCTCGCTGGCCACGATGATGCCCTGACGAGCCAGGTTCGGATTGGCCTCCTGATTACCGCCGATGTAGGGCATCAGACTGTCCTCCCAGTAGATCTCGGCGAAGGAGTTGATGCCGCTGTGGTTGGAGAGTACGTCGGCGTCGTAGGGATGATGCAGGAAGAACTTGCCGTTGGTGGCATGATAGAACTGGTGGACGCCCAGGCCGATCTGGCGGAGATTCGACTGGCACTGCATCCGGTAGGCGGCCTGACGGACCTTCTGCACGGCCGGCAGCAGCAGACCGATCAGCACGGCGATGATGGCGATGACCACGAGCAGCTCGATCAACGTGAAGGCTAGACGGGTGGAGCGGTTTCGCATGGCGATCCCTTCCGAAGTTCCTGGCGGGGTTCTTGAATCGTACGATTCCTATATTCGTAATACGGAGGCCGCCGAGGGGGACAAGGCGAGATCGAGAATTTCTCACTCTCATCGAAAGCACGGCCGGGGTAGGGTGGAATCACTGACGCAGGCCGGCGTCGATCAGCCAGGGCGGCCGGGCGATCGACAGCATCCAGGCGAGAGGCGAACCGATGGGCGTCTACGATCAAGCCGCACGCTACGCGGCGCAGGCCGAGCCGGAGGCGGTGATCGCCCGACTGTTGCGCGACACCGGCGAGCCGCTGAGCTTCGGCCGGGATTTCGACACGCGGACGGTGCCGTTGCCGGGCGGGCCGGATCGGACGGGCGACCTGGCCGTGATCCTGACAGGTCCGGTCGAGGTCGCCGAGTCGGTGCTGCTCATGATCGAGTTCCAGGCCCGCCACGATGAGGACAAGCTGGACGCAACCTTCCTGGCGGCGGCTCAGTATCGCCATTACGCTCGACACGGCCCGGATCGGCGCGGCAAGTTCAACGTGCAGACCGCGCTCGTCTACCTGACCGATCGTTGCCCAGCACGCGAGTTGCGCATGCAACTCGCCGGCGGCTCGGGGTCGGTCCACACCTGCCTCGTCTGGGACGTGGCAGGCGATGCCGCGAGTCAGACACTGGACGACGTGACTGCCGGGCGAGCCACCTGGGGTGCCCTGTTCTGGGTGGCGTTGCAGACAGGGGCTGGCGACGCTACAGTGATCCAGCGGTGGAAGGATCTCGTCGCGGAGCGGGTGACGACCACCCGGACGCGGAGCGATATGGCCGGCATCGCGCTGGTCTTCGCCGAGTTGGCTGGTTGTTTGCGTGCGTGGCAAGACGCGCTCGGAGGGTGGGGCATGACCGAGTCACAGGTGGTGAATGGCTGGCAGGAACAAGCCCGGCGCGAAGGGACTTTGGCCGCGCACCGGCGTGATCTCCTCACGGTCCTCGGGCGTCGGTTTCCGGGCCAGGTCACTGCGGAACTCCGTGACTTTATCCAGCAGCAAGACAGCGGCGAAATGCTGCACGACTGGCTGACGGCCGCCCTGGATGCTGCCGCCCTGGACGACTTCATGGTCATCCTGCGCCGGTAGGTCCGCTGGGCCTCGGTTTCCCGGGCTCTGCCACGCACTGGGTTACGAATCCCATGAGCGTATACTCCCACTACCAGACCCTGCCGTCGGACGGCTCTCTGCTCCGCCTTCTGCGCACCGACGCCAATCTCTACAGAGTCTACGGCTGTCTGGTCGGTCAGCCGAGCGGCCTCTTCGACCTGCTGCACTTCGACCTGGCTGATCACCAGAGCCTCTGCGAGCGGCTGGCCGACGATGGGGTGGAGGGAGACGACGAAATCCGCCGCGCCATCGCCGTCTTCTACCGCGAGTTTGACCGCACCCGAGAGGTAGACTCCGGCGTCGAACGCCGCGCACTTCTCGTCAAGCACGGCGACTTCTTCGACACGATCGAGGGCCTGGACACCCTGGCGCATCCCCATCTCGGCTCGCGTCTGATTTTCGGCGTCGCGGATCGGGTTCGCGAGGGGGACGACACCCTGTCGCTGATCTCCGTCGAGGAGGTCCGGGCCGGGGCCGTGTTCCTGGCTGGCCTCGATGCGCGCGTTGCCGCGATCGACCCGGACACGCATCGAAGCTGGCTGGCCCTGCTCCGCGCCGCGGCCGAGCGCGGCGAGGTGGTCGTTGTCGGTGCCGTGGTTTGATCGCGGCCGGACGCTTGCGTCCCCCTCGACAACGATGGAGAATGTCCTCGCATCGACACCGACCCCGCGAGGACATCCGCCATGCCGCTTCGATTCCTGCTCACCGTCTGCGTTCTTCTCGCCGGGTCCGGCCCCGCGACCGCCGGACCGAACGTGCTGTTCGTCTTCACCGACGACCAGCGCTTCGACACGATCCACGCACTCGGCAATGCCGAGATCCAGACGCCGACCCTGGACGGCCTCGTCGCTCGCGGCTTCAGCTTCACCAACGCCTACTGCCAGGGCGGCAACTCCGGAGCCGTCTGCCAGCCGAGCCGGACGGAACTCCTCTCCGGCAAGAGCTTCTTCCACATGCCGGCCGCCAACCTGAAGAAGTACGCCGGCGACACCCTCGGCAAGACGTTCCGCAACGCCGGCTACGCCACCCTCTGCGTCAGCAAGCCGGGCAACTCGTTCCGGGCCGCCCACGAGCATTTCGAGACGGTCGTCCACATCCCGCACGTCAAGGCCGAGACGAACCAGCGGTGCGCCGACGCCGTCCTCGACTTCCTCAAGCAGAGCGACTCGAAGAAGCCGTTCTTCGTCTACTTCGCTCCGAGCATGCCGCACGATCCGCGCACGGCCGAGGCCCGGTTCCACAAGCTCTACGACCCGGCGAAGATCACCCTGAGCAAGAACTTCCGGGCCGAGGTGCCAATCGACTTTGGCGTTCTCGGCATCCGCGACGAGAAGCTGGCCGCCTATCCGCGAAAGGCCGACGAGATGCGCCAGCACCTCGCCGACTACTACGCCTGCATCACCAGCCTCGACCACCATCTCGGCCGGATTCTCGACGCGCTGCGGGCATCGAAGCGACTCGACGACACGGTCGTCATCTTCTCCAGTGACCAGGGGTTGGCAGTGGGCGGCCGACATGGCCTGATGGGCAAGCAGAATCTCTACGAGCATTTCAAGTCGCCGCTCGTCATCGCCGGGCCGGGCGTGCCGCACGGCAAGTCGGACGCGCTCGTCTACCTGTTCGATCTCTACCCGACGGCCTGCGATCTGGCCGGCATCCCGGTGCCGAAATCATGCGAAGGGAAGAGCCTCGTACCGGTGCTGAAAGGGGAGAAGAAGGGCGTGCGCGAGGCCCTGTTCGCGCTCTACACCGGCACGCAACGCATGGTCCGCGATGCGCGCTGGAAGCTGCTCTGGTATCCGAAGCTCGGTAAGTTTCAGCTCTTCGACCTGGCCGGCGATCCGGACGAATTGACGAACCTGGCCAGCGATCCCAAACACGCCGAGACGCTGGCCCGGATGAAGAAGCTGATGGCCGAGCAGCAGGATCACTTCGGCGACCGGCTAGCCGATCGCGTGAAGTGAACCGACAGCCGACTCGGCGGCAGTTCTGGAAGCCCCTCGCCCCTGTACTCAGGGGCGAGGGGTTGGGGTGAGGGGTT
>CAYYJM010000222.1:0-631 GCA_964471755.1 uncultured Alcaligenaceae bacterium
ACAGCAGGCGATCCATCGGCCGCGATCGCTGCATGTCGGTCTTGATCTCGGCCAGGCTGGTGATCTGGTCCGGCGTCTCCTGGTGCGGAAACGATGCCTCGAACTGGCCCTGCCACTCGCTGTCGTGCGGCAGGACGATCCCCTTCTGAGCTTCACGCAGGGCCTGGAGCTGGATCATGTCCACCGCCAGATCCCGCACCGCGGCGGCAACGCGCTCCTTGCGTGTCTGCCACGAGGCACTGTTCAGCTTCGACAGTTCCGGGTCGGTCTTGCTGCCGCCGACGTACTTCTGCACGAGGTCGATGCGCGAGGCCGGCACGAAGAGGCGAACGCCATCGCGGAATTCGAGGATGAGATGCTCCTCGGTCTGCCGTCCGCCGCCCTGGACCTGCGTCCCCGTCGCGGTTTTCTCCAGCAGCTGCATGCCACGAAATCGGGCGATGCCGTGCGAGACGTGGACGACGAGATCCCCCTCGGTCAGATCGAGAAAGCTGTCGATGGCGCGCGCTTCCACCTGGCGGCGAGCCCGCGGCGCTACCTCTGGTCGGCCCTCACGATGGAACAGTTCCTGGCCGCCGAGGACTACGACATTCGAGACGCCCTCCAGGCCGCTCTCGACGCCGATCAGCCG
>CAYYJM010000222.1:641-11037 GCA_964471755.1 uncultured Alcaligenaceae bacterium
CTTCAAATCTTCATAGAGGAAAAGCATGCCGCCCAGACGCAGGCGGTCTCCCCGGGCCAGCCTGCCGGCGGCGAGGACCTCACGCAGTCGATTCGTCTCCGCCTCGGTCTCACAGGCGACCAGGACGAGATCCTGCCCGGCCGCCGTGTCCAGTTCGTCGCGTACCCGAGCCACCTCGCCGCTGAAACGCTCGACGCTCTCGACCCGCAGCGACAGGCTCGCCTCGATGCCCGGACTCGGCAGCGACGCCACGCGGATACTCGGAATGGCGACGAGTTGCTGAAACACGCCCTCGACGAGGAAGAGGCCGCGTCGATCGTCCTGGCGATCGAGGAACGCCTGGCCGGCGTCGCGCAACTCGTCGATCTCGACCAGGGCCGACCACGAACCGGCCGGCAGGTACTCGGTCAGGTGGCCGGTCAGTTCCGGTGACTTGCCCGGAGCCGTCTCGATCACCAGGCTGGTGCCGACGAGCATGGCCGACTCGACCGGGCCCAGGCTGCGCTGCGTCTGTGGAGCGAACTGGCGAATCGAGTCAATCTCGTCGCCGAACAGTTCGAGCCGGACGGGAGCCTCGGCATCCGGCGAGAAGGCGTCGATGATGCCGCCACGACGACTGAATTCGCCGGGTAGTTCGACCGCCTCGACAGCCCGATAGCCATACTCGACCAGCCACGCCGCCAGGGTATCCAGATCGATCGTCGCACCACGACGTAGTACGCGTGCCGTCGCCTGGAGCTGATCGCGGGCCGGCACCGGCTGGATGAGGGCCTGAATCGTGGTGACGACGATTCGCGGCGGAGCGTCGGTTTGCAGGGTGCGGAGCAGGCGCAGACGCTGACTGGTCGCTTCATCGACGAGTCGGGCCAGGTTCGCCTCGCGCGCGGGAAAGACCGCCGGGACGATGCCGGAGAAGCCAGCCAGATCAGCGCTCCAGGCATCCACGTCGCGCGGATGAGCCAGCACGACCAGGAGCGTGGCGGATGCGTCCTGGGCCAGGGTGCCCAGCGCGAGGGCGGCCGACGAACCCCAGGCTCCGTCGATGGTGGCACTGCGGCCCGCTTTCAGGGCGGCGAGCAGGGACTGAAAATCGTCCCGGGCTCCGAGAAGCTGGCCCAGGTCGGCCAACCCCTGGAGTGGGGGCAGAGTGGTTGCTTGCGGCACGGACGAATCCTCCTCGCCCATTATAACCGCGAGGGGGTCGGTCCGTGACAGTCCAGATTACGGACCAACCCGAAGATTTGTTCGACCGCGTCACTCGTCGATGTGGATATCCTCCCCGTGCAGCAGGGCGAACTGGGTCTCGATCGGACGGGCGTCGCCGCGATGTGGAAAGACCGAGATGACGACGCCGCCAGCACGGAGACCGCGCTCGTAGGCGGTGGCGTACGTTTCGGGAATGCTCAGGTCCATCATGCCACCGACCAGGCCGCCGGCGACGATGCCGGCCCCGACCCCGCCCAGGCCGGCCAGCAACGGCCCGGCCGCGAACAGGGCCAGGCCGGGAATGGTCGCCACCAGGACCAGGCCGGTGATCGCGCCCGCGACGGCTCCGATGGCCACGCCGGCCTCCGTTCGGCTGCCGGTGGATTGCTCCCGCTCCATCATCTTGAAGTATTCGCGCGTCTCGGCCGACATGAGGACGCTCAGTTCGTTCTCGGTATAGCCCCGGTCGATCAGCCAGGTGTAGGCCTGATGGGCCTCGTCCCGGTCTGGAAAGAGAGCGACGACCAGGGGTCGCTGTTTCGTGTTCGCCATTGGAAGTGCCTCCCTGAGAAGGTGTCGATCCTGCGATGCGAGAAGGCAACCGGCCACGCCCGGCCTCCAGCGAAGAAACACTGTGCAAGCGGTATGCCAATCGCTCAGCGAAGTCGCGATGGCTGTCAGAGTCGCGCACGCAGCGCAGCGGAGTAAGTGGTTCTGACAGACCGCGCAGGAATGGTGGTACGCCAACCTGCGCGAGAGTGAGCAGGGAACTACCTGGGTCCCATGATGGAGTGGGAGCGTGGCACCAGGTCCAGGCTCGTTATTCACCCAGGAACGCAGCCACGGCCCAGGCGTGGGCCTGCTGCAACCGTCGGGTGATCGGCCCCGGCTGGCCGGTCCCGATGGTCTGCTGATCGACCCGCACGACGGGAAGCACCTCGGATGTGGTGCCGACCAGGAACAGTTCCTGAAGCACGGCCAGCTCATCGCGATGCAGGGAACGCTCCTCGACGGGTAGGTTCAGACTCTCGGCCAGGCGCAGGGCGAAGGCCCGTGTGATGCTCGGTAACACGGCCGGACTCAGCGGTGTCGAGATGAGCGTCCCTTCCCGGATGGCGAAGAAGCTCGAATGCGACGCCTCGGTGAGCAGACCATCGGGCGTGTACAGGATCGCCTCGGGACAACCGGCTTCCTTGGCCGCCTGGCAGGCCAGGACGTTGGGAAGGAGATTGACCGACTTCACGTCACAGCGTCGCCAGCGCAGGTCCGGCTGAAGGAGGACGCCGACGCCGTCGCGCCGGCCCCGAGCGGTGGTCGTGTCATCGTACGGCGCGACCCAGAGCAACTCGGTCGGCGTCGCCTGCTTCGGGAAGGCATGCGTCCGTGGACTGGCGACGCCGCGCGTCACCTCGATGTAGATGGTCGCCTCCTTCAGACTGCTCGCCGTCAACAGAGCGAGCGTCCGACGGCGTAGCGCGGCGAGATCGACGCCGGTGATGTGGATCTCGGCCAGGGAGCGTTCCAGCCGGACGAAGTGTTCGTCCTCCAGCCACGGCTTGCCACCGTACACACGGATCACCTCGTAGACGCCGTCGCCGAAGAGGAAGCCGCGATCGAGAGCAGAGATTTTCACCTCGGGCAGGGGCATAATCCGGCCATTGAGGTCGGCCAGGGGCACGACGGCTCGCTGGCCCGGATCGCGCGGCGTGCAGGGCAGAACGACCGTGAACTTGGTGCCGACGCCGACGGCGCTCTCGACGGTGAGGCTGCCGCCGTGAGCGAGGATGATCTTGCGCGCCGTCGGCAGGCCCAGGCCGGAACCGCCTGACTTGGTCGAGTAGAACGGCTTGAACGCCCGGGCGACGACATCGGGCGACATCCCTTCGCCGGTGTCGATCAGTTCCAGGCGGACCTCGTCGGGGCCGGCGTTGGCCTGAACGGTGATGGTGCCGCCCTCCGGCATTGCCTGCTGGGCATTGAGCAGAAGATTGAGGACGGCCTGCTTGAACAGATCGCGATCGACCTCGATCTGCGGCAGGTCGGCCGGCAGGTAGCTCTTGATCTCGATGCCGCCCCGACGAGCCATCGGCCCGAAGAAATCGATCAGATCCTCGATCACCTCCGCCAGGCGGGTCGGCTGACGGTCGAGATCCTTGACACGAGCGAAGCGCAGGAAGTCGTTGGAGATATCGACCAGACGCTGACATTCGCCCCGAAGCCGCTCGACCTTCGTCAACGCCTTGCGTTCACGCGGCGACTGTGGGTTCTCGAAGTCCTCTTCGAGGAGCTGGAGATTGAGGCTCAGGGTGCTGAGGTGATTCTTGATGTCGTGGATGAACCCGCCGGCCAACTCGGCGAGGTCCAGGTATTGCTCGTCGGTCATGAGTGGTGAGTCATCAGGGAGCAGGGATCAGTAAACAGCCCGCCAGCGGCTATCTTACGGATCGCTGCTCCCGGATCACGCATTAATCCTCGTCCCGTCGTCGGCGATGATCGCCACCGCCGCGACGACCACGATCACCGCCGCCTTCCCGTCGCGGTTGCTGCTGTTGTTGTGGAGCCGATTCGGCGGGAGCCTCCTCGGAGGGTGCCCCGCCGTTCTGATCGCGGAGCAGCACCTTGCGCGACAGCTTGACGCGATCGTGTTCGTCGATGGCGATGACCTTGACCTGAAGCCGATCGCCGACCTTGACCACGTCCTCGACCTTGCCGACGTACTTGTCGTCCAGTTCGCTGATGTGGCAGAGGCCATCCCGGCCGGGCAGGATCTCGACGAAGGCACCGAAGTCCTTGATCGAGGTCACGCGCCCCTCGTAGATCTTGCCGACGCGGATCTCGTCGGTGATCGCCTCGACCCGGAGTCGGGCCGCCTCGGCCCCGGCCGCCTCGGAATGCGAGATGTAGACGGTGCCATCATCCTCGATGTCGATCTTGGCACCCGTCGATTCCTGGATGCCCTTGATGTTCTTGCCACCCGGTCCGATCAGGGCACCGATCTTGTCGGGGTTGATCTTCAGCGTGATCAGCCGTGGGGCGAAATCGCTGATGCTGGCACGCGGTGCCCGCAGCGTGGTCGTCAGCATGGCGCGCAGGATCTCGCGGCGAGCCTCTCGGGCCTGCTCAAGGGTGCCGCGGATGATCTCCTCGCCGATCCCGTCGATCTTCAGATCGAGTTGGATGCCGGTGATGCCGCGACCCGTGCCGGCGATCTTGAAGTCCATGTCGCCGAAGTGGTCCTCGTCTCCCATGATGTCGGTCAGGAGGATGAAGCGATCGCCCTCCTTGACCAGGCCGATCGAGATGCCGGCGACCGGATCGGTGATCGGTACGCCGGCGTCCATCAGGGCCAGGGTGCCGCCGCAGACCGACGCCATGCTCGACGAGCCGTTCGACTCGGTGATGTCCGAGACGACGCGGATCGTGTAGGGGAACTTGGCCACGTTCGGGATGACGGCCTTGAGGCTGCGCTCGGCGAGGGCTCCGTGACCGATTTCGCGTCGGCCCGGGCCGCGGATCGGCTTGGTTTCGCCGACGGAGTAGGGAGGGAAGTTGTAGTCGAGCATGAACTTCTTGCTGTACTCATCGGTCAGGCCATCGACGCGCTGCTCGTCGCTCGACGTGCCGAGCGTGGTCGTTACCAGGGCCTGCGTCTCGCCGCGCTGGAAGAGGGCCGAGCCGTGCGTGCGGGGCAGCAGGCTGACCTCGCAGTAGAGCGGGCGGATCTGTTTCGGCCCCCGGCCGTCGAGGCGCTGTCCATCGAGGATCAGTTGCCGGACGATCTTCTCTTCCATCTGGTAGAACGCTGCGGAAACCTGAGCCGGCGTGTGCTGGCTGTCGCCCTCCTCGGGCAGGTACTCGGCGACGACCTTGTCACGCAGCTCACGGATGGCGGCGGCCCGTTCCAGCTTGCCGGAGGTCAGCTTGCGCTGGCGGAACTCGTCGCCGAACCGATTCATCATCTCGGTCAGGAGGGCACTGGGACCGCCAGCAGCGGGCAGTTCCTTGGCGGACAGGCCCATCTTCTCGCGCAGTTCCTCGATCAACTCGACGATACCGACGATCGCCTCATGGGCGAACAGGATCGCCTGGAGCATTTCCGCCTCGGACATCTCGCGGGCGAAGCCCTCGATCATGGTGATCGCCTTGCGGGTGCCGGAGACGATCAGGTCGAGGTCGCTGCCTTCCATCTGGGCATGGGTGGGCAGCAGGACCAACTCGCCGTCCACCCGGCCGACGCGGACCGAGCCGGTCGGCGTCAGGAAGGGGATCTTCGAGATGTGCAGGCTGGCGCTGGCACCGATCATGGCGAGGATGTCCGGGTCGTTCTCCTTGTCGGCGGAGAGGACGCCGGCCATGACCTGGACTTCGTTGAAGTAATCGATGGGGAAGAGCGGCCGGATGGGCCGATCGATGAGTCGGGAGGTGAGGATTTCCTTGGTAGTCGGCCGACCTTCGCGTTTGATGAAGCCGCCGGGGAATTTGCCGGCGGCGTAGACCTTTTCGCGGTAATCGACGACGAGGGGGAAGAAGTCGCGGCCCTCGTCAGCGCGGCCTTCGACGGCGGCGACCAGGGTCATGGTATCGCCGTAGCGAACGATGACGGCCCCGTGGGCCTGTTTGGCGATTTTTCCGGTTTCCAGACTGAGAATACCGGCACCGATGGGACGTTCGACGCGAACAACCTGCACGGAAAATCCTCCTGTAGGCCACGGCACAATGCCGGCCTCAGGCAACGAGAGGAAGAAGACCCCGGCGGGAGGGATCCGAGCCGCGCCCGCGGCGGAGAGAAGGGGTGGCCACAAAGGCAGCAAGGTGGGTCGGCCGGAGCCCCCACCTTGCGGAAGTCGCTTGCTATTTTCGCAGGCCCAGTTTCTGAATCACGGCCAGGTATCGATTGCGATCCTTGGTCTTCAGGTACGTCAGGAGGCCGGACCGCTTGCTGACCATCTGTAGCAGACCGCGCCGCGAGGCGTGGTCTTTCTTGTGCAGTCGCATATGCTCGTGCAGTTCGTTGATTCGAGCGGTCAATAGCGCGATCTGCACTTCCGGTGAACCGGTATCGGTCGGCTCGCGTCGGAACTGGTCAATGATTTCCGTCTTGCGGTCCTTCGTGATCATCTCGGGCCTCACCACCCTCCGCCGGGGTTCCCTTGATCTCGTCACCCAAATCCAAAAACACTCTTCTACTCTAGGTATGGTACCAGCCAGCGAAGGGATTGCAAGTGAGAAATCAGATCCATTTCCGCCAGCGGAAGATGGCCAGTGGCACCACTCCCGCCAGGATCATGAATATCAGTGCCACCCAGAAACCGTACGCCTTGCCCCACGTCTCGTCCGCGTTGGTCGGGAACAGGTCGTAGTTCATGCCGTAGATGCCGGCGATCAGCGTCATCGGCAAGGTCACCGTCGAGATGATCGTCAGCATCTTCATCACCTCGTTGAGCCGATTCGACTGGGACGCCAGGTGCATTTCCATCAGGTCGTGGACCTGCTCGCGCGACAGTTCGATGATCTCGATGAAGCGCGTCAGATGGTCCAGCACGTTGCGGTAGTAGACCGCCTCGCGATCGTCGATCAGGGCGAACTCGGCCCGACTCAGACGGATGACCACCTCGCGTTCGATCATGAGCGACTTGCGAAGGCCGGCCACGATCTGCTTGAAGGTCAGAATCCGCTGGAAGAGTTTCGTCGTCGGCCGATTGAACACGGCCGTCTCCAGGTCGTCGATGTGGTCCTCCAGACAGTCCATGACCGGGGCGTAGAAATCGACCACCTTGTCGAGGACGAGATGAAAGAGGTAGTCCGGCCCACGCGTCGCCTGGATGGCTCCCCGGTCGAGAGCCTCGAGCACCTCGGTGACCGAAACCAGACCGATCGCGTGATGCGTGATCAACAGCGTCTGGCTCATCACGGCCGAGAGCTGGGTCACCATGGGAACCTCCGGAAGTCCGGGCCGGGACTGGCGGAGGTGGTCGTAGGTGTGCGGATCCAGCGGATTGACGATCAGGAAGAGGTAGTCACGGAACTCTTCAACTTTGGGCAGATGAGGCGGCGAGCCCGGGTTGCGCCGCAGATAGGCGATGTCCTCCAGCGTCAGCATGTGGACGGGAAAGTACTTCACGAAGACCTGCTCCTCCTCTTCGAGAGTCGGATTGTCCAGGTCGATCCAGAGAATCTGCCCGGCGTCCGGGTCGGTCAGGGCTTCCGGGCCGCGCCAGGAGCCGGCCTGCGTCGCCTCGTTCCAGCAGTAGACGTGGATCATGTCTCCCCGCTCCCTTCGCCGTCGCGGTCTGTACAATCAAGGATGCCACCCGCTCCGATTGTACCGAGGAGGCCCCACATGAACATCTGGTTGCTTCTGCTCCTGCTCTTCGGGGGCTACTTCGCTTATCGCTGGTATCAGGGTCTGGAGTCCGGCGCACAGCTCGACTTCCAGACCGCCATGCTGCAAGACTCGGCACGCTACCTCAGCCCCGTCGTCGGCCTGAGCCCCGACGACACCGTGGCCGGCTTGCAGGCCATCCTCGCAGGCCATACCCCGCCGGCGGAACTGGCGGCGCTGCAGCGCATCGAGTACGAGATCGTCAAGGAGACGGCCGACCGTGCGTGTCGGACCCTGCACATCACGATGGCCACACCGGACGGCCCACAGACCGGCAAGGTCCACCGCCGCATGGGCTGGGATTCGCTGCCGGCCAACCTCAAGGAACGCTTCGTCGTCGCCAGCGGAAACAGCCTGACGTTCCTGCTGATCGATCGGACACCGAAGCAACTCGTCTGAGCCGTCACCCGGCGAAGGCCGTCCGGATGGCCTCCATCCGCGTCCGGTTGACGCCGAGGTCCGACCGGCCCGCCCGGCTGGCGCTGCGGAAGTGGATCACCTTCGCCGGTGCGTCCAGGAGGAACTCCACGTCATCGACGTAGCGAAAGATCAGACTCGTGAACTCGGCGTGGAGGTAGCCGTCCGCATCGGTGATGATCTGGCAACGGACCTGCCGGGCCAGCACGTCCCGGAGTCGCTGCCAGGCCGTCGCCGGATCGCCGTCGAACGTCAGCGGGGGGATACCGTGGACGGTGTCGCTGTCGAACGAGCAGACGCAGTTGGGCGTGGCCGGACACGCGGCGAGTCGGCCGGCGGTGACGCCGAGGTTGTCCGGCTTGCGCGCGAAGAGGCTGAAGCTGGCCAGGACGAGTAGCCCCACGAGCAGTGTGATCCCCGCGAACAGCAGCACCTTCGTGAGCATGGCGCTCCCTCTCTCGTGGACGACGTCTCATCTTCCATCTGTAGGAACCCGGCCAGCGATGTTCTGGCCTTTCCGCTTCCCAGCCGGCATCGTCTGCATTACAGTCGGAAGATATTGGTTCGTGCCACGCCGGAAACGGGAGACGAGATGATGCTGCGGATTGGTCTGGGGCTCGCGCTGGCGGCCCTGCTCCTGGCGGCCTGGGTCGGCTTCACCGCACCGGGCACGAGTGCCCCCACGCTACCGACGCCGGAAGCCCACTGGCGGCATCCCGTCGCCCTGGCCCAGCTCGAACCGGGCAGCCTGGTGACAGCCAATCGTCGCTCGGGTTCGCTCTCCCTGGTCAATCTGGCCACGAAGCACGTCGAGGAATTCGAGGCCGGCCGATCGCTCGTCGATGTCGCTGTCCATGACGGCGTCGTCCTCGCCGTGGACGAGGCGGCGAACCAACTCATTCGCCTGCGCCACCACGACGGCCTGCTGTCGGTGACGGATCGCCTCGCCGTACCGCTGGGGCCAGCCGCAGTCCGGTTGTCGGCCGATGGCTGCCGGGCCTACGTCACCAGCCGATGGGGCAAGAGCGTCTCGGCCATCGATCTCGGCGATGCGATGACGATCCGCTGGACGACGCCGCTACCATTCGCACCCCAGCCGCTGACGATCAGCCCGGCTGGCAAGCATCTTGTCGCTGGCGATGCCTTCGTCGGTCAGGTGGCTCTGCTCGATGCCGGCTCGGGTAAGTTGACCAGCGTCCGTCAGCTGCCCGGCCACAACCTCGGCGGCTTTACCTGGAGCCCCGACGGCAAGCACCTACTCGTCGCCTACTCCGTCATGGACCAGGGCACCGAGGCGACGATGTACAACGTCCACTGGGGCAACGTCGTCGTCCATCGTCTGCGGCAACTCGATGCGGCAAGTGTCCTGAATCCCAACGCCGATCTGCTCGTCGGCAGCAAGCACTACGTCCTCGACGGCCTGACGAATGGGGCGACCGATCCGGGGCCGGGCGCGTTCGACCCAGCCGGCCGGATGCTGCTCTGCATCGGCGGCCTCGATACCGTGATGCTCGACGCTCGCACCGATGGTCTGCGCGAGCGTGTTCGGGTTGGCAAGCGACCGGCCGGCGTGGTCGTCGATGCCAGGATGAATCGAGCCTACGTCGCCACGACGTTCGATGATCGAATCGCCGTCCTCGATCTGGATGCCGGTCGTGCCGTGGCCCCGATTGCGCTGGGGCCGACGCCAGCGCTGACCGACGAGGTGCGCGGCGAGCAACTCTTCCATGACGCCCGGTTGTCCCACAATGGCTGGATGTCGTGCCACACCTGCCACAGCGACGGCCACACCAACGGCAAGCGGGCCGACACCCTGGCCGACAGCACGCACGGCACGCCGAAGCGGGTCCTGTCGCTGCTCGGTGTCGCCCAGACGGGACCATGGAACTGGCGTGGCCAGAGCCAGCGACTGGAAGATGTCATCGATCGCTCGCTGCGGACGACGATGTACCCCGACGACGTGCTGCGCGACGACATCCGGGCCCTGGCCGCGTACCTGCGGACGCTGCCGCCTCCGCCGGCCGCACCAGTGGTTGATGTCAATGCCGTGTCACGCGGCAAGGCCCTGTTCGGTGTCCAGGGCTGCGCCCGATGTCATACACCGCCGCTCTACACCAGCAACCGGATCGTGGACGTGGACATCCACGACGAGAAGGGGGCGAAGGAGTTCAATCCGCCGTCGCTGCGCGGTGTGCGTTTCGGTGGGCCGTACTTCCATGACAACCGGGCGGCGACACTCGCGGACGTCTTCCGCGTCCACAAGCACCAGCTCAAGGGCGAGTTGTCGGCCGAGGAGGTGCGCGATCTGGTGGCGTTCCTGGAGTCGTTGTGATCTTCATTTATCGGCAGTAAGGAAAGTAATGCACGCTTGGCCTGATGTTTGCAGCGGTA
>CAYYJM010000223.1:0-11007 GCA_964471755.1 uncultured Alcaligenaceae bacterium
TATCGCAGCTTACGCAAACAAACCCTCTCCTGACAGACTTTTTCAGCAGTCTCACCGGGGGAGAGGGAGCCGCTTTCCGTGTCGTCTCTCAGTGCCCGGTCGGCAGCTCAAATCCGAACAGGTAGTTCTCCCAGCTCTTCATCCGCAGGATGATCATCCGGACCAGGCTCAGAGCGTGCAGCCGGTGCGTGTAGACGGCGATGGACGCCTGCGAGCCGATCGGGATGTGCAGGTTCTCGATCTCGTCGTCGTACTCGAACAGGACCGGGACGTACCCCGGAGCGGTGGCGGGCGTACCACTGAGCAGCTTGCCGGAGGGATCGAGCTGGCCTTCCCGAATCGCGCTGGCCACAGCGACGACCTTCGCCTTGTACACATGGCCCGGATGGGTCTTGAACGACACCTCGGCATGCAGGCCCGGCTCGAACCCGGCCACGGCTGTTTGGTGGAACGTCGCGAGCAATACGGGCTTCTTGCTCTCGACGAAGACCATCAACGGCGTCAACGGAAGCGGGACCGCCATCTGGCCCGGCCGAAGGATGACCTGGGGAACGTAGCCGTCGTACGGGGCGCGAACCATGGTCTGTTCCAGTTCCCAGCGGGCCTGATCCAGTTCGGCCATCGTCTGACGAACGTCCGGGTTGACGCCATTGGATTCGGCCTCGACTTCGAGGCGAAGTCGCTGCTCCTCCGCCTTGGCCGTCTTGATCGATTCCTGGACGGCTTGCAGACTCGCTCCGCCGGTGGAGAGTTTTTCGCGGGCGATCCGCTCGGCGTTGGCCGCCTGCTGGACCTCCTCCTCGGCGGTATTTTTCTGGGTCACGATCCGCTCGTACTCCTGCTGCGAGACAGCCCGGCTCGCGACCAGTTCGGCGTAGCGGCGCACCTGCGATCGGGCGTAATCCAGACGCTTTTGCGCCTGGGCGAGAGCGGAGGCGGCCTGCTCGGCCGATTCGCGAGCCTGGCGGTCGAAGGTTGATTCGGCGACGAGGAGATTGGCCTCGGCCGCCCGCCGGCTCGCTTCCGCGGCGACCAACTGTTCCTTCAACTGGGCCAGCTTGGTGTTCTTGGCGGCGAGCTGAGCCTGTAACCGATCGACCGCGTACTGAAACGGACGGGGATCGATCTTGAACAGCACATCGCCCTTCTGGACCCGTTGCTCCGACTTGATGGGCACCTCGATAACGGTGCCGCGAACCGCCGGGACGATGTTCGTCACGCTGGTGTAGAGGCGGCCATCGTGGCTGACCGGATGACAGACCGTCAGGCCGATGAACAGGAACATCAGGATGCCGATGCCGCCCAGGATCGCCGTCGCCACGGTGTAGGTGGTGACCGGGACGAGCTTGAAGCGGGCGAAGACCAGATAGCACAGGCCACCATAGGTGGCGATGATTAGCTCGACCATGCGACTTACGCCTCCTTCGTGGTGGTGATCGCGTTCTGCTGCAAGGTGGCGACCTGGGTCTCCAGCCGGGTGAGCCTGTCGAGCAGGGCCGAGTCGCTCGTCCCCGTCGTCGGAGTCGCGCCGGCATGCCCGGCCTGGCCGTCCTGTGGCGTGTTCGGAGCCAGGCCGCCGCCCTCCCGCGAGACGGCCCAGATCCAGACCAGCGGCCAGATGGCGTGCAGGGTGAACAGGCTCAACCAGCAGGCGACGTAGATCGCCTCCTGCTGTGGATGCTTGCGATGGACCGCCGCCTCGTAGGGCAGTTCGTGGACGTAGAGGAAGGCGTAAAAGACCAGGACGAGGCAGATCAGTAACATGGCCAGGGCGACGTAACTGAGGATCATGGCTCGGCCTCTGAACAGGGACATGCAATTCGTCGGGATCACGGGTGGCTGCACACCCAGTGATGTTCAGCTTACCAGTCAGGATATCCGGCTGAAAGGGGACTCGGCCACTGGTAGTTCTGACAGGAACGAGCAGAAAGGATCGGCACCGCTGACCGGCACGACGAAGCGGTTCGCGAGAAGCAGGCAACCGCTACCTCACGAACCGCTTCCCGGAACCATTCGTTGCAATGGTCGGCGGCTCAACCGATGCCGCGACGGAGACCCAGGCCAGGTGCCCCCCAGCCCAGACCGGGCCGAACGCCGAGGCCGGAGAACGGCCCGCCGATACCGCCGGGGCTGTTCACCTTCCCGGCGGACACCACCTCCAGATCCTGCTCGGACAGCTCCGGCGCGGTCGGCAGAACCAGGGACAGGTCGAGATTCTCGGACATGATGCGATCTCCTGAGCGGAAACGGAGCCATCCGGCACGGGAACGGAACGATTCGATTGCCCATGATGCCGAGACGCCCAGTCTCCTGGTGTCAACCTAGCATATTCCGACATTTGTGTGACATGCCACTGTCAATTGTGACAGGTTTGGGTGAGAATATCTACCAGGGTCCATTGGCCGCTAGGAGACGGAAACGATGTGGTGCTTGATCGCGAACTGAATCAACTCGGCGCTCGACTCGACGCCGAGCGCGTTCATCATGCCGTACTTGTGGAAGGCGACGGTCCGTACGGTGATGCTGAGGATGTGGGCGATCTCCTTCATGGTGTGGCCCTCGGCGAGCAGTTGCAGCACCTCACGCTGCCGCGCGGTCAACTCGGGGGACTTCCTGCCCGACTCGGTCGGATGCAGGAGCGTATCGACCAGGCCGCGCGTGGCCAACGGGGTAACGTATCGACCACCGTTCAGCACCTCCTGGATGGCGAGCAGTAACTCCGAGGCGGCCGAGTTCTTCAACAGGTAGCCCGACGCGCCGACCTGGAACGCCTCTGCGGCGAGGTCGGGGTCCTCGTTCACCGTCAGAAAGATGATCTTCGCCTCGGGCAGAATTCGGTGCAGTTGGCGGGCCGTGTCGATTCCGTTGAGCAGCGGCATGGCGATGTCGAGGACGACCACATCGGGTCGCAACTCCGGTGCGACCGCCAACACAGCTCGGCCGTCGCCCACCGCTCCGACCACGTCGCAGTCGCCCTCCAGCAACCGGGCGAAGGCTTCCCGAAGCATCCGGTGATCATCCGCCAGCAGGACACGTGGGCGCTTCATCGCTTCTCCCGAAAGCAGGAACGATTGGCAGCGGCGTTAGCCTATCCAACGAGCCGGAGGCTTCAAGGGCCGAGGGGAACGCGAACCAGGAGCTGAGTTCCTTCACCCGGTCGGGTGTCGATCGCAAGGGTGCCGCCGACCAGGCGCAACCGTTCGCGCATGCTGATCAAACCGAGTCGGCCGTGCTGCTCGACGGCGTCGGGATCGAAGCCGTGGCCATCGTCCGCGACCCGCATAACGATCGCCTCGTCACTGCCGCTCACCACGACCTCGGCATGCCGCGCACCGCTGTGCTTGATCACGTTTTGGAGCGCTTCCTGCGCGATCCGGTACAGACACAGGGCGACATCCTCGGCGATCGCTACCGGGACGTCGTGATGGCTGAAATCGATCAGCAGAGCATGGCTCCGGGCCAGTTCCGCGCACAGACCGCGGACGGCGGCCAGCAGACCGAGTTGGGCCAACTTCGCCGGATGAAGCTGGTGCGACAGATCGTGTACGTCCGACGACAACCGCTTGACCTGGGCCGCGAGAACGCGAGCCCGGTCGCCCATTTCATCCACGGACCCGGGCGGTTCCTGGCTGAGCAGGTCCAGTTCAACGGCCAGGAGCGCGAGACGTTGGTTCAGGTCGTCGTGCAATTCGCGTGCGAGATGACGGCGTTCCGTCTCCCGGGCCTGGAGGAGTCGGCCGGTCAGGGTGTGCAACTCGGCCTGGCTCTCTCGAAGGCTGTCCAGCACTTTCTGCCGCTCGGTGATATCGACGACCGAGGCCAGGACAAACAGGCCCAGGTCGAGCCGGACCGGGTTCAGACCGACTTCGATCGGAAACTCGCGACCATCCTTGTGCCGGCCGCTAAGACCCGCGTTCACCCCCATGGGCCGCGTTTGGGGCGCGTCGAAAAACGTCGTTCGATGGCGGACGTGCTGATCTCGAAATCGCTCCGGAAGCAGTATTTCCACGGGCTGACCGATCAGCTCCGCGGTCGTGTAGCCGAACAGAATTCCTATATGCGGGTTGGCCAGCACGATGAGCCCGTTTCGATCGATCAGGACCATGCCACAGGGATCGGCCTCGACAACCTGACGAAAACGCTTCTCCGCCCGCCGGCGACTGGCCCGCTGGAGGAGCAAGCCGACGATCAGGAGCGTCTGGACGAGACAGACCGTCACACCAGCCAGGATCTGCCACCGGTACTGATCCCAGAAGGTCGGTTCTCGGAACAGAACGACACTCGTCGGAGGAAGACGGTCTTCGGCAATCCCCCAGCGGCGGAGCTGTCGCCAGTCGAACAAATCGACCGACTCGCTCGTCGCCGCGACGGGGATCGTCTCGGGCTTTTCTCCGGCCAGGACGCGCAGACCGAGTTCAGCCGCCTCCTTCCCCGTGGTCGCGAAGCGGAACACGCGGCCGCCCACGACACCACGGCCGACGTAGGTGTTCACATGGCCGTAGACCGGTACGTTCGCTGCCGTCGCCACCTGGTGGGCGACCTCCGCCGGGACGTACAACTTCCCGGTGTGATCGGTGAAGACATGGAGGTAGTAGAGGATACTCCGCTCGGGGAGTTGACCAACCCGGTCGAGCAACTCGGGCAGCGGGAGTCCGGTCAGGTAGTTGAACTCGATGGTCGGTTGATACCGCTGGAAGATTCGCCGGGCTTCTGCCGTCCAGTGTTGATCGAATTTCGACAGACCCGAGACGACAAAGACCTTCTGGGTGTCCGGCTGGAGACGGAGGGCGAGGTCCAGAGTGGCCGCCAACTCCATCTGAATCGGCACGCCGATCACGTCGGCGGGAAGTTTCCGGGCCAGCACTTCGCCCTTTTCGATGGCGCAGAACACAACGGGGACGCCCGGAAAGAGGTTGGTCCGATACCGCAAGGCAAAATCCAACGCGGGGGCGAGACCGACAATCACCAGGTCGATCTTTCGGCCTGCATATTTCCGCTTCAGGAAGGCGGCCAGATGCTGCTGGTAGGCCTCATCCGGAAAGCGAACCCGGTCGAGGTATTCGCTGTGGATTTCGACCGCCTCCAGAGAGTTGGCCGCGAAGGTGTCACGAATGGCCCGATCGACCTCCTGGCTGCCGGGTCGGCCGTCGTTGCCGTCCGGGTAGAAGACCACGATCAGTCGCGCCGTTGGTTCCCCGGCCGTGATCACGGAAGAGATGAGGAGAAGGAGAAAGAGGCCAATCACGCCCGACAGCATCGCCGGCCATCGGTCCTGGCTCATGACGGCTTCTCCCGGATCGATTCGAGGCGAGTGGCGCATCACGCGACTTCAAGGCATTGTACATCGTTACGCCTGGCCTGGCATTCCTTCGGACCTGTCGGAATTTTCTCGACGCACCTGTCACTATTGCCAGTGGCGAGGGGGGCACGTGGAAAGCTAGGCTGTCTGTACGCTCGTCGAACTGCCCGGCAGTTCCTCGCGTTAAGGTGGTGGCAGGAGCAGGCCATGAGACCGGCGACGGCGAGGTCCGACAGCAAGCTGGACGCTGGCGTGGTGAACGGCGTTCGCGAAGTGTGGGCCCTGTTGTGCGGCATCGGCATGGGGTTGTGTGTTCTTGGATTCCTCGCTGGCTGGGTGGCTTTCGTCCCCGTTCTCGCGACGGAGACCAATTTCGGCGTGTTGCTTTTTCTCGGAGCGATTCTTGAGGCAACCAACACCTTCTGGGCCTATCGCTGGAAGGGTTACGCGCCCCACCTGGTCGGCGGCGTTCTGTACCTCATTGTGGGCGTATTTCTCATCGAACACCCTTCGGAAGTCAGAAACGGGCTGAGTCTCCTGGCGGCCAGCTGTTTCCTCATCAGTGGCGTGCTGCGGGTGGCCCTGTCGGTTGTCGAACGGTTTGAAGGCTGGGCGTGGATGCTGGGTGCCGGAATCGGTTCATTCCTCATGGGAGTGATCCTTCTGTGTCAGTGGCCGATTTTCGGCCTCTGGGTGATCGGTCTGTTCGTCGGCATCGAGATGTTTTTCAGTGGCGTGACCTGGATCGTGGTCGGGTTAGCCATACGGGTCAGTTCGAGCAAATACGGAACTGAGTGACACGACCTTGACAGGAGGCCTGCCCATGCCGTCTTCGATGGAATCGCTGGCGATCAACACCATCCGGACTCTGTGCATGGACGCCGTTCAGGCGGCCAACTCCGGACACCCAGGTTCGCCGATGGGCATGGCCCCGACGGCGTACGTCCTCTGGCAACGTTTTCTCCGCTTCGACCCGGAGCAGACCATCTGGGGCAACCGTGACCGGTTCGTCCTCTCCGCCGGGCACTGTTCGTCGCTGCTGTACGCACTGCTGCACCTGACCGGCGTCAAGGCCGTCAATCCGAAGTACGAGGTGGTTGGCGAACTGTCGGTCCAGCTCGACGACCTGAAGAAGTTCCGCCAACTCGACAGCAAGTGCCCCGGCCACCCGGAGTACCGCTGGACGAGCGGCGTCGAGACAACGACCGGCCCACTCGGCCAGGGTGTCGCCACCAGCGTCGGTATGGCCCTGGCCTCACGCTGGGCAGCGGCGACGTTTAACCGCCCCGGCTTCGACCTGTTCAACTTCGACGTCTACGCCCTGTGCGGCGACGGCTGCATCATGGAGGGCATTTCGTCGGAGGCGGCGTCGCTCGCCGGTCACTGGAAGCTGTCGAACCTCTGCTGGATCTACGACAGCAACCAGATCACCATCGAGGGCCACACCCGTCTGACGTTCAGCGAGGATGTCGCGACGAAGTTCATCGGCCTGGGCTGGAACGTCACCCGTGTCGGCGACGCGAACGATCTGGACATGCTCGACCGAGCGTTCCGCGTCTTCAAGAATACGACCGACCGGCCGACGCTCATCATTGTCGATAGCCACATCGCCTGGGGTTCGCCGTCGAAGCAGGACACCAGCGCCGCCCACGGCGAACCACTCGGCGTCGAGGAGGTCCGTCAGACGAAGCGCGTCTACGGTTGGCCGGAGGACGCTCGGTTTCTGGTGCCCGATGGCGTCTACGACCACTTCAAGGACGGCATCGGCAAGCGCGGTGCGGCACTGAGCGCCGCCTGGCAGCAGCTCTTCGACCAGTACCGCAAGCAGCATCCCGAGTTGGGCGAACGTCTGTTCCGAATGCAGCGCCGCGAACTGCATGACGGCTGGGACAGGGATCTGCCGTCGTTCCCAGCGGACGCGAAGGGGAAGGCGACGCGCGAGACCTCCGGCGTGGTACTGAACGCGCTGGCCCGGAACGTGCCGTGGATCATGGGCGGGTCGGCCGACCTGGCCCCGTCGTGCAAAACACGGCTGACCTTCGACGGGGCAGGGGACTTCCAGGCCGACAGTCATGCTGGGCGGAACCTCCACTTCGGCGTCCGCGAGCATGCCATGGGAGCGATTCTCAACGGCCTGTCGCTGTGCAAGATCCGCTCCTACGGCTCGGGTTTCCTCATCTTCAGCGACTACGGCCGGAACCCGCTCCGGCTGGCGGCACTGATGGAGATCCCGGTCGTTTACGTCTTCACGCACGACTCGATCGCCGTCGGCGAGGACGGGCCGACCCACCAGCCGATCGAGCACCTCGCCTCACTGCGGGCCATCCCAGGGTTGATCACCCTGCGGCCCTGCGACGCCAACGAGGTCCTCGAGGCGTGGCGGTTTACCCTGGAGCGGAAGCACGAACCGGTCTGCCTCATCCTGACCCGCCAGGCCGTGCCGACGCTCGACCGAACCAGGTTCGCCCCGGCTGCTGGCCTGCGCAAGGGGGCGTACATCCTGGCTGACGCGCCGGGCGGCAAGCCGGACGTCCTGCTCCTGGCGACTGGCAGCGAGGTGCCGCTCTGCGTTGAGGCGTACGAGAAGCTCGCCACCGAGGGGATCAAGGCCCGCGTCGTGAGCATGCCGTCGTGGGAACTGTTCGAGTCGGCCTGCCGCGAGGACACTGGCTACCGCGAGAGCGTGCTTCCCTCCGCGGTGACGGCCCGTGTGTCGATCGAGTTGGCCTCGACGTTCGGCTGGGACCGCTACGTCGGCCCGACCGGCCGGGCGCTCGGCATGACGACGTTCGGCGCGTCGGCCCCGCTCAAGGAGTTGCAAAAGAAGTTCGGCTTCACAGTTGAAAATGTCGTGACGGCGGCCAGGCAGCAACTCGCTCCACGGAGGTCTTCATGAAAGTCGGTATCGTCGGCAGTGGCTACGTTGGCGCGACAGCGGCCTACGCCCTGGTGATGCGTGGCGTCGGCCGAGAGGTCGTCCTGGTGGACAGGAACCACGCCCGAGCCGAGGCCGAGGCGGACGACATCCGTCATGCGGTGCCGTTCGCCCATCCGCTCGTCGTCCGGGCCGGGACGTACGACGATCTGAAAGGGTGTCGCGCCGTCCTGCTCTGTGCTGGCGTCGGTCAGAAACCTGGTGAGACGCGGTTGCAACTCTTGCAGCGCAACGCCGAAGTCTTTGCCGAAATCGTCCCACGGATCGTCGCTCAGGCCCCGGACGCCGTCCTCATCGTCGCCACCAATCCGGTCGATGTGATGACGCATCTGGCCGCCCGGTACGCGGCTGCGAGTGGCGTGCCATCCGGCCGGGTTCTTGGGTCTGGAACGATCCTGGACTCGGCCCGTTTTCGGGCTCTGCTCGGTTCCCATTGCCAGGTCGATTCACACCACGTCCACGGCTACGTCCTCGGCGAACACGGGGACTCGGAAGTGTTGACCTGGTCGTTGACCACGATCGGCGGCATGCCCCTGGAAACGTTCACTCGCCTCCGGGGGCTCCCGCTGTCCGAGGCGATCTGCCAGGACATCGACACCAAGGTGCGGCGGGCAGCTTACTCGATCATCGCCGGCAAGGGGGCGACGTACTACGGCAACGGTTGTGTTCTGGCCCTTATTCTCGACGTGGTTCTGCATGACCAGCGTTCGATCCTGACCGTTTGCACGCCGACCGCTGACGTAGTCGGTGTGCGTGACGTGACGGTTTCTCTGCCGCGCCTGGTTGGCGGACAGGGCGTCCTGGAGACGTTCTTGTTGCCGCTCAATTCCGACGAGACGAACCAGTTGCGCCGCAGCGCCGCCATCATTCGGCAGGCTCTCGACGACCTGGGTCAGTGAGGAGAATCGCCCCATGAACGCTGACGGTTTACCGACCATCCGCACCAAAATCGTCGCCACCATCGGCCCGGCCTCGCGTCCGCCAGCGGTGCTGCGTCAACTGATCCAGGCGGGCGTCAACGTCTTCCGACTGAACTTCTCCCATGGCACGCATGAGGAGCATTCGGCCACGCTGGCCGACATCCGCGCGATCAGTCGGGAGATGGGTCGTCACGTCGGCATTTTGCAGGACCTGTGTGGCCCGAAGATGCGACTCGGCCCGATTCCCGGCGACCGGGTTGAATGCCCCGTTGGCGAGGATTTCATCCTCGTCGAGGAACGCAAGTCGGACGATCCACGCGAACTGACCTGCTCGTATCAGGGCTTGACGAGCGACCTCAAAGCCGGCGAGGTCGTCCTGTTCGCCGATGGCAACGTCGGCATGACCGTGACCGACGTTGGGCCGGGATGGGCGAAACTGAAGGTGACACTTCCGGGCCGGCTTCGCTCTCGCCAGGGCTTGAATCTCCCCGGCACGAACCTGGCCGTCAAGTCACTGACGGAGAAAGACCTGGCCGACCTCGACTGGACTGCCCGCCACGCTGGCGACGTGGACTTCGTCGGCCTATCCTTCGTTCGCAGCGCCGACGATGTCATCTGGCTGGGGAAGGAACTGACAACGCGGCAGTGTCCGGCCCGTGTCATCGTCAAGATCGAGAAGCCCCAGGCGGTGCGAGACATCGAGGCGATTGTCGCGGCGACGCATGGCGTCATGGTCGCCCGTGGCGATCTCGGTGTCGAAATGGACGTGCAACGGGTGCCGGCCATCCAGAAGCGAGTCATCGCCCTGTGTAACCGGGTTCACCACCCGGTCATCACCGCGACCCAGATGCTCAACAGCATGGAACACTCCAGTCGGCCGACCCGCGCCGAGGCGAGCGACGTGTTCAACGCCGTTCTCGATGGCACCGACGCAGTCATGCTTTCCGGCGAAACGGCCGTCGGCGATTATCCGGTCGAAGCCGTCGCGACGATGCGACGAATCTGCGCCGAAGCGGAGACGTACCGCGCGGCGGTCGGCCGAACGGCAAGAACCAGCAGTGCGGCCTCCCTGGCGGGGTTCGTCGAGCCGATCACCGAGGCGACGGTCGATGCCGCCTGCCTCGTCGCTGAACGGCTTGACGCCTCGCTCATCGTCGTCGCGACCGACACGGGTCGGACGGCCATGGCGTTGAGCAACCGCCGACCGGGAGCGACGATCCTGGCCCTGACCCGGACCGAACCGGTCGCCCGACTGCTGGCCGTCTGCTGGGGCGTTCTCCCGCTGGTGCTGCCCGAGGTGACCTCTCCGGCGCGGGAGATGGCCGTCGCGATCGACTGGGGCAAAGAACGCGGTCTTGTCCGGCCGGGGCAGCACGTCGTCCTACTGCGTGGCCAGGTGGTCGGCGAGGACCGCAGTCGAGGCGTCCTGGCTCGCGAGGTGAGTTGAGCCCAAGGGAATCGACAATGAACCTCCTGGAATCGCTGAAACAGAACACGACCGTCGAAGGCAACACGAGCGACATCGAGTTGTCAGTCTGGATTTACGAACTGGCAACCGTAGCTTGACGATATCCCGGCCAGGTAACCTGCGGGCGGAGCGCCGAGGCGACCCTCACGCTCGACCGAGACAGCAAGGAGTGGATTCATGGCGAAAGCGATCAAGGACAGCAACGACGCGGCCCCGCTCTCGGCCGACGAACTGCACAACATGGACGCTTACTGGCGAGCGCTCAACTACCTGTCCGTCGGCCAGATCTACCTTCTCGACAACCCACTGCTGCGCGAACCCCTCAAGCGCGAACACATCAAGCCGCGTCTGCTGGGCCACTGGGGCACGTCGCCCGGCCTGAACA
>CAYYJM010000224.1:0-8349 GCA_964471755.1 uncultured Alcaligenaceae bacterium
AGCGTGGGGCGTCAGCCCCATGACTCTTCGGTCGGAGAGAAATACTCATGGGGCTAACGCCCCACGCTCGCCGAAGAGACGCTCCCGGCTCGCCAGGAGTTTACTTGTCGCTCAGCGCCTGCCGGGCGGCGTTCTTTGTCTCCTCAAGCGTGGGGCTGGTCGGCTTCGTTCGGGGAGGCGTCAGGCCATAGCGGGCGTTGACCTCCTCGAACTTCTCTTCTTCCTGCATGCGTGTTTGCAGCAGACCCAGCAGACGCTCGGCCTCGGCGAGGTCGTTGCCGTCCACCGGCGAGCGGTTCTCGGCCTGCTTCAGTCGCAGCAGTTCCAGCTGGGCTTCCAGCTTCTCGACGACGACGATCAGTTCCTGCTGACGCTGCCGGGTCTGCTGGATGCGCTCATCGCTGGCATCGACGACCTGTTTGCGAGCGGCCAGGATCTCCTCGCGGGCCCGGAGCGTTTCCTTCGCGTTCTGGTAGGCGCGCGTGGTCTGGTCGAGTCGGCTCTGGACGTCGGCGGCATCGACCTGCTTGCCGTCGGTCGTGACGAAGCCGGTGGCGGCCTCCAGGGCGTCGAGCATGACGCGCATGTCCTTCTGACGCTGGCTCTGGGTGGACCTCAGGGCCTCGACTTCCTTCCGGAGGTTGTCGTAGGAGACTTCCAGTCGAGTCTGCTGCCGGGCGGCCTGCTTGAGACGGTCCTCGACCCGGTGGATCTCTTGCCGCAGCTGCTTGATGCGCGTCTCGGGGCTGACCGACGCTTCGAGGTGGCTCTTGCAGTCGCCCCACCAGACGCGGAGCAGGCTGCCCAGTTCGGTTTTCTTCAGGACGAACAGCCCGACGACAACGGCCAGGCCCACCACGATCAATTTCCGGCTCATCGTTCTGGCTCCTCGGACAGGAAGAGGAAAGAGAATCGGGTTGCGTTCCCCCGGAGTGAGGGCTGGCGAAGGCAAGCCCTTCTCCGAGGTACTTCGCTGACAGGTCGCGATTATTTTACCGGAAAGGGGTCGGCTCGGCCGGCTTTTCCATTTGCCAGGTCTGGCCTCGGGCGTCACAATGGCAGGAAGGCGGCGTTCGGGGACAGGCACCCTCACCGGGAGCGTGGTCGGCCATGATGAAACGCATAATCGCGGGGGCTCTCTTCCTGCTGGTGGTCCAGGTCAGCAGCAGCTCGGCAGATTTGTTGATCCTGGTGGCCAACGTCGGGCAGTCCAAGGCGGTCGGCGGCGGCGGTATGGGCCCCGGCGGCTTCCCTGGCCCCGGACCGATGGGTCCTGGTCCTGGTCCGGGTCCCGGTCCAGGTCCTGGCTTCCCTGGCCCCGGCCCGATGGGCCCCGGTCCCGGCGGCTTCCCTGGCCCCGGCCCGATGGGCCCCGGCATGGGCGGCTTCGGCATGGGGGAGAACGGCTACGACCTGCTCGAAGAGGTCGCCACCAATGTCGTCTCCGTCGTGGTCGATTTTGAACCGGGCCAGAAGCTCACTCCCGTCACCTACGATCAGTTCAAGAAGGGGCAGGGGCACTACGACATCCTCTACGCCCGGACTCACTGGGGCACCGCTCCGGTGATCAGCCGTGAGGTGATGGTGAACCAGGGCAGCGAGGTCCACGCCATCGCCAATCTGCCCATCGAGCAGGATCCCAAGCGGGGCGGTCGGCCGTTCCATTCCGCGAGCAAACTCTTTAACGAGGAAGCCACCCGCGTCAACTCGAAGTCCGACGCCACCATCGACGAGCGTCTGGAGTTGGCCGAACTGGCTCTCGGCTACGGACTGGTGGATCGCTGTGTCGAGGTCATGACCCGACTGGCCGACGACGAGAAGCACAAGACCCACCTGGCCGTTCAGGCCTTCGCCAAGGTCCACAAGGCCCTGACCGAGCAGAATCTCAAGGAGCCGACCGGCCCGGTCGTCGCTCGCCTGCGGGAGTCGGGCAAGTACCGCGTCGAGAATGGTCGGCACTACCAGCTTTTCCACGATCTGCCGCAGGCCGATTTCAATGACGGCCGAATTCGTCTGGAACGGCTGGAGAACGGCTACAAGACCGTCTTCTACTGGTTCGCTCTGCGCGGTGTCGAGCTACCTCTGCCGCCGGTGAAGCTGATGGCCGTGCTGACCAGCAGCGACGAGGACTACAAGCAGCTGCACCATCTGCTGGGCAAGTCACCGCAGGTGGTTGACAGCTTCCACGCTCGCCGTGAGAACCTGGCCGTCTTCTCGGCTCATCGCTCCGACCGGGCCTACGACGCGCTGGAGAAATTCGCGGCCACGACCTACTTCACGGACGGCTCGAATAGCCGATCCGACCTGGCCAAGGCGAAGGTCGGAAAGCGGCCCAACAGCTTCAAGGACCAGCAGGCCCTGACCTTCACCCTCATGCTCGAGGCCATGGAGGCGCAGGGCGAAATCGCCGGCTCGTCGCATCAGAGCGCCCGGCAGTTGCTGTTCGCATCGGGTGTCGTGCCGCGGAACGTTCACGTTCCCGAGTGGGCGCAGTTCGGCTTCGCCAGCTTCTTCGAGACGCCGCTCGATTCGCCTCTGGGCAGCGCTGGCAAACCCAGTGCCAAGCATCTGCCCGTGTTCCGCGAATTGCAGAAGGCCGCCAAGGACAAGAAGAAGACCAAGGTCGATCGTCTGGAGTCGCAGCTCACCTCGGTGACGCTCCGGGAGATCGTTACCGACGAACACTTCCGTCAGGCAGCCCTGACGGCGGACAGCACGGCCAGCAACTCGCAGTTGATCAAGGCCCGGGCCACCTCCTGGGCTCTGATGTACTACCTGATGCGGCACCAGCGCGATGGCCTGGCCCGCTACTGGAAGGAACTGAGCAAGCTACCGCGTGACATGGAACTGGACGAGGATCAGCTCTGGACCTGCTTCGCCAGGGCCTTCGATGCGGTCGATCCCAAGACCGGCACCGTCAACGTTCGCAAGTTGAACGACCTGGCGCGCCGCTGGCAGGACGATCTGCAATGGCTCAACGTGCCGGCCAAGGATGTCCTGGAGAAGGTCGTCGAGGCCCGCAAGGACGTTGAGAAGATCGCTCGGGGCGAGGTTCCGCCGACAAACCCGCAGGGAGGCCCCGGCGGTCAGCCCGGTTTCCCCGGCCCCGGCGGTGGTCAGCCCGGCTTCCCCGGCCCCGGTGGCGGTCAGCCTGGCTTCCCTGGTCCGGGCGGCGGACGGCCTGGCTTCCCTGGACCCGGCCGCTAGAACGGATCGATTCGACTCCTACCATTTAGCCGCCGGCTTGCCGGCGGTCTTCCAGGATACCGCCGGCAAGCTGGCGGCTACATCAGACATGAAAGCACTCAGCCTGGACGCTCCGCGCCAGTGGAAGCGCCTTGACATTGCTCCGCCAGAGGCTCCCGGGCCGGGCGAGGCGCTCGTCCGTGTTCACACCGTCGGCGTCTGTGGCACCGACCTGGGCGGCTATCTCGGCAAGATGCCCTTCTTCAGCTACCCGCGCATTCCCGGCCACGAGCTGGGCGTCGAGGTCGTCGCCGTCGGCGATGGGGTCGCCAACGTTCGGCCCGGCGATCGCTGTGCCGTCGAGCCGTACATCAACTGCCAGGTCTGCTACGCCTGTCGCAAGGGCAGGAACAACTGCTGCGAGAAGCACCAGACTCTCGGCGTCCACTGCGACGGCGGTCTGCGGCCCTTCTTCACGGTCCCGGCTCGCAAGCTGCACGTCTCGCGTCAGCTTTCCTTCGAGCAGCTCGCCCTGGTCGAGACGCTCGCGGTTGGCTACCACGCCGTTCACCGTGCCGCGCTCCAGGCCGATGAGTCGTGCCTGATCATCGGTGCCGGTCCGATCGGTCTGGCGACCCTGGAGTTCGCCCGTCTGACCGGAGCGAAGATCGTCATGCTCGATGTCAACGCCCAGCGGCTCGATTTCTGCCAGGATGTCATGGGCGTCGCGCACACGCTCCAGCCGTCCGACCAGCTCGACGCGCAGTTGAAGGCGCTGTGCGATGGCCACGGTCCCGACGTGGTCATCGACGCGACCGGCAATGTCCACTCGATGTCAGCGGCGTTCGGCCTGATCGCTCACGGCGGCCGACTCGTCTACGTCGGCATCACGACCGAGGAGATCAAGTTCCGCCATCCGGTTTTCCACCGGCCGGAGGGGACGCTCCTCTGTTCGCGGAACGCTCTGTCGCCGGACTTCGCGGCGATCATCGCCTTGATCGAGCAGGGCAAGATCGACACCCGGCCGTGGATCACGCACCGGACGGCCTTCGACGACGTGATCGGTGTCTTCCCGTCCTATCTGGACCCGAAAACCGGCGTCGTCAAGGCGGTCATCGAGGTGGGAGAGTGATCGTGATGCGACAGGGCCTCGTGGCGTTGCTTCTCCTGGCGATCCCGGGCATCGCCATCGGCCAGCCGCTGCCGTCGGATGGCCGCGTCTCGCTCCGGTTCGATAGCGTTCAGAGCATCACACGGGGTTCGATCGCCGATCCGTTCAAGATCCAGGTCGGCCCCGATGGCATCGTCGATCCGAGTCGGCCGGTCTACGTCAAGGCGTCGTTCAAGGTGCCCGGAACGGATCGGCGGATGAAGGAACAGGATCGTCGCAAGGTACGTGAGGTCCTCCAGGCCGATCGCGTGGCGATCGCTGTCGAGTTCCCGCCGGCCAGTCCGACAGAGAAGCCGATCCGCACGCAGGGTTGGCTTCGGCCGGACTTCTGCTGTGGCAAGGGACTCGATGGCACCTTTCTCATCCCGGCCCGGGCTCGTCGAGGTGAGACGACGCTGCGTTTTTCCTGGTCGAGTTCGGGTAGTCTGCGGGCCGGTTCCACGACGCTCGACCTGACGCTCGGTCCGCTGCCGGACAGGGGTTGGTTCTGGCCGTGAGTCGTGGCTCAGTCCTTCGGCAGTTCCTTGCCGCCGACGGTCTTGATGCCTTCGCGGCTGACCACGCCGACGACGTAGCGGAAGCCGGGCCGGAGATCGCGGGTGGACACGCCGCCGACCTGGAGATCGCCCTTGTCGGAATCGACCGTGGCCGCCAGCGACAGCCGACTGCCGACCGTCGTGGTCACCAGGACGAGATCCTTCGCGAAGTTGATCCGCGGTTTCTGTTCGCCGAGTTTCCAGGCGGTGAACAGTTCGTCAAAGGCTTTCTGGGTCGCGATGACACCGTTGGCCGGCTTCTTCTTTTCGAGAGTCCGATCGTCGAGAGAGCCCTGGTAGAGGATCTTGACGTCGAGCTTCTTGCTCTCGGCACGAACTTCGCCGGTGAGCAGAAGTGCCCCGGCAACGAGCGCGATCATCCCGAACAGCATCCGCACCATGATGGACCTCCAGAGGGGATAAGGGAACGGGCCTGCGGCGAACGGCGCGAGTCGCCCGGCGGGGCTATTGTTGCTCCCGGCGATGCACCGGACAAGCCCCCGTCGGATTTTCGTCGGGATGGACGGCGAGGCCGGGGCGAGGTAGAATTCCCCCACGTCCATCTTCTGGACGCCGACCGCGTCTCCAACACTGAGGCCGTTGCGCCTCTTCTCATAACGCTTGAAGTAGCCTTCAACGAGGACATCCTTCAACATCCCGACGACGACACGCCTCGGCTGATCTTCGCCGACTGGCTCGACGATCACGGCCAGGCGGATCGAGCCGAGTTCGTCCGCGCGCAGATCGAGTTGGCGAGCCACGGGCCGGACGAGCCACGAGGCACGGCCCTCGCCGAGCGCGAGGCCGACCTCCTGGCCGAACACGGCGACGAGTGGCGGGCATCGTTTCAGTCCCTCGGGGCGACACGGGTCGAGTTCCGCCGCGGCTTTGTTGAGGTCGTCGAGTTTGACCGCCTCCGGGCCGAGCCGGTGCGGAGGTGTCTGCGGCTGGCTCCGATCCGTGACCTCCGGGCTCGACAGGCCGACGCGGCCGGTGCCGTCGCGGTGGCTGGCCTGCCCGAACTGGCCCGCCTGCGGTCGCTTCATCTCTCGTCGCGGCGTGGCCGTGGATTTCGGCCCGGCCGGAGCCCTGGCACTGGCCGAGTGTCCCTTCCTGACGGGGTTGACCTCACTGACCATGATTCAGGGCATCATCGGGCTGGAGGGAGTGCGGGCCCTGGCCGAGTCGCCTCACCTCCCGGCGCTGACACGGTTGAGTCTCCCTGGCAACGACCTGACTGACGAGAGCGCCCTCGCACTGGCCGAGTCGCCTCTGCTGCCGCGGCTCCGCTGGCTCGACCTGGCCTGGAACCAGGTGCGCATCACCGGGCTGGCTTCACTGATCGCTTCGCCGGCCTGCGCCGGGCTGGAGATGATGAACCTGGACGACAACAACCTTTACGGGCCGGAGATCGCTCGGGTCATCGCGACGGCCGGCCATCTGGACCGACTGACCTACCTGCACCTGGGAGAGGCTCACATCGGCGTGGAAGGGGCCGCCGCGCTGGCCGGGGCCGCTCACCTGGCGTCGCTGCGGACCCTCGTGGTGCAGTCTTGCGAACTGGGCGACGAGGGCGTGCAGCTGCTGGCACAATCGCCGCACCTGGCCGGACTGCGCGAACTCTGGCTGTGTCACAATGGCGTCACCCGGGCCGGCCTCGCCGCCCTGGCCACGGCGGCATTCTGGCCAGGACTTCAGCTCCTCACCCTGAACGATGACAGCCTGGATGATGACGCCGTCCGGGCTCTGGCCGACTCCCCTGCCCTCACGACCCTGTACCTCTGGTCCGCCGTCGTCGGCCCGGCCGGGCTGGGAGCGCTGGGTGACAAGAGGATGCCCCGGCTGACTGACCTTCACCTCAACAGTCTGCGGTCGATGGGCGATGCGGGCCTCATCCGTCTGCTGGCCGGGTCCGGCCTGATCGGTCTGCGGAACCTGAGCCTGTCCGGGACGAGGATCACGGCGGCCGGCCTGGTGGCCCTGGCGACATCGCCGCGCCTGGCGCAACTGACCCGGCTCTCGATTGTCAATGAACGGATCGGCGACGCGGGAGTGCAGGCCCTGGCAGCGTCGCCGTTCGCGACCGGGCTGCGCGAACTCGTGCTGTGCGGCTGCGAAATCGGCCCGAACGGTGCCCTGGCCCTGGCGAAATCGCCGCACCTGGGACGGCTTTCTCTGCTGTCATTGTATCGCAACCCGGTCGGTTCAGATGAAGCCGGCCAGGAGGTGCGCGATCGGTTTGGCGATCGGGTGCAACTCTCGCTGCCTCGGTAGCGGGGGCAGTCGCGTCATGGATGCTGACGCGCCACGCTCGCCAGGATTTGGGTTCACAGCAACCGCTCGATCACCGCATCGGCGACGGCTTTGATGCTCGCCTTCGCAGGAAAGATTGGAGCGGATTACGGTTTGATGAGGGAGTAACCGAAGAAGCTCTGTGTGGGTGCAGGTCAAGTGGCCCGCGACGGAGTCGCGGGCCACTTGGCGGTCTGCCATCGCAGCGCTTCACCGGTTACGCCCGTTTGATCATCGAGCCGGGCGTGACCTGTCGCAAGAGCGTCCGGACGACGCAGGGGAGCCGACGCCGCGAGTGTCGCGAATCAGTATCCTCTCCCGGAGAAGTAACCCGGAACCCGACACTGCGGAGGGTCGGTCATGCAGATCCTGAAGGGGCACAATCCTGCCAAGCCAGTGCGGTCGCTGACCTTCTCACCCGACAACGTCCACCTGGCGTCGTCGGCTCGCGACTATCAGTCGCGTCTCTGGGACCTGAACACCAGCACCAGCCTCATCGTCGAGGAAGGTTATGCCGACAGCTACACCGTCGCATTCTCGCACGATGGAGCCGTCCTCGCGACCGGCAAGACGGGCGCCATCAGCCTCTACACTCTCGCCAGTCGAGAACTGCGCCATCTGAAGATCGACTACGACGGGATGGCGATGCAGGTGGCCTTCTCCGCTGACGGCAAGTGGTTCGGAGCCGTCGGTGGCAGCGTTCGCCTCTGGACAGCCGATGCACTCGAACCGACGCCCCTGCCCGAGGAGCGGCTGCGGGCGCAGGGGTGCCTGGCGTTTCGTCAAGACGGCGCACTGCTGGCCAGTGCCCACTCGGTGTGGGAGAATTTCAAAGAGCGGCGGTTCGTTCGTCTGTGGAACCTGACCACGCTCACGGTTCAGGGCGAACTGACCGGCTACACGGCCGAGGTGGAGGCGCTGGCGTTCAGCCCGGACGGTCAACTCCTGGCCGGTGCCTGTGGCCGAACCCTGATCGTGTGGAACGTGGCCGATGGTACGGTGGTGACGCGGTTACAACATCCCTCCCGGAAGTACAAGGACGTCGCCTTCGCGCCGGACGGTCGCCACCTGGTCCATGCCTGTAACGATGCCACGGTTCGTCTGGTCGCCGTCGATGGCTGGAGCGAGGCGGCCGGATACGACTGGGAACTCGGCCCGATGATC
>CAYYJM010000224.1:8359-10960 GCA_964471755.1 uncultured Alcaligenaceae bacterium
CCCCGGACGGCATGCGTGCCGCCGGCGGCAGCGGCCGAGGGAAGATCGTCGTGTTCGACGTGGACCTGTGACGACGTTCACAGCAGCCGCTCGATCACCGCGTCGGCGACGGCCTTGCCGCGACGACTCAGACGCACCCGATCGCCGGTATCGAGCAGGAAACCCTGCTCGACGAGCCGCGCAATCGGCTCACCGGCCAGGGCGTCCAGAGGGAAGCCGGTGCGTCGGTGGAACTCTTCCCGAACGACGCCATCGAGCGTGCGCCGCAGATTCAGGGCCAGCGTCTCGCGAGCGCGCGCTTCCGGGTCGAGCGTCTCACGCTGGCTGGCGAAATCGTCTCCCGTCAGGGCGGCCCGCAGGTAGGCTTCGAGATTGCCCAGATTCTTGCCGCGGACGCCGTCGAGATACCACGCCGCAGCCATGCCGAAACCGAAGTAGGTGTCGCCGGCCCAGTACACCTGATTGTGTCGGCAGCGCTCGCCCGGTGCGGCGAAGCTCGAAATCTCGTAGTGGTCCCAGCCGGCCTCGGCGAGAACGTCCTGGGCCAGCTCGTAGAGCGTCAACTCGGCGTCCTCGGTCAGGGGCGTGAGCTGGCCATCACGGCGAGCCTTCCAGAGCGACGTTCCCGTCTCGTAGGTCAGACCATAGGTCGAGAGATGACCGATGCCCAGATCCAGGGCGCGGGTCAGATCGTCACGCCACATCGCCGCCGTCTGGCCGGGTGCGCCGAAGATCAGATCGAGCGACACGCGCGGGATGTGACGACGAACGCGCTCGATCACGGCGGGCACCTCCTCGGCCCGATGGCTGCGGTCGAGCAGGGCCAGTACGCCGGGCTGGAAGGACTGCACGCCGACACTCAGACGATTGACGCCCGCCGTGGCGAGGATCGCCAGGCGTTCGTCGTCGAGGTCGTCGGGATTGGCCTCCAGGGACCATTCGCCGTCGGGAGCCAGCGGCAGCCAGCGGCGGAGCAGATCGAGCAGACGTGCCAGCAAGGTCGGCGGCAGCGCGCTGGGCGTGCCGCCGCCGAGAAAGATCGTGTCCACCGATCGAGGTCGGCCGAGCCGGGCCAGCTCCTCGCCGAGGGCCTCGACGTAGAGAGCCATGCTCGACATCCGGCCGACGGCGATGGCGAAGTCGCAGTAACCGCACCGCCGGGCACAGAACGGCACGTGGACGTACGCGGCTCGGGGTGCAGGGTGCATCGTCTCGCTCGTCGGGGTGGCGTTCGACTCTGCTGGTATCCTACGAGCTGGCGTCGCTCCGCTCACTGTGAATCGAGCCGCGTGGCGATGGCGTAATGCTCCTGATGCTGCTCCACGTACTCCTTGAGCCGACCGTGGACGAAGGCCCACACCAGGCCGCGGGCTCCCGGCGGATGGAACGTACTCCCGCCGGGTCGGATCTCGTACTGATCGTGCGGCAGCGTCTCGGCCACCACGGCGGGAACGCAGAGAACACGGGGCATTTCCAGGCCCGAGGGAAGATGGGCCGACTGCAAGGCCGGCAAGCGCTCCCACTGATACAGGTGGGCGTCGAGCGGGATGCCCAGGCGAATCCGGCTGGCCCGGCCCGGTCGGCCCACGAAGCCGGCGCTGGCCCGGTTGTCGAGGCCCTCCGCGCAGAGTCGATCCGCGAGCTGCTCGCCGATGTCGGGCTGAGTGATCTTGCTCGCTCCACTGTAGGCCGCCGGCAGGAGGAGCAGGATGGCGAGACCGGAGGCCCAGACCGGACCGGGCCAGGGACCACGCAGACCAACCCAGCCCAGCAGGCCGATGCAGCCGGCCAGGCCCACGGCGGCGGCCAGCTCCAGGAGCGTCGGGCCAAGCTGCCAGCAGATGACGGTCGAGCCCAGCCAGACGACCGCCAGCAGACCCAGCGGCAGAGTGAAGACCCAGCGGAACCACGTCTGGATCGCCACGCCGTCCGCCTGATCGAGCGTCAGAGCGAGGTAGACGGCCACGAGGGGAAAGACCGGCAGCAGGTAGCGGATGGAGAAGTTGAAGGTGCAGGCCGTCAGCACGACGCTGAAGACCGTCCAGGCCAGGATGAAGCCGCCGGCCAGCCGCTGGCGAGGACTGACGGGCATCAGCCCGTGACTGAGGCCACGTCGGAACCACAGGGGCAACAGAATGGGCGAGGCCATCAGAGCGAGCAGTCCCAGAGCGAGCGGCACGCGCGAGGCGATCAGCCAGGGATCACGCGACACCCGCGCGGCGACCTGATCGGTCCAGAGGGCACTGAGGTTGCCATGCGTCAGAGCGACGGCGACGAACCAGGCTCCGCCGAGGCCGAGACCCAGGAGCAGGCTGGGCCAGTGGAGCAGTCGTCGCCAGCACAGCGGCCGCCAGGGATTGGCGAGGGCGAACAGGCCGAGAAAGCCAAGGAACGCCAGGGCGGGCGTGCCCTTGGTGGCTACCGCCAGCCCGGCACCGACGTAGAGCAGCAGGGCGTGTCCGGCGCGCGGCTGCGTCAGGATCATTCGCCCCAGGGCCCCGTAGGCACTCATCATCAGGAAGAGGCAGAGCCAGATGTCCGGCAGGCAGCGCATGGCACTGAGCGCGAACAGTGGATTGCCCAGCAGCAGAGCGCCGGCCA
>CAYYJM010000225.1:0-6323 GCA_964471755.1 uncultured Alcaligenaceae bacterium
CGCCCTGATGTGCAGGTCGTGGTGCGCTTACTCCGCTCGGCCTGCGGCCTCGCTGTGTGCGTGGCTCTGACTACTTCGTCGCCGCCAGGTAGCGGCTCAACGTCTCGACGTTTCGGCTGAAGACGGCACTGGAGAGGTAGCGGAAACCGCGCTCGAACTTCGGCTGACCGACCAGTCCCGCACCGTCATACGCCGAGATCCAGCGGCCCTCGCCATCGAGCGATTCCAGGATCTTGCGGACCTCCGCTTCCTTGACCTTGCCCGGTTCACGCTCCGGGACGCCGTTCTTCGCGTCCTGATACTCCTTCTCGATCCGTTTGAAACGGGCGGACTGCTTCCAGCCGTAGTGCGATGGAGCCGTCGTGTCGTCGTGGGTCAGCTGGTAGTTGCTGTCCATGTAGAGGGGACGGTTCGTCTTCAGCTCGTAGTAGCGTGCGACCTTGCCATCGGGCAGAAGCGATTTCTGGAAGTAGGCGAGGGCTCGCGGGATCGGCTCCAGGTATTTCTTCTGGCCGGTGGTGCGGGCGATGCGGATAAGTGTCTCCATCACATCCTGCGACTCGCCGCCGGTGATCGCGGGCGGCTCGAACTTTCGCGCCCACATCGGGTGCATCGCGTCGTTATACTGCTGGCACCAGCCCGGTTGCGGGTCCGGCATCTGGGCCAGGATCAGGAAGTCGCCGAGTTTCTCCAGGACGGCCCGGTAGCGATCCTCCTTGTAGACTCGATGAGCGAGGATGAGCGTCTCGGCGACGGTGCCGGCGAGGCCGTCGTTCAGGGTGTAGTAGTCCCAGTAGTTCTTGACCCGGCCCTCGGTCGTCCAGTCGGAGTCGGGATAGCGGGCCTTCGCTCGACCCTGCGGCTCGACGGGACCGACCCAGACTTGCGGGAAGCCGCCGTTGGCGAACTGCGCCTTGAGCAGGCCGTTGAGGCCATACTTCACGGCCTCATGGATGGCGGCATCCTTGAAACCAAGGGCCTGGTCGATCTGCATGATAAACCGCAGGGCGGACTGCGTCTGATCGTCGTCGAGCGACGAGGTGTTTCGCCGGCCGCCCTTGCCATTGCGATACTTGCCGGCGTTCTTGTTCGGGGCGAAATGGATGGTCTGCGTCCAGCCGCCGGATTCGAGTTGGCCGTGGAGGAGGGCCGTGGCCGCCTCGCGAGCGGCGTCGAGATAGAAGCGGTCGCCGGTCGCCTCGTAGGCGCGGAGGAATGCCAGGCCGACGGTCGGCGTCCCGGGCGGCTGCACGAAGAGGATGTCGGGCGTCGCCTTGCCTTCGCCCCAGCGCTGTTTCAGATCGAGGGAGTAGAAGTAGACGTAGCCGCCGTGGCTGGCGACCTTTCCGTGATAGAACTCGGCCGCCTTCCTGAGGGCCTGGCGGACCTCGTCGCGCAGGCCGCCGGCCGGTTCTCGGGCGATGCCGCCGAACGCGGCCATGAGCAACCCGGCCAGGCAGAGAACGCCCATGCGTGCCATCGCTGTCTCCGTTGGGGTGTGGCGGCCTCTCACGCCGAGGCGTCTTCTCTTCTACCAGGCTCACCGCCCGCTCGCAAGGATTCACCTTCGGGCTTCGCTGGCGAGAGGATCGGGATTGTGCGTGTCCAGAGAAATCGGGGAAAATGTTCTTGCGTCGGGAGCCCCCCCCCCCCCGTAAAGTATGCACCACTCCCACATTTCACCCGTCTCCGACAGGGAGGTTCGAGGATGACACCCATTATTCGTACGCTTGTCGCGCTGAGTCTCGTCGTCGGGTTGGCGTTCACTCTTGGCGTGGACGCCGAGCCACCGAAGCCGGCCGCGCCTGCGGAGAAGTCGGCAAAGGAGGCGGCGGACTTTCTGTTGAGCCTGAGCCCAACCAACGCGGACGTGGGCGATATCCCAGCCCTGATCAAGCAACTCGGCGATGATGATTTCGAGAAGCGCGAGGCGGCGAACAAGGTGCTGCGGACGCTTGGCCCGCTGGCGATCCCGGCCCTGGAGGCGGCGCGGAGGAACCGAGACGCCGAGATCGTCCGACAGGCGGCACGGTGTTACGAGGCCATCGTCGAGGTCTGGAGTCACTACGATCGCGTCTGGACGGCGCTGCGGGTGCTGCGCGAGCGGAGCGACGAAGCAGCCATCACGGCCATCCTGGCGATTCTTCCGGTCGTCGCTCCCGACATGGAGCTGGACGATTTCACCTGGCTGACGCTGGAAAAAGTGGTGGGCACGAAGCCCGAGAACCTTCGCGTTCTGGAACCCTATCTGAAGGACCGGATGGCGGCCCGTCGCGCCGCCGCAGCGTGTCTCCTGGCCCGGTACGGCGACGCGAAACAACAGGACACGGCGAAGGGTTCTCTGAAGGACGGCTCGGCTGAGGTGCGACTGCGGACGGCCCAGGGTCTGCTCGGCGCGGGAGAGACGGCCGGCATCGCGACGCTGATCGAGTTGCTCGACGCGGAACCGTTACCGCTGGCGTGGCAGGCCGAAGAACTGCTGATCTGGTGGAGCGATGGTCAGGGGCCGCTGGAACGGATTGGTGCCGGCAAGGCCGAGGACCGTCGGGCCTGTCAGACGGCGTGGCGAGCCTGGAAACCGCCGGTGGGGAAAATCGCCCCGGCTCGCCGCTTCTGCCGACCGCCGGGCCTGTTCCTGGCCTACTGCGAAACCCGATCCACACACCCATGCCGGCTTGCCGTACTCGGTTGCGATGGCGCTCCTCATTGGTGGCGTGCGAGCGAATCCCGCGAACTGTTCGACCTGCACATGCTGGCCTCCGGCAACACCCTGCTGTATGAGGCCCCAATCCAGGAAGTGATCGACGCCGAAGGGAAACCTCTGCTGCGCGTCGTCGAACATCAGCCCGATGGCGGGATGGTCTGGGGTTTGCCGCGCAGGGCCAGCGATGCTCATATCTCCTCTGGTTATTGGTATTGCCGGCGTTTGATCTGGGGCGGAACATTCGTCTCGGGATATCCGGGTCGGATCCAGGTCATTGGCCCTGATAACGAGGACTACCGCAACTCCGGTGAGGAACAGACCCAGATCGTGCAGTATTACCCCTGGCAACTCCTGCCGGATGGCCTGGGGGTGAGGTTATCGACAGGGATCCCTTTCGGCGTCAAGCGGGCTCTCTGTTACAAGCTCCCCCACGCGAGTGTTGGGATGGGTCGAGACCGAGAGATTCGCGTCGATGTCCCCGAGGTACTCGGCCCAAACGGATCCCTGCTGAGACTAAAGATACTCGATTCGGGCCGCTGGAACTTGACCAACGCCACGATGGGCAAGGCATTGGAAATGGACGACCAGAGCGAGGTGAAATACACCGTCACCGTGCCGGGTGGATGCGAAACCATGGTCGCGACGGAGGACGGTTATCTGTGTACCGTCAGCGACCGTCTGTGGGAAGTTGATCGGAACGGCAAGCCGATCTGGGAGAGCTGGTGGGGCGATCCGCACCGGGACAAGAAGCAGTTCTGGATACGCTGGCCGGTCGATCCGATTCGGAGAGTCCGGCCGTGCTTCCGGAAGGTGTCGGTCGGCATCCGTCCGGATCGCCGGCCAATCGAGCGAGTGGAAGCGTACCGCCGGGATTGCCTCTTGATGGCCCGACAGCCAGGTGTCCGAGCCGGAGCGGTGCGAGAACTGGGGAACTTGAAATCGCTCGAACCGGCCACGGGCGACGCCATCCTGAAGGTGTTGACTGACGAATCCGTCATCGTGAGAGAGTTCGCCTTCGAGGCGGTCGCGAAGTTGAAGATCGGGACGGTGGCGAATCTCGGGCCGCTGATGCGTCACGAGCTAATGGACGTGCGGCGGCGGGTGGTATTTGCTCTCTTGGGCGTCGAGAAGGATCGAAATGTGGTGCTGCCATTTCTCCTGCGAGCGTTGTCCGACCCGAGTCCGGAGGTTCGGCAAACTGCCGCCTGGTCCAGCACTTCTGGCGGGTTCGATCCCGATGTGCTGGTGCAAGTGTTAGTTCGCATGGTTGAAAGCGATAAAGGTCTTTGTCCGGGTCGTGGTCCCGTCTGGCTCAGTGCCCTGCATGGCCTGGCTGAGATCGGGCCAAGGACGGAGCTGGCGGAGTCTGTGATCCACCGCATGAGAAGCGACAATAAGACGACGACTGAGTACGGCGGGTTCATCGCAGAGAATCTTGTGAAAATCAGCCAATCCGAAGCTGCGTTGGAAGCCATTTCCGATATCCTCCAGAACGAAATGCTCTCGGAACTGAATCGTCTCCGCACGATCCTGGCCTTGGAGAGATTCGGTACCAGGGCGAGGCGCTTTGTACCACTCTTGCAGAAAAGCGCTAAAGAGGCCCCTCTAGGTTCAACACTGAATGTAAAAATGGCTGCCCTTAAGGCGATCAAAACGATTCTGGGGTCAGATGTCCCGCCCGACCATTGAACGTGTCGAGCAAGCACCCGAAGGATAACTTCAACTCTGAAGGAGAACCCTGATGCTGCAATCTCTGGTCAGATTCTGGTCCCGGCTCATCGCGAGAGCCTTGCAAGTCCGCAACCAGATGCGCCAGCCGACTGCGCTGCCCTACCTCGAATCGCTGGAAGATCGACTCGCCCCGGCCGCGTTCACCTGGTCGGGGGGAAGCGAGACCAGCACCAACTGGAACGATGTCGATAACTGGTTGCAACCGAACCCAAACCAGAAAGCGGTCCCTACCGTCAATGACACCGCGACCATTACCGGGAACACGCCGGTCACGATCACGTCCCTGGTGAACATCGCGGAACTGACTGTCAATCAAGGGTTCACCAGCACGCTGACGATCACCAATGCGCCGGACGCCAAGCTAACACTGGGCAACGGCGCGAACAGCTTCAGTTCCTTCGCAGGTGGCCCCACCTCATCGATCAACTTCGGCGGGCAGCAGCTCGTGATCGCGAAAGGGGTGGCCGTCTGGTCCAGCGGCAACTTCGCGGGCGGCGGCACCATGCAGATCAACCTGGGGAGTACTTTCACCCTGCGAAACGTCGCCGAGGGCAAGCTCGGTGTCTCGATCGTGAACCTTGGCCGGCTTAACATTGCGACCGAGGCGACCGTGTCAGTGGGTAACGTCACGATCACTAACGGAACCGATGACATCAATACTCCGGAGCAGAATCGTGCCCAGCTGTGGGTCACCAACGGGAATCTCGCCCGAGATCCCAACCTGCCTCCGAACTTGCAACCGAATCTCGTCAACATGGCGGCCGGCAAGCTGATGGCCCTCATCGGTACGCCGCAAGTCCTCGGCAGCGCGACCCTCGAGGTCAACTTCGAGAACCGAGGTTACCTGGAAGTCATGCTCGGCCATCTGCGGTTGACCGGGCCCAGTTTGCGCCAGGTCGGCTACGCCGCGACGTATCTCGAAGCGGGCATGACCCTCGAAACGGGCGGCAGGACATACGTCGTCGAAGGTGGCACATTTTACAACAAGGGCACCAGCTACGTTACGGGGAACCTCACGATCAACCAGGGAGCCGACCTCGCTCCTGGCGGCGTCGGCGAGATCGGCTCCCTCGTCATCAACGGCAATCTCACACTCTTCGACCGACCGGGCTTCGACATTGCGCCCGGTAACAACCCCAACAGCGACCTGATCCGCGTGAATTCCACCCCCGAATCGACCGTGACTGTCCAGGAAGATTTCGTCCCCTCCGTGAGGGTCATCAACGGGCAGGAGCCCGCTCAGAACGCTTCCTTCAATCTCATTCAGTACAGCAAGTGGGTAGCGCCGGTCCAGCCGCGCTCTGTTTTCATTCCAGCGATCGGAGGGGGCTGGACCGGCGGGATCGTCCCTGCCGACAAGGTGTACCGCATCACCTACAAGGGCAACGAACGCCAGGGCATGCTGATCGCCCCCGACGCCGGCAACGCGCCCATCGTCCAGGTGATCGATCCGGTCACCCTGCAAGCCATCGTGATCCAGGTCTACGATGAGAACTTCCTCGGTGGTGTCCGGGTCGCCACGGCCGACTTCAACGACGACGGCTTCACCGACATCGTCGCCGCTCCGGGAGCCGGGCCCGACGGCGTCCTCGTCCGCATCTTCGACGGCGTCATGGGTGACCTCCTCGGCGAGTTCGATCCGTTCGGCGGCTGGACCGGCGGGCTGTTCGTCGCCGCGGGCGACCTCGACGGCGACGGCCTCGCCGAGATCATCGTTTCACGCGATGCAGGCGCTGCGCCCGAGATCCGCGTCTTCGATGGCGTGACCTTCGCTCTCGAACAGACGATCAATCCGTTCACGCCCTCCTTCCCGGGCGGCGACCGCGTCGCTCTGAGGGGCGTCGGCTGTGACATTGTCGCAGAAGTCAGGGCGCGCCCTAGCATCAAC
>CAYYJM010000225.1:6333-10907 GCA_964471755.1 uncultured Alcaligenaceae bacterium
ACATCATTGCCGGCTCGGGAAACGGCGATCCGCTCACGGTCGAGGTCTACACCGGCCATGATGGCACCTTCCTCGGCACCGTCCCGGTCTCCGACCCCGGCGGCGTGACCGGTGGTCTGTACGTCAGCGCGGGCGACTTCGACGGCGATGGCCGCTTTGACATCATCATCGGCCTCGGAGCCGGTGGGCCGCCGCAGGTCGAGGTCTTTTCGTTCGGTTCGCCAACTCCACTGGCGACGGTGATCGCCTTCGATCCGTCGTTCACCGGCGGCGTCCGCGTCTCGGCCTGGGACTATGACGACGATGGCGACCTGGACCTGTTCGTCGGCCAGGGCCCCGGCGGCGACTCCGCGGTGGCCGTCTTCGATGGCGACACCCTGGAACAGAGCAACCTGCTGTTCGCCTTCGATCCGTCGTTCACCGGCGGCGTCTTCCTCGCCTGAAACCGGGGAGCCAGCCGCGTCGGCAGGGGACCGGATCGATGCCGAGGCGCGGATCGCGGTGTACTGTCCCGCTTCCCCCTCACAAGGACTCACCGTCGGGCTCCGCTGGCGGACCAGGAGTCCGGGTCTGGAGCAGATCCCGGGCCGCCTGGTAGCGTGAGGCGACGCCCGGCTGCGGGAACAGACCACCGATCAGGACCAGAGCGATCAGGATCAGGAAAGCCAACGATTCACGCGTCGTGAGCCAGATGGAGAAGTCCGAACGGTAGCGTCGGCCGGTGAACAGGAGCAGATAAACCCGCACCACGGCAATGCCATTCAGGGCACCCGCCAGGATCACCGCCAGGCCCACGAAGGGGTTGGCCTCGATCGCTCCGTCCACCAGCAACTCGGCCGAGATGAAGCCAAGCGTCCCCGGAAAGCCGACGCTCGCCAGGCCCATCAGCAGGAAGCAGGCCGCCAGCGTCGGCGCGTGTTCGTACAGACCGTGATAGTCGGCCAGCGACATGCGTCCGAAGCGAGCCTCCAGAGCGCGCAGCGTCAGGCCCAGGCCGGCCAGGGACAGGGCGACCGAGATCCACAGGCACAACGCTCCCGTCAGACTGATCGGCGTATGCAGTTCCAGACCGACGAGGACCAGCGACGCATGGCTGACAAAGGAGTAGGCGAAGAATCGCCGGGCCTCCCGCTGAACCACGGCCATGCCAGCGGCGTAGACCGCCGTCACCAGCGACGCCAGGCCGATCCCCTGCAAGACCACGTCCGGAGCGATCGGCAGCAGCAGTCGTAAAGCAGCGTAGACGCCAGTGATCGGCGTGACGACCAGCAAGCCCGTGATGAACGAGGCATGCTCGAACAGATCGACAATCCAGCAGTGGGCCGGCACCGTACCGCTGCGAAGCAGGATGGCCAGCATGAGCGGAACCGTCGCCCAGGCGGTCCTCGTTCCCGGCTGCGCTCCAGGGCCGAGATCGGCCGGATCGACGAGAGCCCAGCCACCGACGAGCAGCACCACGAACAGGGTCGCATGCAAGGCGTAGACCCGCGTCGGCTTGCGCCGCCAGCGCAGCTCGAGCCACGGCGGAATCATGCTCAGCGAGAGCAAACCGATCAGCACCCACGGCACCAGCGTCGCGAACGTCCCCAGACGGAGAGCCTCGTTGGCCAGGAGCCAGCCGAAGGCCACTCGCCCCATTTTCGTGCGAGCGGTCGCCAGGGCGGTGACGAAATGGAGCAGGGCCACCAGCGGCAGCAGCGGAGCGCTGAGCGTGTCGAGCTGGAAGATCGGCCGACCGGAGAGACTCAGCCAACTGCTCGGCGTCGGCCCGGTCGCATAAAAGGCCCCGGAGGCGAGCAGCGAGCAGAGGAACGCGGCCGACGTGAAGGCCAGGCAGAGGCGGAAGGCCACGCTCCGACGACGGGCCAGAGAAACCAGGCCGGCTCCGATCAGCGGGATCAGCACCGACAGTTCGACCCAGGGCCAGGCTTGCCAGTTCATACCGTCTCCCCGGGCTCTTCCGGATGCATGTCCACCACGTCCGATTCCCGCGACGGCGTTCCGCTCAGGAAATCGGTCCAGGCCCGTTCGAGCCGATCGCATCCCCGGAATAATCGCAGGAACGGAGTGGCAACGAAGTCCATCAACAGAGCGTCCAGGTAGCCGCGCTCCAGGGCCGCGCGATACACCCAGCGGCGAACCGACCCCGGCAGCTGACGACTGAACCAGCCCGTGCCGGAGGGGAGCTGACCACCGATGGCGTTCTCCAGCACGCGGTAGTCCTGCAACAGCGACGAGGCCCGCAGAAACTGCAAGGTCCGCAGCGAGGCGTGGCCGATCAGGTGGATCAGTGGAATCCAGCGCAGACCGAAGCCGATTTCCGCCACGATCAAACCGACCTGTGTCAAGGCGGCGAAGGCCAGGGCCGATTTGATGTCCGTCTGGACGCTGCCGACCAGGACGGCGTAAAGGGCGGTGGCCAGGCCAAGGGCGGCCACGATCAGCGACAGCACGAGCGAATCGTCCAGCACCGGCCCCAGCCGCAGCAGCAGGTACGCGCCCAGGTGGACCGAGAGCGAGCCGTAGAAGATGGCACTCGACGGCGTCGGCCCTTCCATCGCTCGGGGCAGCCAGCCCGAGAACGGGATCAGGGCCGACTTTCCGGCCGCAGCCAGGAGCAGCAGGCCGCCAATCAACAGCACCTGGTAGTCCGGCAACACCACCGGCCCTTCGGCCCACGACTGAAGACTGAGCAGCCGACCGAAATCTCCCTCGCTGGTCGTGTGATGCAGCACGATGGCCGCCAGCAGCAGGGCGGCGTCGGAGATGCGGTAGATCACCCAGACCCAGAGCCCGTTGCGAACCGGAGCCGGTCGCTCATGGAAGAAGGCCACCAGCAGGGCCGACGACAGGCCGACGAGTTCCCAGCCGGCAAACAGCGTCTCGATCGTGCCGGCCAGGGACGCGACCACCATGCCGACCACGAAGATTGCATACAGGACGTGAAAGCGGCCAAAGCCCGGTTCCCGGTGCAGATACTGCCCCGTGAAGGCCCCGATCGTGCCGCACAGCACGAACGTGAGCAGGACCATCGGCAGCGACAGACCGTCGAAGATGAACTTGATCGAGAAGTGGTAGTGCGGGACGGTGACCCACTCCCCCAGAGTCAGGGTGTAGTCCGACAGTCCCGCTGCGACCATGATCACGGCCACGGCCGCGACGGTCAGCACGCCCAGGCCGTTGGCGAGCTGTACCACCTGAGTCGTCGCACGCTCGGTCAGCTGTCCGCCCAGCAGGGCAGGGAAGGCGATCACGATCAGCAGAGCCACCGGAAGCACCACAACCACCACGGCCAGGCCCCGGAGCCACAGGTCCAGCTCAGCCATGACTGGCCTCCTCGGTCGTCACCGGCTCGATCCGGGCGAATTCGAGATGATCGCGCCAGCCGCGATACCAGTCCACCGACGACTGGACCACTCCCAGGCGATCGCTCCCCGGCTGGTAGGGCCGAAACTCCCCCTTCTGGAAGATCTGGAACTGGCCCGTCTCGGGATGCTGACTGACGAGTTGGACCCAGCCGTTGCGGACCAACTGTCCACCCGCCGGCAGGGCGTCGAGAACGTGGAGCAGGGTCTCCGGAGTCGCCTCGACGATGAGCAGGAGCCGAACTGGTTCGTGGATCTCGACCATCTGCCAGGGCAGACCCGTCCGCAGATCGCTGGCGGCTCCATCCATGACGCCCAGCATCGACGTGATGTTGTGCGGCAGCTTGCTGTTACATCCCCAGCCGACCGGATCGACGTGCGAGAAGTAGTACTCCAGGTTGATGCCGCCACAGACCGGGAAGACGGCTCCCATCAGGCGGATCAGGATCGCGGCGTCCGGCGTGTCCCGGGCGGCATCGTAGGAAACCAGGAAGGCCCGACGATCAAGGAACAGACCGCGCGTCCGACTTCGTCGGCCGACGTGGCAGAGGGCGTTGGTCGCATGACCGAGTTCGGGCCGCGTCTGGGACAGATCCTCCGACCGGGCCTCGACGTGTTCGCGGGCCGCCTCGAAGGACAACTCCGGAGGGGCGGACAGGAAACGCCGACAGCGCTCGTGCGCATTCCGATCGCAGGTCGCCTCGATCTCCTGGACGATCCGCTCGAACTCTTCGCGATGGGTCGGCGGCACCTGGTCGATGTCGGCCCAGGTCACGCTGTCATTGCAGGTGTTGTGCAGAGCGCCGAGGAAGTGCGTCTCGGCGGGAACTGCGATGCCACGCCGGGTCAGTTCCGCACGCACCAGCGGATCGTTCAGAATGGCGGCGATCGCCCGGGCGTTCGGCGCACCAGCACTGCCGCCGCACGCGCCACAGTCATAGGCCGACTTGTGCGGATTGTTCAGGCTGCTCGACCCGTGGCCGAGGAGAACGACGAGGCGTGCGAATCCCGTGGTCAGGCTGATGTCGCGCAGCAGTCGCTCGCCGATGTCGATCCGCTCGGCGAGCGAGAAGCCGAGGCCGTCGCTGGTTGGTCCGGGAGCTGCCGCCTGGCGATTGAGGTGCAGTCGCGTCTTCGGCGGCGTCTGGACGAACCGACCGAACCGCTTCCGAAGTCGGGCCGTGAAACGCGGAAACAGAACCCGGGCGA
>CAYYJM010000226.1:0-6428 GCA_964471755.1 uncultured Alcaligenaceae bacterium
GGTGGGTCTCGGTCAATTCGGGGTAGTGTGTGCACTGGGCCTGGGAGCGGGCGTCGGGAGTGTGCCGGGCCTCGTCCTTGAAGTCGTCGATGAAGACGTGACCGATGCGCCGACGTTTCTCCTGCGGATCGGTAATCCCGGCCAGGGCGGCCAGGAACCGAGCCCTGGCATCGACAACGTGCAAATCGGTCTGGAAGACGCCGGAGAACGTCTTCCGGACGGCCTCATTCTCACCGCGACGAAGCAGGCCATTGTCCACGAAGATGCAGGAGACCTGCTGGCCGACGGCGCGGTTCAGGAGCGCGGCCGTCACCGACGAATCGACGCCGCCGGACAGACCGCAGATGACCCGAGCCGAGCCGATCCTCTGACGCAGATCGGCGACCGTATTTTCCAGAAACGAGGCGACCTTCCACAGTCCGCGACAGCCGCAGACCGTGGCCAGGAAGTTGTGCAGGATGGCTCCGCCGAAGGGCGTGTGGGCGACCTCCGGATGGAATTGGAGGCCGTAGACCGGCCGGGTGCGATGACGCACGGCTGCCAGCGGGCAGGTGTCCGTGGCGGCCAGGGCGACGAAGTCGGCCGACAGGCTCTGCACCTGGTCGCCGTGGCTCATCCAGACGCTGGTTTCCGTGGGCACGCCCTGGAACAGGTCGTTCGGCTCACGAATTCGGCACAGAGCCCGGCCATACTCGCGGGACGGGGCCGGCTTGACCTGACCGCCAAGGGCCTGGCAAGCGAGCTGCATGCCATAGCAGATGCCGAGGACCGGGATACCGAGCTGAAACAGGTTCGGATCGCAGCGCGGCGCGTTCGGCTCGTAGACACTGGAAGGGCCGCCGGAGAAGATCAGGCCGCTCGGGGCGAGTTCCTTGATCCGCGCCGCGGGCAGGTCGTGACGCACGATCTGGCAGAAGACGTTCTGCTCGCGCACCCGACGGGCGATCAGCTGGGCGTACTGCGAGCCGAAGTCGAGGATCAGAATCTTCTCACTGTCGGGAACGATGCTCATGCGCTGCACGCTCCGAGGGGATCAAAACTAGAGGGAAGGGCATCCGTTCCGGTCAAGTCGGTGTCTCAGACAATTCCCTGGCCCGGTGGGTGGCGGCCTCGACCGCATCCATGAACGCCCCGCGGACGCCGGCGCGTTCCAGGGCATGGAGGCCGGCGATCGTGGTCCCGCCTGGACTGGCGACCCGATCCTTGAGCGGACCGGGATGCGTCTGCGTTTCCATCACCATGCGGGCCGCACCGAGGACCGTCTGCGCCGCCAGCGTCAAGGCGACATCGCGAGGCAGACCCACTCGCACGCCGCCATCGGCCAGGGCCTCGATCATCAGATAGACGAACGCCGGCCCGCTACCACTCAGGCCGGTCACGGCATCGAGCAACCCCTCCGGGAGCCGAACCACCCGCCCGACGGCACGAAACAGGTCCCCGACAAATTCGCCATCCGAAGTCGTGGCACTGACGTCCAGGGCGTAGGCTGTCGCGCTGGCACCGACGAGACAGGGCGTGTTGGGCATGACGCGAACCAGCCGCCCCGCCGGTCCGAGGCCATTCCGCAACGTTCCCAGCGAAACCCCGGCGGCGATGGAGATCACCAATTGGTCCGGTTTCACGCGAGAGCGAATTTCGCCGAGCAGGCCCGGCATCGACTGCGGCTTGACCGCCAGGATCAGCACCTCGCTGCGATCGACGACCGCGCCGTTGTCGGCGACACAACCGCTACCGGTTGCCTGGCTGAACTGATCGCGTACGGTCGCAACGGTGTCGCTGGCCAGGACCCGAGCCGGTTCGACGAGGCCGGCGGCCAGCCAGCCGCGCGCCAGAGCCTGGGCCATCTGGCCGGCTCCGAGAAAGCCAATCCGCTGAGCGACACCCATGACGCTTTCCACTTCGGACGAGGAAAGAAGGAAAAGTGTATTGTATCGCTCGCCCGCTCCGCCGACGAGGGTAGCTTTTTTCTCGGCCAGGCAGGACCGATTGGGCAAAGACGGCCGGTTCTCGCTAACCTGCCGCGAACCGGGCGGACAACCCGGCCGGAAAGGGGCCGCCCAGGCCAGAGAAGCCTCCGGGGCGCGGGTACACTTGGTTGAATCGCGTACCGGAATGATATCACCACGGAGGGGATGAGATGAAATGGCTTCTGCGTGCCGCTTTCCTGGCGGCCCTGGGAATGGGGCTGTCCGTGTCGCCGGCTCAGGCGGGAACGTTCGGCCTGTTCACCAAGTCGTTCTTCACCAAGAGTTGCATCTACTGCAACTGTGAGAAGCCCTACAACGCCTTCACTCCGCCGGGCTACTATGTGGTCGTTCCGGTGACCGCCGGTTCGCCGGGGATCATGGCCGGTCCGGTCGGCAACTCGCCCTTCGATTCGGTCGTCACGTCCGATCCGAACGCCGCGTCGCCGGCAACTGGCGGTTGCTCCTCCTGCGGGACCCCGGCTGCGACTCCCGCGCCGGCGGTCGCCCCGGCCGAGCCGACCCATCAGCATTTCCTTCACCGACTCCGTGACCGATTGATCGAGAAGAAAAAGGCTGCGAAGTGACGGGCGGAGCGATCTGACGCGGTCACGGCCAGCGAATCTCTCCATAGAGGTTCGCTGGCCGTTGGCGTTTTTGGCCGCAAACGGGCCGGGTTCGACCGGAAAAGAGAAAGACCGGACGGGACGACTCCCGACCGGTCTTCTTGCGAATCGATTCAAGTGGCCAATCAGGACAGTTCAGTCCAGATTTTCTCCAGGCCCTCAGGGGTCGCGTCCGGGGCGGTTGATTCAGTCGGGAGTTCGCTCTCCCAGTCGATTCGCGGATCGGCTTTCTGGAAGACCAGATCGCTCACCACCCGGTCGTTAAGTGACTCTTCTTCCGCGACCGGAGCGTGGTCCGGCGACGGTTCGATCCGGTGGACGACGCCCACGTCCTGGAGATCTCGCCCCAGCCAGCGCTGAGAGGAACCACTCGAACGCAGGATCGGCCCGGGCTGGGTCACTGGCGAAACCAGTTGCATCCCGATCAGGCCCGGCCCGCTCACCGTGGTGGTCAGCGTGGCCGGCTCAGGTAGGTCCGACAACGGAGAGGCCGGCATCGCGCCGAAGTTCGTCGAGAGATCGGGAACGGTCCCTTCAGAGATGCTCTGAATCGCGCCACCCTGCGCCGAGAGGGGCTGGGCGTTCGTCGCGTTGATCGTCAGCGACCAGTTAAGGAGTGTCCCCGTGTTGCCCGATGTCAGATCCTGGATCAGGAGCAGCCAGTTGCCCTGTGCCGAATCGTTCTGGAAGGCAGAGAGTGCCTGCTCCGGTCGGAAGGTGCCTGTGAACGGAGCTGACGCCTGGGTGATGCTCTGACTGGCGGCATCGGAAAAGTTCGTACCGATGAATCCATCGCCGGACCCACCAACGCCATTGGCCAGGATCACCCTCTTGCCACTGGGAGCCTGGAGGTAGAGGACCAGATCGCGGTCGTTGCTGTGTTGGATGTTCACCTGAACGGTGATGTCCTGCACCTGCACATTCTGATTGACCGCAATCGCCGAGGCGGTGAAGGAGTGGTCCCGGAGCGGCTGACTCTGGGTGTTGCTCGTCGTCGTCGCCTTTGTGATGCTGAAGGTGGTGGAATAGGTCGCCAGCGCCGCTCCCTGGAGGTCCTTGACGGTGTTGGAAATCCGGAGCGTGTACGTGCCAGGAGCAATCTGGGTCTGGAAGCTCAACTCCCATTTGGAATTATTCGACCCGGCAACGGCCCTGATGCTACTCAGGGTGATGGCGTTCCCAATCGGTCCTGTCAACCGGATGGCACTGGTGGTCATCGTCGTGGGATTGACCGCTTCGCTGAAGGTGATGGTAATCTTGTTCAGGGTGTTGTTCGCGCTGCCGGTGGCGCTGGCGGCCTGCACTCGCGGGGCCTGATTCGGGGTCGGGGTCTGGGTCTGGGTCGTGGTGACGCTTCCAACAGCTGCGGCAGCGTTGATTCGTCCGCCGGAGGCAACCTTCCCGGTCAGTCCACTCCGTTTGTCCACGGTGGCAAGAAGGCGATTGATAACCTGATCGTATTTCCAGGTTGGATTTTGCGCCCAGATTAACGCCAGCGTCCCGGTTACCTGTGGCGTGGCCATCGACGTTCCGCTCATCACGCCGTACTGGTTTTTCGGCAGGGTGCTGAGAATCCCCTCTCCGGGAGCGGCCACATCGACTGTGCGGGCACCGTAGTTCGAGAAACTCGACAGGGAATCCGAACGGTTTGTGGAGGCGACCACGACCACGTTGTTGACGTTGTAGGAAGCGGGATACGTGGGATTCTGATCGATATTCACTCCGGCATTTCCGGCCGCGGCGACGAAGATATGTCCCTTTGACCGGGCGTTCACGATCGCGTCGTAGAGGTACGACGTGTAGTTTCCCCCCGCCCAGCTGTTGTTCGAGATGTTCGCGCCCTTCTTCACCGCATAATCGAGGCCGGCAATGAAACTACCAATGCTGCCACTTCCACTGGCGTTCATGAACTTGACGGCCATCATCTGCGTCACCCAGGCGATGCCGCTTACTCCAGTCCCGTTGTTTCCAGAGGCCCCGATGATGCCGGCGACGTGCGTCCCGTGGTTGTTATCGTCCATGGGTCGGTTGGTATCGTTGACAAAATTCCAGCCGACGAGATCGTCCACGTAGCGATCTCCATCCTCGGAGATGCCGTTGGCCCAGCCGCCGGTGCCGGTGTCCTGGCCAGCCTTGTTCTTGACCATCGGAGCGAGCAGATCATCGGCGGTGATCCGGCCATCGTGATTCAGATCCGTGATCTTGCCCACGCCCTGATTGCGAGTGTCGTTGAGATCGTAGAAGGTGATCTTTCCGTCGCCGTCGATATCTCGAAGATTCACCTTCCTGGTGGTGGGAATCTCACCCTGGTTGATCCAGATGTTCTTGTAGAGATCGACGTGATTGTAATCGATTCCCGTGTCCATCACGGAGACGACGGTGCGTGTGGAACCGCGCGTAACGTTCCAGGCGGCCGGGGCGCTGATGTCGCCGCCGGTGGCATTGTCGAGCGCCCATTGATTCCGATACTGCGGATCGTTGGGAGTCGCCTCGGCGGTGAGCAGGAAATCCGGGGCGACCTCGGCCACCACGCCGGAGGCCGCGTAGGCGGACAGGGCCTGCTCAACGGAGACGTCCGGCGACAGCTGGACGATGTAGTAGCCTGGCAGCAGATCGAGCTGGGTTGCAACCGTTGTCCCGGCCAGAGCAGACCAGCCGGTGTGATCGGACACTGTATCGGTAAAACCAACGAGGATCGTCGATCGGTTGGCCTGGCTTGGGTCGTAGGAAATCGTGCCGAGCAGAGTTTGCACGGTACTGGTCGATGGAACAGTCCGGTCTTCCAGTGGCTCCAGAGTTAGCGACCGATAGGTCAGCGGTTGGGATGGGTTCAGCCTACGGCGGCTACGCGGCGGGGCCATGGCAAGCTCCTCGGTGGCTAGATTGTCCGGGGTTAAGCCCCTGCCGCTGACAGGAGCCAGGTCATACGTCGCGAGCGAATCCGAAAACCAACACCTCGCTTCCGAGCAGATCAACCTCGTTCCGCAGGCGCAATCATCAGCGCAGGATACCGGTAGATCCGGTTCCCGAGCGCGCAATCCGCCTTGTGGAGTACCGCCAGCCCGTTTCCGACAGGCTCCTGCAACCCGTGAGGTTGTTCAGCAAAGCGTCCGTGAACAGGGTTGCGGAGTGATCATCCTTGATGCACACGCAATGTTTCGGAACGACTCTTGCTGTGAGTTGAGGGTGAAACTGGAATTATTCCACGAGAGATTCCGGCTGCCTTCGTGAAAAGTCGAATCAGGCAGACTCTACGGCGTTGGCGAGTCTGGTAGATCGCGTAGCCAAAGCGCAACCTGTGCATCGGAGGGCATTCGCCAGTCTCCCCGTGGCGACAGACTGACCGAGCCGACCTTCGGGCCATCCGGCAGCGCCGAGCGCTTGAACTGGTTGGCAAAGAAACGCCGCAGGAAGACGGTCAACCACTTCCGCAACTCGGCCGGTGTGTAAGGCTGCGAGAAGGTCGCCTGCTGTGCCAGGAACAGAATCTTAGCGGGCGGAGCTGCGTAGCGGAGGAAATGGAAGAGGAAGAAGTCGTGCAACTCGTACGGGCCGATGGCCCCTTCAGTCGAATGCGTGATGTTCCCCCGAGCGTCGGTCGGGCGTAATTCCGGAGCGATGGGTGTGTCGGCAATGTCCAGGAGCGTTTGCCGAACCTCGCCGGCAAATTCGTTATCGGCCACCCAGACTACCAGGAATCGAACCAGCGTCTTGGGAATGCTGGCATTCGGATTGTACATGCTCATGTGGTCGGCGTTGTAGGTACACCAGCCCAGAGCCAGTTCGGAAAGGTCTCCCGTGCCGATCACGAACCCGGTATTCATGAGAAGTTGGGTTC
>CAYYJM010000226.1:6438-10656 GCA_964471755.1 uncultured Alcaligenaceae bacterium
GACCGTCGAACAGGCTATTGAGCTGGAAAGACTGTCTGCGGAAGATGAACCTTCGGCTTATCTGCAAAGTGCAGTAAGAGATTGGCTTCAAGATTTCGCTCTGGATGTTCTCGAAGATGAGATCCTCGGGAGCATCGATTGGAAGTTGACGCAACTTTTCGGTCAACGTGTCGATGGTTTCGCCCTCGAGGGTGAGGCCGAACGGCGTCTGGCGCAGGGCCCGCATCTCCTCGAAGCAGGCCGATCGGATGTCGATCTCCCGCCAGTCCACGCCGAGTTGGCGCATCAGGGCCAGGGCGTTCTCGCGGGTGCGATGACTGGTGCCGAATCCGGGCAGCGTCAGGGCCCGGATGCCGGAACGCGGTGCGCCCAGCACGTCCATCGTCTTGCAGGCGACGAGCAAGGCCAGGGTCGAATCTAGTCCGCCAGAGACGCCGATGGCCACGGATGGCTTGCCGATCTGCTCCAGTCGTCGAGCCAGGCCGGCCACCTGGAGATGGAAGATTTCCTCGCAGCGCTCACGCAGTTCCTGCGCCCGTTCCGGCCCACGGGGCACGAACGGATGCGCCTCCACCTTGCGGTGGAAACCGCGCACCCGGGCCGGGAACTCCTCGCCGAGATGGAAGTTCACCGATGAGAAAGTGTGAGATTCGGTCTGATACAGGTTTCCCTGGCCGAAACTGGTGGTCCGACCGCGATCGACGCGGAGGCGTTCCAGGTCCACGTCGGCGACCGTCAGCGCTGCCTCGCGCTGGAATCGCGGCGACTCTTCCAGCAGAACGCCATTCTCCGCGATCAGACAGTGACCGCCGAAGACGAGGTCCGTGGTGGATTCATGAACGCCGCACGAGGCGTAGACATACGCGGCGATGCACCGGCCCGACTGCCCGACGACGAGCGAGCGACGGTAGCTGGCCTTGCCGATGAGGTCGTTGCTGGCCGAGAGATTGGCAAGAACCGTGGCCCCGGCGAGGGCCTGCCCGCAACTCGGCGGGATGGGGCCCCAGAGATCCTCGCAAATCTCGACGCCGAGGACGAACCCCTCGACATCGCTGGCCCGGAACAGGGTGCCGACGCCGAACGGCACCTCCGTGTCGCTCAGGAGGATCGACGCACTGCGAGCCTGAGCCGCCGGGGCGAACCAGCGGCCCTCGTAGAACTCCTTGTATGTCGGCAGGTAGCTCTTGGGGATGACGCCGAGGATTTGCCCACGATGCAGGACGGCGGCGCAGTTGAAGAGTTGATCGTCCACCAGGAGCGGCAGACCGACGACGGCGATCCCCTGGAAGACAGCGGCGCTCTCGCGGGCAAGCCAGAGCAGAGCCTCGCGGGCGGCACACTGGAGGACGGGTTGACCGAACAGATCGCCGCAGGTGTAGCCGGTCAGGCCGAGTTCGGGAAAGACGAGCAGGGCGATGCCCGCTTCACGACGCATCAGTGTCAGGGTCTGCTCGGCATTAAAGGCGGGATCGCCGACCTGGACTGGTGGAGTCGCCGCCGCCACGCGGAGAAAGCCGTGCTGCATCATGGTTGGGCTCGGTCCCGGGGTCCGTCATCGTTGGCTCTTCTGCCGAGAGACAGTATAGGGATGAGTAGCCTTTCCGGCGGATCCCGGGCCGGAGTCGTGGTTCTCCAGGAGGCGTCGAGCGGTGGTGCGGCAGCGGGTGCGGAGTCGGTCCGGTCAGGGGTCTTCCTGCCAGAATCTCGGGGGGATTCGACCAAAACCGAATTGGCAATCTTCCTGACCACCTCGATGAAGAATTTGACGTCCACCCGACTCCGTGGTAGCCTGGAGCCCATTCCTGCTTTCCTGCCCGCCGCCGTACGGTCAATCCGGAGGCTCCGCTTCATGCTGCGTCTGCTCTTCTGCCTCGTTGCCGTTCTGCTGTCGGCGCTTCCGGCCCGCAGCGAGGACCGGGTTCGATTCAACCGCGATATCCGGCCGATCCTGTCGGAAACCTGCTTCGCCTGCCACGGCCCGGACAAGGGCCAGCGCAAGGCCGGCCTGCGACTCGATCAGCACGAATCCATTCTCAAGAAGAAGATCCTCGTGGCCGGCAAACCGGCCGAGAGCGAGATCATCGCCCGGCTCACGGCCCGGGACACCAGCCGCATGCCGCCACCGGACTCGAACCGGCAACTCAAGCCGGCCCAGATCGAACTGATCCGAAAGTGGATCGCTCAGGGAGCGGAGTTCCAGGACCACTGGGCCTATGAGTCGCCGGTGAAGCCCGCCGTGCCAGGAGGAGCGAACGGCATCGATCATCTCGTCCGTCAGCGCCTGGCGACGTTGAAACTGGAGCCGTCGCCGGAGGCCGATCGGCGTGTGTTGATCCGCCGACTGCACTTCGACCTGACCGGCCTGCCACCGTCGCCCGAACAGGTCGAGGCGTTCGTCAAGGACACCCGGCCGGATGCGTACGAGAAACTGGTCGAGAAACTGCTCGCCTCGCCGCACTACGGCGAACGGATGGCCCAGGGCTGGCTCGACGTCGTCCGCTTCGCTGACACGATCGGCTACCACTCGGACAATCCACGCAACGTCTGGCCCTACCGCGACTGGGTCATCCAGTCCTTCAACGACAACAAGCGATTCGATCGGTTCACGATCGAGCAACTCGCCGGCGATCTGCTGCCGAACCCGACGCAGGACCAGAAGGTCGGCTCCTGCTTCAATCGCCTGCTGCTGACCACCGAGGAGGGCGGGGCTCAGGCGAAGGACTACGAGGCCCGGATGCTCGCCGACCGGGTGCGAGCCATCGGCACCGTCTGGCTGGGGCAGACGCTGGGCTGCTGTCAGTGCCATGACCACAAGTTCGACCCGTTCACGATGCGCGATTTCTATTCCATAGGGGCGTTTTTTGCCGACATCCAGGAGCCGATCCTCGGCCGACGCGAACCGGGCCTGCCAGTCGCCGACGAGGCTGCGGTCAAGAAACTCGCCGAGCTGGAGGCGACCCTCGCCACGGCGAAGAAGGTGTTCGACGCCGACAAGAAGAACGCCGCCAACAAGGCCGCCTTCGAGAAGGCGACCCGTGAGAAGACCGCCTTCGAGGCGACGGTGCCACGCTGCATCGTGTCTGTTTCGATGAAGACTCCACGGACGGTGCGCGTCCTGCCGCGCGGCAACTGGCAGGACGACAGTGGCGATGTCGTGCAACCGGCCCTGCCGGCGTCCCTGGCCCGGGGAGCAACGACCGACCCGAAGGCCCGGCTCACCCGGCTCGACCTGGCGAAGTGGATCGCCGCGAAGGACAACCCGTTGACAGCACGCGTCTTCGTCAATCGACTCTGGGAGCAGTTCTTCGGAATCGGCCTGTCGAAGAATCTCGACGATCTCGGCTCGCAGGGGGAGCCGCCGGTGCATCCCGCCCTGCTCGACTGGCTCGCGGTCGAGTTCATGGATAGCGGCTGGGATGTCAAGCATCTGGTGCGAACCATCGTGCAGAGCCAGACCTACCGGCAGACCTCACGGGCGAGCCAGGCGGCCCTGGCGCGCGATCCAGAGAACCGCGACCTGGCCCGGCAGTCGCGCTGGCGTCTGGAAGCCGAGCAGGTGCGCGACTCCGCCCTGGCGATCAGTGGTCTGCTCGTGCCGACCATCGGCGGCCCCAGCGTGCATCCGTATCAGCCGGCCGGATACTGGGAGAACCTCAACTTCCCGACGCGCAGCTGGCCCACGGACACGGGCAACAAGCAGTATCGACGCGGCCTCTACACCTGGTGGCAGCGGACCTTCCCGCATCCGTCGATGACGGCGTTCGACGCACCGAGCCGCGAGGAGTGTGCCGCCGATCGCAGCCGGTCGAACATCCCGCAGCAGGCCCTGGTGCTGCTCAACGATCCGACCTACGTCGAGGCGGCCCGCGTCTTCGCCGCCCGGATTCTCCGCGAGGCTACCGAGCCGGCGAAGCGTATCCCGCACGCCTTCCGCCTGGCACTGCAACGCGAGCCCACACCGACCGAGTTGAAGCTGCTGACGGACCTGCTCGCCGAGACTCACAAGACGTATCAGGCCGACCGGAAGGCCGCCGAGGCGCTGCTCAAGGTCGGTCAGGCACCGATGCCGGCCGGGCTCGATCCGGTTGAACTGGCCGCGTTCACCAGCGTCACCCGGGCTCTGCTCAACCTGCACGAGACGATCACGCGAAACTGAGCTGCCGCCCCATTTATCCCATGTTAGGAAAGTAATGCACGGGGAAGCGGGAGTTCAGAAGC
>CAYYJM010000227.1:0-1658 GCA_964471755.1 uncultured Alcaligenaceae bacterium
CCTCAAGATCGCCGACGTGATTCACAAGGCATTTGTCGATGTCAACGAGCAGGGCACCGAGGCCGCCGCCGCCACGGCTGTTGTCGTCCAGGCGACCTCGGCCGTCCTTGACATGCCACGGTTCATCGCGGACCATCCGTTCCTGTTCCTGATCCGCGATACGCGCAACGACTCAATCCTGTTCCTCGGCCGCTTCGCCGAGCCCACCAACTGAACGGAGTTCACTCATGAAGCGTTTGCTCGCGTTCTGCCTCACGACCCTGCTGCTCGGAGCCGGTATGCTCCTCAGTGCCGAGAAAGTCAACATCGATCCAGTGGTCGAAGGCAACACCAGGTTTGCGCTCGATCTGTACGAGCAACTGCGCGGCGAGAAGGGCAACCTGTTTCTGTCGCCGTACAGCATTTCGTCGGCCCTGGCCATGACCTACGTCGGCGCTCGCGGCACGACCGCCGACGAGATGAAGAAGGTGCTGGTGTTCCCCGACAGCGACAAGCTCAACGTCGGCTTCCATGCTCTCAACGCGCAGGTCAACGACGAGACCAACAAGAAACGCGGCTACCAGCTCGCCGTCGCCAACGCGCTGTGGGGTCAGAAGAATTACCCCTGGAACAAGGACTTCCTCACCACGACCGACAAGTTCTACGGCGCGGGTCTGAAGGAAGTGGACTTCATCGGTGCCACCGAGAAGGCCCGCGTCACGATCAATGACTGGGTCGAAGACAAAACCAACGACAAAATCAAGGAACTGCTCAAACCCGGCATCCTCACCACGGATACCCGCCTGGTGCTGACCAACGCCATCTACTTCAAGGGGGACTGGCAGGCCCAGTTCAAGAAGGATCTCACGAAGGAGAGACACTTCCAGCTCGGTAATGGTCGAACCGAGACCATGCCCATGATGTTCCAGATGGGCAAGTTTGCCTATGGCGAAGATCCGCAGGTGCAGGTGCTGAAGATGCCCTACTCCGGCAAGGAACTGGAGATGGTCGTCATCCTGCCGAAGAAGGTCGATGGCCTGGCCGCCGTCGAAAAGAGTCTGACGCCGAACAACCTCGCTCGCTGGATCGAGACCACCCGCGAACAAAAGGTCGAGGTGACTTTACCGAAGTTCAAGATCGAGGCGGAATTCAAGCTCAAGCCAACCCTGTCGAAGATGGGCATGCCGACGGCCTTTACCAACGCGGCCGACCTGACTGGCATCGCCACCAAGGAAGGCCTCAAGATCGCTGACGTGATCCACAAGGCGTTCGTCGAGGTCAACGAGCAGGGCACGGAGGCCGCCGCCGCCACTGGCGTCGTCGTGTCGGTCAAGTCGTTGCCGCCACCGACGCCGGCCTTCACGGCGGATCATCCGTTCGTGTTTCTGATCCGCGATACACGCAACGACTCGATCCTGTTCCTGGGGCGGTTGAGCGAACCGACGAAGTGAACCATTCTGACTTTTTTGGACTGCGGCGATGCTTCGCCGCTCTTCCTTTCTGGCTTTCTGCCCTGGTCGTCCCAAAGTGAGAAAGCCAGAGCGGCGAAGCATCGCCGCAATCCAAAAAAGCCAGATCAGTCAGAACGTCGCTGGTGTCGCGAGTTTCTCACACATCCTTTCGTTTCAGGAAAATCAACGTCAGCACCAGCAGAATGGCCGTCTGCAAGAGCATGACCT
>CAYYJM010000227.1:1668-10650 GCA_964471755.1 uncultured Alcaligenaceae bacterium
GCCGGGAAACTGCTCCGGCAAGGTGTTCGCGTTCAGATGCACCGCCCGGTAGGCCCAGTACACCGATGAGAAGGTGCCCGCCAGGATGTAGAGGATGCCACTGCTCACCGTCATGATTCCGCCGCCGAATATCAACTGGGGAATCATGACGTACGGCAGCAGTGAGTTGGCCTTGTCTGGCGTGTTCACGCACGCCGACAGGGCAAGACCCAGAGCGACGCCGCCCATCCCCAGCAAGAAAAGCACCCCGAAGAACGGCCCATAACCCAACATGTATTCCGCCGACGGCAGCGAGTAGACGTCCGGCCGAATCGCGTGCAGCAGATGGCTCGACCCGAAGATGACGACCAGCAACAGCACGATCTGGAGCGCCGTCAGAACCACCTGCACGAGAAACTTGCTGGCCAGGTAGGGTGTGATGCCCAGGTTCACCGCCCGCTCCCGGCCATAGATAGCCTCTTCCTTGACGATCTCCTTGGAGGCGTTGTTGCAACCAAACCACATCACGACCATGACGACGATGAACAGCAGCATGTAGGTGTAACGCGGATTGATCATCTCCCGTTCCGGGACCACCGGGTATTTCTCCAGTTGCTGGAGCAATCCGGAATCGCGGGTCTGAATCAACACCTTTTCCAATTCCGAGCGTGTCAGCGATTCCTTCTTGCCGGCCCGTGGGAATGTCATTTCGATGTCATCGAAAATGGCATGAACTGCCGTCCCCGCCGTGGTCTTCTCGAACTGCTCGATCATCTGGAGCAGTTGCAGGCCGTTGACGCTCTGATCGACGCCAAGGACCTTTGTCCGGATCGTCGCTTCTTGCAGCGCCTTCTCAATCTTCTCGGAGCGTGGCTGCCCGCGGGCGGCCGTGGCATGTTGCAGTTCCAGCAAAGCCGCCAGAACCTTACGTTCCTCGTCGGTAAACGGACGCGGCACCGGGATCGTGCTGGTGTAATCCTTGTCGTAGAACGCCAGCAAAACGATCAGGCCGACGATCGGAGCCTGGAGCAGCAGCAGCAACAGACCGCGTCGATCGGCCCAGAGCAGTTCGAGGTAACGTGAAGTCAACACGCCGAACTGTCGGAAGGCGTCCTTGATCGGCTGCCAGTAGTTCCGCCAGTCGAGAGCCTGGGCCGTCAGCTTGCGAATCTGATCGGCCAGGGGCGGGCCCTTCGATCCGGTCGCCTGCTCGGCCTGCCGGCCGATGAGCGTCACCGCCGGAGCCAATACCGACGACGGCACCGATACCGGACTGGCGGCCGGGGGACTCGCCAGGGGCGTCGCCAGTCGATCCAGGACCAGTTCACGGTAGTAGCTCGATTCGCGATACTGTCGCCACCAGTCGTCCAGGTCGCGCTGGCCGATCCGATCGTAGATGTCGCTGACGCGCGGCACGTCGAAGTAACGCGGTGCCTCATGCGGTGGGCCGAAGTAGATCAATCGACCCCGAGCCAGGATCAGGATCAGATGGCACTGATCGACATTCTCCAGGTTGTGCGTGATGCAGATGATGCTCCGGCCTTCGTCGGATAGGCGGCGAAACAGACGCATCATGCGGGCCTCGGTGCCGGCGTCCAGGCCGGAGGTCGCCTCGTCGATGTAGAGCAGGCTCGGTCGGGCAAGCAGTTCCGCTCCCAGACTCACCCGCTTGATCTGGCCGCCGGAGAGTCGCTCGACCGGCGTACTCCGGTGCGGGCCGAGTTCCATCTCCTGAACCACCTCCTCGACCCGTTCGCGCAACTCCTCCGCGCTGGTGTCGGCCGGCAGGCGGAGTTTCGCCGTGTAGAACAGGGCCTTGTAGACGGTCAGGCCACCGTGGACGATGTCCCGCTGCGGCACATAACCGAGCGACTGGCGGAAGTTGTTGAAGTGGCGGTAGAAATCCTCGCCGTTGGCCAGGACCTGGCCGCCGGTCGCGCGACGGCGGCCGTTCAGGCAATCCATCAGCGTACTCTTGCCCGAACCCGACGGCCCCAGCAGACTGACGAACTCGCCCGGATTCAGCACCAGGTTGATGTCGTCGAGCAGTTTCCGGGTGCCACCCGGGATCGGCACCACTTTCTCCAGGTTGCGGGCCTCCAGGCGCAGGCCGACGCTGTTGTCGATGGAATGAATCCGGCCGCCGGTCAGCGTGAACAGGAAGGGGCCGATGCCGACGCGCGCCCCCTCCGTCAGAAGCACCGTCTCCCGCACCCGCTTGCCGTTGACCCAGACGCCATTGACGCTGGCCAGGTCGCGCAGACGGATCCCTTCCGGCCGGCGTTCGGCCAGGGCGTGGTAGCGCGACACCAGCGGATGCGGCAGACAGATATCGCAGTCCTCGGCCCGGCCGATCACCAGCCGGTCCTTCGTGCCGAAGACCTCCTCGACGGGAACGTCGCTGGCGATCAGTTGCGAAGCGGAGACACGCTGCCCCGTCCAGCGAACGGTGGCATCGCTCGGCGGCGTGAGAAAGGGTTTGCCGCACTGTCGGCAGAACTTCGCATCGTCGGGATTGTCCGACGCGCACTTCTCGCAATGCTTCATCGCGGCACCTTCGGAGCAGAATCCGCCAGCATCTCGTCAACGACCATCACGATGTGCGCCACCTCGGCCAGGCCGCCGATGCCGACGTCCTCGCAGGCCAGACGCTTCTCGACCGGCGGCACAATCCGCAGACGTGGGCAGTGCGTGTTGATCCACGCGAGGCCGGCTTGCCAGTCGGCGAAGGTGCCGGCCTGGCCCTCGTCCTCGGCCAGCAGACGAAGGTGCCGCACGGTCGCCGGGGCCGTCCACATGAGCGTGTTCATCGCCGGGGCCAGGACGCGCGGCAAGGTCCGATCCCAGGCCCGCCAGACGCACGTCAGACAGTTGTCCGACAGACCCAGGGCCAACTTCGCCAGCGTGTTCGCATCCAGCGGCGCGACGACCAGGCAGCGAGCCCAGCGACGTAGTTCGATGTGCAGCACTGCATCGCCTCGGGCGTATCGCTCACCCTGTTCGCCGCCGGGCCATTCGTCCTCGTCGAGGATCACCACCTCCGGGTCACGGGCTCCATCCTTCGCGGCCAGCGTCAGCGGATCGAAGAAATACCGGCTCGCCGACGTGGCGACGACCTTGACCGTGTGGCCCGCGGCGCGAAGGGCGGCGAACAATTCCGGCGTCTTGATGGCCGCCACGCTGCCGGTGACGCCGAGCAGGACGTTAGCCATGCCGAGCCTCCGCTCGCTGACAAACGCTCATCGCGCCGAACAGTCGTGCCGGCAATTCGGTGCGAGCGATCTTCTCGTAGTCTCCGGCGATCGGTCCGAGGTACGCCCACTGGTCGGCTCCTTCCAGTGTGTTGGCGACCATCAGGTTCGCTCCGGAGTGCAGCCGCGACTTCTCGGCGATCGCCAGCAATGTCGCGTCGTCGCGGCCGACCTCGAGCTTGAACTTGACCAGGACGCCGCCCCAGGCCCAGTCGCGGCGAATGCGATCGATCAGTTTCGGGGCCCGCGTCATCCGCAGCCAGAGTTCCGGCTCGTCGCTCTTGACCTTGCCGGACGAGCCGCGATCGACCATTCGCGGCCGGGCTCCCGTCCGTTCGATCCAGGTGCCCGAGTCGGCCTCGAACGTCGTCTCGGCGTCCGGAGCGTACACCCCCGCAGCGAGGTAGTCGCTGACGGCCGCACAGTGGATGATCGCGTCGAACGGGCTGCCGGTGATGTACCGTTCCATGAGCCCGGCCAGATCGTCGAAGGTGCGGTACTTCTCGACGTGCCAGCGTTGCCGCAGCTGGCCCGGATCGCCACCCACCTCGGCGACCGTGTCGGGATGCGACGTGAGCAGGACGACATCGTGGCCCAGTTCCTGGCCGAAGAGAGCCAGGCGGGCTCCGGTGCGTCCGGTGAAGATGTTGGTGATGCAGCGAACCGAATCGATCGGGACCCGGGTATTCCCGGCCGTGACGAGCAAGCGCATGGGACACCCCCGGCGCGAGGCCGTTGTGCGGAAACGTCTCCTCCGTGGGATGATGATAGCGACCCACCGGCCGGCGAGCGAGTGGCGCAGAGCCTACTCCAGTTCCTCGCCCTCGTTCAGGTCGCCTTCCGTGAACAGAACGAAGCCGTGTTCGACGAGGTTCTGGGCGGCCAACTCATGGTCCTCGACGTGCAGAGCCAGGGCGGCCCGGCCCGATGGCCCGACGAGGAGCGGATAGGCGTAGTTGATGCCAACCTCGGCCGAGAGGAGCGACTTGCAGATCGCCAGCAACGGCTGCGGATCGTCGGGAAGCTGCACGACGAGCAGATCACTCTCGGTGACTGGAAGTTTGGCCTGCTCGAAGATTTCCAGGGCACGCTCGGGATCGCTGAGGACCAACCGGATGATGGCACAGTCGGCGGCGTGAACCACGGAGAGCGAGACGATCCGGATGTCGGTGGACTCGAAACGACGAACGACATTGGCCAGGCCGCCCAGGCGGTTGGCGACGAAGACGCTGAACTGCCGGACACTCGGCCAGTCTCGCCCCCGAGCGGTGTCGAGGTCGATGACTGAACCGTTATCGTCGTTCGCTTCGTCACTCATGACCGTCTCCGTGGAACCAGTACCTGGCGTAGTGTAGACGCGCCGTGGCCGAGGCGTCAACGTCGTCCACCCTTGACAGAAGCGGCTTCATGAGGCACTGTGAGCAGAGAGCCGGTAGGTGGCCGGCCCTGCGACCCTCAGACGGAGCCACGCATGGCGGACCTGACACCGCATCAGCAAAAGATCGTCAAGCGCTACTACGACAACATCGACTCGATCAAGCTGGCCCGCCTGGCCGAGTTGACCGGCGAACTCTACTTGACCGAGGGCAAGAAACGCGAACGTGTCTGGAAGCAGATCGTCGCCGCCATGGAGGCCCTGGAGGTGCCGCAGAGCCGAATCGACCACCTGCGCAAACAGGACAACCCCGCCCTGGTCGCCGAACTCGTCAAGGAGCTGGAACGCGGGAAATGAAGCTATTTAGCCGCCGGCTTGCCGGCGGTCTTCGTCGCAAATACCCGCCGGCAAGCCGGCGGCTAAATGAAGAGGCCCAACTCGGCCAGGTTCCCCTCGCGGAGGTCGCCGGCCTTGTTCGCCTGCCAGAACCGGCCGGTTTCCACCTCCAGGCAGGTCAGCCAGCCGCCGCTGTAGATGCCGGTGTCGATGCAGACGGCCGTTTCATGGACCAGCGGCCAGCCGCTCAACTGGCGCGTGTGACCACAGATGAGGATCTTGCCCGAGACGTGTCGGGGTGGGTCGTCGAACTTCATCCAGCGGAGCATCTCGAGCGATTGCTCCGCCAGGGGCAGGGCGGGATCGAGATTGGCGTGCGTGAACAGGTGCGTGGCCGTCTCGTGGTACGGTCGGCAGACCTCGCGCAGGAACCGCCAGTGGTTCGGGGGGATCAGATTCAGGTCCGTCGGCAGGCCCTTGACCAGGCCGTAGGAGGCGAGGGTCTGGTTGCCACCGCAGGCCCGCCAGAGAGCGGCCTGTGACCCACAGGGGTCGGTTGCGGTGTCGAGCAGCATCTCTTCGTGATTACCCAGAAGCGGAATGAGCCGACCGGTCGCGTACAGGTGGATCAGGCGGTCGAGTACGGCCTTGCTGCTGGGACCTCGGTCGATGTAGTCGCCGAGCGTGATGAGGAGGTCGTCGGAGCCGAAGCCGGCGGCCTCCAGCAGCAGGTCCAGGGCCAGGGCGTAGCCGTGGATGTCACCGATGACGAGCGTTCTCATCGCGTTCCTCCCTGGCCAGCGCGACGGCCAGGCGTCCGGCCAGTTCGGCATTGGCGATGATCAGTTCCTGATTCGCCCGGAGAGAGCGGCCGTCGGTCAGTTCGGCGAGCCGGGCCAGGACGAACGGCGTTCGGCCGGCTCCGCGCACGCCGGCGTTCCGGGCCAGTTCCTCGGCCCGCTCCCGGGCGGTGGCGAACTCCTGTGGATCGAGGGCCGCCGACTCGGACAGCGGTCGGGCGATCACGACGCCGGCACCGTCGAGAGCCCAGTGAACGGCTAGCAGGCGGGCCGCCTCCTCGGGTAAATCGACCCGGGCCGAGACGGGCAGACCGCTGCTGGTCAGATAGAACGCCGGAAAGGTGTCGGTCCCGAAGCCGATCACCGGAACGCCGCGCGTCTCCAGAACTTCGAGCGTCGCACCCAGATCGAGGATGCTTTTGGCCCCGGCACAGACGACGGCGACGGGCGTTCGCCCCAGTTCCTCCAGATCGGCGGAGACGTCCCAGGTCGGCTGGCCCGGATGCGAGGGCGGATGCACGCCGCCGATGCCGCCAGTGGCGAACAAGCGGATGCCGGCCCGGTGGGCCAGGGCCATGGTCGCCGCAACGGTCGTGGCGGCGGTGGCACGCTGGGCGATCGCAGCGGCAAGATCGCGCCGGCTGGCCTTGCGGATCGGGCCGCCCGCAGCGAGCTGTTCGAGTTGATCGGACGTGAGGCCGACTGTCGGCACACCCATGAGGACGGCGATCGTGGCAGGGATCGCCCCGGCGGCGCGGACGGCTTCCTCGGCTGCCCGGGCGGTGTCGAGATTGATCGGACGCGGCAGGCCGTGAGCGATGAGTGTCGATTCCAGGGCGACGACCGGCCGGCCCTCCTTCAGGGCGGTTTCGATCTCGGGATGGAGTTGCAGAAGGACCGGTGCCATGCGAGCATCCTACCCGCAATGGCATTGCGATGCCAGCCGAGAGAGATTCTCGAAAAGGACCGCGAACGAAGTGGATCGATGGCGAGTGGGGTTTACTCGAACAGTCGGCCGACAAGGACACGGAAGCCGGGCAGGTGCGATCTGGCCGCTGCGAACGCGAGCCAGGAGAACGCCTCGGCTTGCCCCGTTTCGCCGATCTGTGGTAGCTTACCCGTCCGAACCAACACCGACGCCGACATCCTTCAGGGAGGAAGACCGTCATGTCCGGTGAGAAGCTCAAAATCGTCATCCTGGCCGGCAAGGACTCGGCCAGCACTCGCCTGTCGATCGAACGTCTGCTCGCCCTTCCGAACGTCCAGATCCAGGCCGTTCTTCTCGATACCCACACGCCGACCTGGAGCGAGCGTTTCCGCAACCTGCGCCGCAACGTCGGTCGAGAAGGGCTCGGCTATCTCGTCCGCCGGGCCGGCGAGTTCCTGGCCGGCGGCCTCGATCGGGCGGCGGCCATCGTCTCGAAGCGGGAGGTCACCGACCTGCTCCGACGAGCCTTTCCCGAGAAGGCGTTCAGCCTCGCCGACCTTGCCGCTCGACACGGTTTCTCCCTCATCGAGGTCGGTAACCTGAACGGGCCGATCGCCGTCGAGCAGCTGCGCCGGCTCGGCCCGGACCTCGGTGTCGTTCTCGGCACGCGCATCCTCAAGCCGACGACGTTCAGCGTACCGCGGCGCGGCTGCATCAACCTGCACAAGGGCCGGGTGCCGGACTATCGCGGCATGCCGCCCGGCTTCTGGGAACTGTATGACAACCAGGAGTCAGCCGGCGTCACCGTCCACTTCGTCGATGCCGGCCTCGACACCGGCGACGTGATCGGTGAGGACGCCGTCGCCATCCATCCGCGCGACACGCCGAATTCCCTGGCCAAGAAGCTCGATCAGGCCGGGGCCGACCTGCTGGGTCGGTGCGTCGCCGCCATCGCCGAGGGCCGCGAGGAACGCCGACCGCAGCCGCAGGGGAACTTTCCCCCGCGCCGCTCTCCGACTCTCCGTCTACGTCGTGAACTGGAAGCACGTCGTGGCCTGGCCGGCACGGTCACGTCGCCGTGGACATCGGCCCTGAAGACGCTCTATCACCTCGGCCTGTATCACGGCGGCCTGTTCTCGCTGACCCGACTGGTCCAGCGTCTGCCGGGGCGTGGCCGGGCCTGCGTCGTCCTCTACCATCGCGTCAATGATGAGACGGAAGACGAACTGACCGCCAGCCTGGAACGGTTCGCCGAACATGCCCTGATCCTGAAGAAGTTCTACACCGTGGTGCCGACTGGCGTGATCGTCGAGACGGTCGTCCACCGGCAGCCGGTGCCGGCCGGCACGATGGCCGTCCACTTCGACGACTGCTATCGCGACGTGCATGCCCACGCGGCGCGGATCCTGGCGTGCCTCGGGATGCCGGCGTGTAGTTTCGTCTCGTCGGGCTACATCGACACCGACCGGGCCTTTCCGCACGACACGGCCAAGTGCCCGGTGCGGTTGGAGAACCTGAGCCGTGACGAGGTGGCCGACCTGGCCGGCAGCGGTTTCGAGATCGGAGCGCACACGGTCAACCACGTCGATCTGGGCCGGTGTGACGAAGCGGTGGCCGTCGCCGAGGTGACGCAGGTGAAGGCCGACCTGGAGGCGATCCTCGATCGGCCGGTGGAGTGGTTCTCGTATCCGTTCGGCGGGCGAGACAACATCCGGCCGCCGGTGGTCGAGGCGGTGCGGCAGGCTGGCTACACGGCCCTGTTCTCGGCCCACGGCGGCTACGTCCGACCGGGCTCGTCGCTGTACGACCTGCCGCGTGTCGGTGTCAGCGGGAACTTTCGGCCGCTCGATCTGCTGATGGAAATCGAGGGCCTGTCGCCAGGCGCGCTGTGGCGCTGGCTGCGCGGTCGGTGAGGGTGAGGACCCTGGCGAGCGGCCCCCGTCAGGGGGCTGAGTCTTCGCCAGGGAAAAGACTCAGCCCCCTGACCGGGGGCGCTCGCCGGGCCCCCCAACACCACGCACGACACACCGCAGGAGGAGGCTTTCACATGGCAGGTTTGCTCGACGGCAAGGTTGCGATCATCACCGGCTCGGGACGCGGCATCGGCCGCGAAGAGGCGCTGTTGATGGCCAAACACGGCGCCAAGATCGTCGTCAACGACCTCGGCGCGCACTTCGACGGCACCGGCAGCGCCGACGTCCACCCGGCCCAGTAGGGGGTGGAGGCGATCAAGGCCATGGGCGGCGAGGCCATCGCCAACGGCGCCAGCGTCTCCGACTTCAAGGGCGCCAAGCGCATCTTCGAGTGCTCTCG
>CAYYJM010000228.1:0-10370 GCA_964471755.1 uncultured Alcaligenaceae bacterium
CGAGGTTTGAGTTGGCCAGCAGTACGCGCGGCGCGTCGGGATGCGTCGAGAAGACGCCGACCGGCTTGCCGGACTGGACGAGCAGCGTCTGGTCGTCTTCGAGGCGGCGCAGCACCTCGACGATTCGGTCGAAGCACTCCCAGTTCCGCGCCGCCCGGCCAATGCCGCCGTAGACAACGAGTTCGGCCGGCCGCTCGGCCACGTCCGGATCGAGGTTGTTCATGAGCATGCGCAGGGCCGCCTCGGTGAGCCAGCTCTTGCACGAGAGGGCCGTGCCACGCGGGGCCCGGATGATCCGCGATGGATCGTTGCGAGTGAAGGACATGACGAACCCTCTACTGCTCCCAGATGGCTGCCGTCCAGTACGCGAGGCGGGCGGCGACGCGGGCTCCGTGACTGTCGTGATCGTACGTCGGGTTCAGTTCAACGAGGTCCACCGCCGCCACCTTGCCCGACACGAGAACCTGGCGGAGGAGCGTTTCCACCGCTTCGAGCGGAACGCCTCGCGCGGCCGGCGCGCTGACCGCCGGCATCACCGAAGCAGGCAGCACGTCGAAGTCCATGCTCAGATGAATCCGCTCGACGCGGCCGGGAAACAGGTCGATGATGCGGTCCACCGGGGCGGCTTGCTTCGTGAAGAACGCGTCATCGGGAATGACGCCCGCACCAAGCTCCGCCATCCGCCGGAACAGCGCGGCCGTGTTCGACGGAGCCGCCGCGCCGATGCAGAGGTAATGGAAAGGCCGAGCGTTCGACTGACACCACCGCGCGATCTGGTAGAACGGTGTGCCGGAATTGCCCGGCTCGTCGGCTCGCAGGTCGAGGTGCGCGTCGATGTTGATGACGCCCACGGCCTCGCCCGGCCGCGCCGTGGTAATGCCCTGGAACGTGCCCCATGCCGTCTCGTGGCCGCCACCGAGGATCAGGGGACGGTGGCCTGACCGGATCGCGCCTGCCACCACTTCCGCCAGGCGTGCCTGCGCCCCCTCCATGTCGCCATCGTCGCAGCGCACGTCGCCAGCGTCGTAGACCGGGTGCTGCTGGTGCCAGGCGAGGTTGGCCAGGGCCGCGCGGATCGCTCGCGGACCAGCCTTCGCCCCGACCCGGCCGCCGTTGCGCCGCACGCCCTCGTCACAGGCGAAGCCGATCAGGGCGAGACCAGGTGGACAGCCCGGTGTCAACGACTGGACCTTCTGGTGCCAGCGGAGTGCCAGCGGCCCATCGACCGTGTCGATCCGGCCGGTCCATACGCTCATGTCGAGATCGGACACGACTTCCCCCGGATGACGCGGTCGATGAGCGGATTGACACCGAGTTGGCAGACGATCTCGGCCGGATGGGCCACGTCCCAGACCAGAAAGTCGGCCTGCTTGCCGACGGCGAGCGTGCCCAGTCGAGCGCCCCGGCCGAGGGCCTTCGCCGCCGCGCGCGTCACGCCGGCGAGAGCCTCCTCGGGCGACAGACCGAACAGGACACAGGCCAGGTTCATCGCCAGCCGCAAGGACGCGAACGGGCTCGTACCGGGGTTCAGATCGGTCGCCACGGCCAGCGGCACGCCTGCGGCCCGGAGCGACGCCACCGGCGGCATCTGCTTCTCGCGGAGGAAGTAGTACGCCCCCGGAAGCAGGACGGCGACTGTGCCGGCCGTCGCGAGCGTCTTCACGCCAGCGTCGTCGAGATACTCCAGGTGATCGGCCGACCAGCCGTGATGGCGAGCGATCAACTCCGCGCCGCGACTGTTCGTCAGCTGCTCGACGTGCCCCTTGATCGCCAGGCCGTGTCGGGTCGCTGTGGCGAAGATCCGCTCGCACTGCGGGACCGAGAAGGCGATCGACTCGCAGAAGACGTCCACGGCCTCGGCCAGTTTCTCCCGCGCGACGGCCGGGATGATCTCTTCGCAGACGAGCGACACGTAATCGTCACCGCGACCGTGAAACTCCGGAGGCACGACGTGAGCGGCCAGGAGCGTCGGCGACAACTCGACGCCGATCTCGGCCGTGATCCGGCGAGCGACGCGGAGCATCTTCAGTTCATCGGCGAGGGTCAGGCCGTAGCCGGACTTGATCTCGATGCAGGTGACACCTTCCTGACAGAGCGCTCGAAGACGGGGCAGAGCGATGCTCGCCAGGTCGTCCTCGGAGGCGGCTCGGGTCGCCCGGACGGCCGAAGGGATGCCGCCGCCCTGCCGGGCGATCTCGGTGTAGGGCACCCCGGCCAGACGCATCTCCCACTCCGCCGCACGCGAACCGGCCCAGACGAGATGCGTGTGACAGTCGATGAATCCCGGCGTGATCCATCGGCCGGCACAGTTCGTGACCGGGCCGCGAAACGAGCGAACCGCTCCGTCGTCTGGAGCCAGGATTGCCGCGATCGCTCCGCCACGTGTGGCGATGGTCCAGCCGTCGCGCAGGCCGTAAGGGGCCTCGACTGTCGGGTCGAAGGTCGCCAGTCGAGCGTTGATCCAGAGCGCGTCGAACGTGTCCATTCCGCGTCTCCGTCGGGCGGTCTGGTGTCAGTGTACCCCGACGGAGTGGGAAGAGAAGATGCCCGGAGTGCCTCCCGTCGTGGCGGCCAAAATGGAGTAGGGCGGCTACTCTAACTGAGAGGCTGCACGGAAAGCCCCTCGGCCCGGTACTCCGGGGAGAGGGGTTGGGGTGAGGGGTCTTCGTTTTCGCTGGTTTCGTAGGCATTCCCCCTCACCCCAACCCTCTCCCCCGGAGTACCGGGGGCGAGGGACCCGCTTTCCGTGTAATCTCTCAGTGTTCCCAAGTTCAGGACAAACCTCCACGCCGTCCACTGGGAGGCGGAGCGCAACGCACGCGTCAGTCGGGTCGTCTGGCGCTTCACCACGGCAGACGACCGGATCAAACTCGCCCACCTCTACCCACAATTTTAGCAGAGCCGCCCTGCTACATTCACCACCTGAGGGAGGTACGCTTCCGCGTCGAGGGAGTTGACCCGTCGGAAGTGGAGTGGGAGAATAGGTCCAGGTTCGGTCCGTGATCCCTTCCGAGAAGGACACTCCCCATGCGGCTCGCGTCCCTGTTCCTCGCTGGCGTCCTGGTGGCGTTGCCATCGGCGGTCGCCCTGGAAGCGAAACCATTCCGACTCGTTGGCATCCCCGGTCGGGAACACGGCTACGACAACCTCAAGACCCGGGTGATCGGCTCGCAGAAAGAACTCGACGCCCTGATCCAGGCCGTCGAGAAGCAAGCGGGCTGGAACGACCGGGCCGCCTTCCTCAAGGGCCTGGCCGCCGCCCGGCTCAACTTCGACAGCGAAGCCCTGGTCCTCATCCGTCAGACGGAGGGGTCCGGCTCGAACAAGGTCAGTCTGGCTCCCGAGATCAAGGGAGACCGGCTCCTCGCCACGATCCAGCGGCAGGTGGCTCCGATCGGTACGGATGACATCGCCAACTACTGTTTCGCCGTGGCCGTCGAGCGCGGCCAGGTCAAGCAGGTCGAGGTCTGGGTCGAGCGTCAGGGCGGCCCGAAACCGGAGAAACCACGCGACGTGTTGGCCATCGCCGGCAAGTGAATGCTGCGACCAGGGATCTGTCATGCGTGCCACCGTGGTCGGCGTCGTCCTGTTCGGCCTGGGTGTCCTTGTCGGCGTGTTCGCTCCGGCGCTCTGGGCTCCGCCCTGGCCGTCGGGCATCGACAGCCACTGGGAGGCGACCCTGTACCTGCCTGCACCGGTGACAGGGGATTCGCACCTGAGCGATGACAACTGGAAGGCCGCCCTGGCCGAGTTCACCCAACCGTTCGGCGGCGCGACGCTCATCGGCCCCGTCGAGGGACTCTGGCACGCCGCGGATGGCACCCTGCAGCGCGAGGCCGTCCGGCCAGTCGTCGTCAGCTTCCCGACCGAGAAACTGCCGGCCTTCCGCGCACGTCTGGAGATTCTTCGCGAACGCCTTCGCCAGGAGGCGATCTACGTCCGATACGAACGGCCGCTGGTCGAACTTTACGTCCGGCCGCGATGAGCGATCCGCTCTCTGGCGAGCCGGGAGCATCAGTACACCGTCGTCCAGCGTTCCAGGTCGTCGTCGGTGTAGCCGAAGTGGTGGGCCAGTTCGTGGATGACCGTCTTGCGAATCTGCTTCTCCTGCTCCGCCAGGTCGGTGAACTCCTCCTCGTGCGGTCGCTTGAAGATGATCAGCCGGTGGAGCATCGACCCGGTATCGACGACGTCGCCCGCGTACGGCGTCGGCAGATCCATCGGATCGAACAGACCCAGGAGCGTCTCGCCGGCGGCGATCTCCTCGTCGCTCAGGCCGGCCCGGCGCAGCGTCGCCTCGTCCGGTTCCTCCTCGACATCGACGACGACGTTGTCGAGATACGGCTCGAACTCCGGCGGCAGCGTCTCCATGACCTCGGCGACGATGCGACAGAATCGTTTCATGCTCATGCGGCTCATGACGCGATTGTCGCCGGTCGGCCGGGTGGTTGTCAATCACGCGCCGATCGTCGAAAATGGCAACGACGTGATCGGATCGAACCAGCGAGGAATTCATGAGCAGCGACGTATCCGCGCAGCGCGAACGCCTGGCCCCCCTGTACCGCGAACTGGACAAGGTCCTCGTCGGCCAGCGTGGCCTGATCGATCGGCTCGTCGTCGGCCTGCTCACGGGCGGACACATGCTCCTCGAAGGCGTGCCTGGCCTGGCCAAGACACTGACCGTCTCGACCCTGGCGCGGGCCCTGCGGCTGGCCTATCAGCGCATCCAGTTCACGCCGGAAGCCGATGAGCTGGCACGGAGCGGCTCGGACCTGCTCCCCGCCGACGTACTCGGCACCCAGATCTACAATCCACGCGAGAGCGTCTTCACCATTCGCAAGGGGCCGATCTTCGCCAACCTCGTCCTTGCCGATGAGATCAACCGCGCCCCTGCGAAGGTGCAATCGGCCCTGCTCCAGGCGATGGAGGAGAAGAAGGTCACCCTCGGCGAGACGACCTACACCCTGGAGGAGCCGTTCCTCGTCCTGGCGACGCAGAATCCGCTCGAACAGGAGGGAACGTATCCGCTGCCCGAGGCGCAGCTCGATCGCTTCATGTTCAAGCTGCTCGTCAAGTATCCGAACAAGGACGAGGAACTGCGCATTCTCGATCGCATGGCCGGCGTCGAGCATCGGCCGACGGTCGAGCCGGTTCTCGGGCCGGCCGACCTCCTCGAACTGCGCGGCGTCATCGACGGTATCCACCTCGACGACGCTCTGAAGCGCTACATCGTCGAGATCGTCTTCGCCACGCGTTTTCCGGCCGAGCATGGCCTGGACATCGGACCGTACCTGACGTTCGGCGGCAGCCCCCGGGCGACGATCTACCTCGCGCGTGCGGCACGCGGCCAGGCGTTCCTCGCGGGCCGTGGCTACGTCACGCCGGAAGACGTCAAGGCGGTCGGTCCCGACGTATTGCGGCACCGCCTCGGCCTGAGCTACGAGGCCGAGGCCGAGGAGATCGACGCCGACAAGTTGCTGCGGCGCATCTTCGACACGCTGCGTGTGCCGTGACCCCTTGACAAACGTTATTGACCTGGAAACAATAATAGGAATCGACCCCGTCAGTTTTTCCAATCACGGTTCGCCCGGTAACCATTCGGGAGAGTCCATGTTCAGTGGCAAGATGTCGGGGATGATCGCCGGAGCCGTCGCCGCGATCGCACTGGTGTTTCCCACCGGCGAAGCGTCGGCACAGTGTCACATGGGTGGCGGCATGGCGATGATGCAGCGTTGTGGCGGCATGATGTCGCGAATGAACGGCGTCGGCGGTGGCATGGCGATGATGCACCACGGCGGCGGTGGCATGGCGATGATGCGTGGTGGCCCCCAGATGCAGATGGCGATGCTCCAGGCGGCCGGCATGCAGCAGATGCAGATGATGCAGATGCAGCAACTCATGGTCATGCAGCAACAGGCCATGCTCCAGGCCGCGAATCGTCAGCGGAACCTCCAGGGCCAGCAGGCTCAGCAACCGAAGGCCCAGCAACAGAACGGCCTCGGGCAGAAGGCCCTGCTACAGAACAACAATCAGCAGCGGAAGGCCGGCAAGTAGTAGCACCATCTCCGACGACCGTCTCTCGACGAGGATCAGGGCATCTTCCCTGATCCTCGTCGAGAGACGGTGCCATCAAACGCTCAATCAGCGGGTGCCGATGCGCAGGAACACCTTACCCTTGCGGGCGGGCTGATCGGCGAGCTGGACTGCTGCGCCGATCTGATCCAGCCCGAAGGCGGTGCCCGGTTCGGTCGCCAGCACTCCGTTCGCGATCAGCCGATTCAACTTGCGGAACAGCAGCACCATCGTCAGCGGTCCCTGATCACGAGTCCATTCCGACAGCCAGAATCCCTCGATGCGCTTCTCGCCGACCATGAGCGTCCGCGGATCGACCGACATCGGCTGACCGGATAGGGTGCTGTACAGCAGTAGCCGACCGTGCCGACCAAGACAGAGGGCCGCCTCGCTCGCCGTCGATCCGCCGACGGCGTCGATGGCCTGGAGAACCCCTCCCCCCTTCGTGATGTCCTTGACCCGCTCGACCATCGACTCGCGGTCGGTGCCGATGACCTCGTCGGCACCGAGGGCCTTCAGTTCGGCGGCCTGCTCGGAACGGCGGACGACGTTGATCGTCTTGAAGCCGAAGTGCTTACCGAGCCGGATAATCATGCGGCCCAGAGCACTGCCGGCGGCGGTCTGCAAGAGCCAGGCTCCGCGCGGCACCTTGAGAACGTAGCGCGTCATGACCAGGGCGGAAGCCGGGTTGACGAAGAAACTGGCGGCCTGCTCGTCGGACAGCGCGTCGCCGACGAGGACGGCATTGCGGGCCGGGATGACCACTTTCTCGGCCCAGTTGCCGCTCGTGCCATTGAGGACGGCGACGCGAGCGCCGCGGACACTCATGGCCATCAGGCCGTTGCCCTTCTCGACGACGCCAACTCCCTCAAAACCCGGTGTGCAGGGGAGCGGCGGTTGCTTGCCGTAGACGCCACGCACCATGAGCAGGTCGGACGGATTGACCGGGGCCATGAGCATGCGGACGAGAACCTGGCCCCGACCAACGGTCGGGTCGGGCACGTCGCGGACCTGGAGTACCTCGGCCGGGTCGCCCCAGCGATCGCAGACCACGGCTTTCATCGTCATCTCCTCGCCCGTTGCAGGGCCTCGCAAAGTCGTTCCAGATCGGCCGGCGTGTGGCCGGCACACAAACTGAGCCGGAGTCGGGCCGTCCCGTGCGGCACCGACGGATAGCGGATCGCCGGAGCCAGCACGCCCAGGGTGAGCAGGTGTCGCGACAGATCCACCGCCGCGTCCGCCTCGCCGACGTGGATCGGAATGATCTGGGTCGTTGCAGGCCCGATCGCGAAGCCCAGGTCGGCCAGTCGGCTGCGGAGCCAGGCGGCCCGTTCGAGCAGCCGGCGGCGGCGCTCCGGCTCCGCGCGGACGATCCCGAGCCCGGCCAGGGCCGCCCCGGCCGTCGGCGGCGCGAGGGCCGTGGAGAAGATATACGGACGGGCATGGTTGACCAGCCAGCGAATCAGGACGCGATCGCCGACGACGAAGCCGCCCTGGGCCCCGAGAGCCTTGCTCAGGGTGCCGACCTTGATGAGCCGGTGACGGCCTGGTGTCGCCATCGGCAGATCGTCGGTCACGCCGCGACCGTGTTCGCCGAGTACGCCCGTGGCGTGGGCCTCATCCACGAGCAGGATGGCGTCGTGCCGCTCGGCCAGGGCGAGCAGGTCGGCCAGCGGAGCGATGTCGCCATCCATGCTGAAGACGCTGTCGGTGACAATGAGGCGTCGTCGAACGGCGGGGCCATGCTGGGTCAGGAGAGCGTCGAGGGCGGCGAGATCGGCATGGGGATACACATGCGTCGCGGCCCGGGAGAGCCGACAGCCGTCGATCAGGCTGGCGTGGTTGAGGGCGTCGCTGAAGATCGCGTCACCGTCACTGGTCAGGGTGCTGACGAGTGCGAGGTTGGCGACGAAGCCGCTGGAGAAGACGAGGGCGGCGTCGGTGTCCTCCCACTCGGCCAGGGCGCGTTCGAGTCGGCGGAGCGGCGGCAGATGGCCGACCACGAGCGGTGACGCGCCAGCTCCGGTGCCGTGGCGATGGGCCGTCCGGGCGGCGGCTCGACCGAGACGCGGGTCGCCCGCGAGGTTGAGGTAGTCGTTGGAGGCGAAGTTGAGGACCTCGTGTCCGCCGAGGCAGAGGCGGGCTCCCTGGGCGGAGAAGGGGCGGCGGCGGCTGCGAAAGAGGCCGGCCCGCTGGCGAGCGCGGAGATCGTCGAGCATCCAGGGGAACATCACGCGGGCCCTCGGTTTCGTCTGCGCGTCATTGTAGGAAGGAAGAGGGCGGATCGCAGGGGCTGTCCTCTGGCTCGTGCCTCGGGTAAGCTGTCCGGAACGCCTCCACCCGGACTCCGAACCGAAGGGACAACCATGCACTCCAGGCGAACCTTCCTCCAGGCGACCGGAGCGACCGTGGTCGGCGGTGGACTCCTCCGAGGGGCTCCGGAGAAGTTGCCGCGCAAGAAACTCGCCATCGTCACCACCGAATGGCGTGAACGCTCGCACGCCTGGCACATGGGCGAACGCTTTCTCGGCGGCTATCCACGCCAGGGCCGCTGGCATCGACCAGCGATCGACGTCGTCTCGGCCTACGTCGATCAGTTCCCGAAAACCGACCTGAGTCGCACCCGCGCCCGGGAGTCGGGATTCACCCTCTACAAGACCATCGCCGAGGCCCTGCGCTGCGGCACCGATCGGCTCGCCGTCGATGCCGTGCTGATCATCGGCGAACATGGCGACTATCCCCTCAGCGAATTCGGTCAGACGAAGTATCCCCGCTACGAGTTCTTCACGCAGGTCGCCGAGGTCTTTCGCAAGGATGGCCGCGCCGTTCCTGTCTTCAATGACAAGCACCTGTCATGGAAGTGGGCCTGGGCGAAGGAGATGGTCGAGACGGCGAAGGAACTGAAGTTTCCGTTTCTGGCCGGCTCGTCACTACCGGTCACCTGGCGGATGCCGGCCGTTGACATGCCGCTCGGGGCCGAGGTCGAGGAGCTGCTCTGCGTCGCGATGGGCCGGGTGGACAGCTACGACTTCCACGCCCTGGAGGTGATCCAGTGCATGGCCGAGCGGCGCAAGGGGGGCGAAACCGGCGTCGCCGCCCTGCAAGCCCTGCGCGGCGACGCGGTCTGGGACGCCCTGGCGGCCGGGACGTGGCAGGCCGGCGGCTGCGATCCGAAACTGTTCGAGGCGTGCCTGTGCCGGAGCCAGACCCTCGCCCAGGCTCCGACGTACAGTCATCGCTATCCGACCGTCAAGCAGATGCGCGAGTGGGTCAAGACACCCGTCGCCTACCGCTTCGAGTACGCCGATGGGCTGAAGGCGACCATGCTGCTGCTGAACGGCCTCGTCGGCGATTTCACGTTCGCCGCGAAACTCAAGAGCCGGGCCGAGCCGCTCTCGACGCTGTTCAACCTGCCGCCGAACCCGAACGTCGCCTACTCCGCGGCCCTGATGTCGAAGGCGGAAGAGATGTTCCTGACCGGCAAGGCTCCCTATCCCATCGAGCGGACGCTGCTGACGACGGGTCTGGTGGAGGCCGGGATGCACTCGCTGGCCAGGGGGCAGAAGCGGCTGGTAACGCCGCACCTCGCCGTGCGCTACCAGGCCCCGACCGAGTCGGGGTTCTGGCGGGAGTGATACAGACGCCTGATGATTGTCCGGCTTTGGTCTGACTGTCTAACTTTTTTGGACTGCGGCGATTCTTCGCCGCTCTTCCTTTCTGACTGGCTGGGTGATCATCCTCCAGAGAGAGAAAGTCAAAGCGGCGAAGAATCGCCGCAGTCCAAAAAAGTTAGACCCGACAGAACCAGGTCGGCGTGCGGTGGTTCCTCGCACCGCCGCCTATTTCGCCACCGAGAACGTTCGCTCGATCATGTTCGCGTTCCCCTGGCGATCCTTCACCGCGACGGTCAGCCGGCCGCGCGGCAACTCGGTGATGGGCTGCTCCAGACGCAGTTCCCATCGGCCGTCCGGGAGCGACTTCACCTTCGCCGCCAGTTCCGCGCCCGGTTTGACGCCATCGATCGCGAAGTCGGCGCGGATCGACAGGCTGTCGCGATCAAGACCGGTGCCATAGTCGTGCATGCCGAGCAGGAGGCGTGTCAACGGCTCCCGGTTGACGCCCGACTGCGGCAAGGCGAGCGTCAGGGTCGGCCGACCCTCATCGAGCCGCCAGCCGGGGCCGGTGCGGTCCCGGTCGATCGGGCAGCCGACATCGATCCAGCGAATCAGCGTCAGTTTGTCCTCGTCGCTCAGCGGCCGCACCTTGCCCGCCTTGACCGCCTCGGCCGGCGGCATGAC
>CAYYJM010000229.1:0-269 GCA_964471755.1 uncultured Alcaligenaceae bacterium
GGCTCGCGGAGTTCGAGGACAAGGCGATCAACCACCAGTTTCAATTCCCCCTGAACCAGAGGGTCACTGGCTCGCAAGTGGCGACCATCCAGGTCATCGTGCCCACCGGTTTCAATTCCCCCTGAACCAGAGGGTCACTGGCTCAGGGCGATGGTTTCCTGAAGGGCGGCGGCAACAGTTTCAATTCCCCCTGAACCAGAGGGTCACTGGCTCCCCGACAGCGATGCACACGGTCGTCCCCGTGCCGGGGTTTCAATTCCCCCTGAACA
>CAYYJM010000229.1:279-10327 GCA_964471755.1 uncultured Alcaligenaceae bacterium
TCCCATCTACCCACCACTGTTAATACTCCCTCTACCACAGAGGGCCACTCTCTCAACGAGCCCTACGCCCTGTCATCGTGCCCACCGGTTTCAATTCCCCCTGAACCAGAGGGTCACTGGCTCTCGTCGGTCGGTGGCGAGGTTCCGTCCGCGGCCCGTTTCAATTCCCCCTGAACCAGAGGGTCACTGGCTCCGGAACCGGGACGGCTCGAGAACGCAGTCCTTGGTTTCAATTCCCCCTGAACCAGAGGGTCACTGGCTCAGATCCGGGCGTTGATCCAGCGAGGCGCGAGGGTGGTTTCAATTCCCCCTGAACCAGAGGGTCACTGGCTCCCGGACAGTGCCCCCTTCGGATGCCCCAGAGCTGGGGTTTCAATTCCCCCTGAACCAGAGGGTCACTGGCTCCGGGCCCGGCGGCCGTTCGCCACCCGGCCGCCATGTGTTTCAATTCCCCCTGAACCAGAGGGTCACTGGCTCCTGGAAAGCTGGTGATGGACTACAACGCCCAGATCCGTTTCAATTCCCCCTGAACCAGAGGGTCACTGGCTCGCGGTCCAGCAGGCCGACAAGGAGGTCGCCTTCAGTTTCAATTCCCCCTGAACCAGAGGGTCACTGGCTCCGTCGGGGCCGGCCCGGGGTACGTCATCCTCAAGCACAAGTTTCAATTCCCCCTGAACCAGAGGGTCACTGGCTCAGGGGGGCAAGGACGCCACGGCCGTGGTGGAGTAGTTTCAATTCCCCCTGAACCAGAGGGTCACTGGCTCTCATCGCGGTGCGACGAGCACAACCGTGAGGACTGGGCGTTTCAATTCCCCCTGAACCAGAGGGTCACTGGCTCAACTGGGGTTACGACCGGGTGGACCAGGTGGGGAACGGTTTCAATTCCCCCTGAACCAGAGGGTCACTGGCTCCAAGCTCGAAAAGGGAACCGGCTTCGGCGACCTGTTTCAATTCCCCCTGAACCAGAGGGTCACTGGCTCAAGGGCAACGAGGCCCCGGCCGTGGTGGTGCAGTTTCAATTCCCCCTGAACCAGAGGGTCACTGGCTCACCATCAAGGTTCGCGCGCCCATCGCCTTCAAGGCGGTTTCAATTCCCCCTGAACCAGAGGGTCACTGGCTCCGAAGGGCGACGGCTTCACCACCGGTGGCAGTTTCAATTCCCCCTGAACCAGAGGGTCACTGGCTCTGCACATCCGAACAGTGTCGTGATAAAAATCAACGCAAGCCGAGTAGCCCGAGGCAGTTTCGGCGAATTCGAGAGTGCAGTCCTCATAGTATAGGCACGAATCTCCCACGCGACACCCGAATTCTGGTGTTTTTTGTGGCCTCGCGTTTCAACCAGCTCCCATCATTCCCGGGAACGGTGGTTTCCTCGCTGCGCCGCAGTCCTTGTGGAGGCGATCCGGCCGCAACCACGGCCAACATCGCTCCTGTCCCAGGGGAGAAGACCCACTTGCTGCGGCGGGAGCCATCAAACGCCCCGACGCCGACCGGCAAACCACGCCTCCGACCCTTCGTCAGTCTGCTTACGCCACCTCGCCGAATCGGTGACACCGGGCCCGGGAGCGTCCCCCACGCCCCCTCAAAACACGATGACCGAGTCCTCAGGCACCGGATCTCGTTGCCAGGAGAGACGACGTTTGGGGAAACGTACGTCGATGGGAAATAGATCGAACCGATCCTGGTGAGCCAGCAGCAGTCCGATGCGAAAACAGAGGTCGGCCAGGTCCTCCGGATCGATGTCGATCTCGAAGACGCTCCGCTGGATGCGTCGGCCGTACTCACGCAGGATCTCAGCGACCTGCACTCGGCGGCTATCGCGGGAAATATCGTAGGCGGCCACGTAGCGACTCATGGGTGTGCGAAAGCCTCGAAAGGGGTGTCGGGATGGAGCAGATGCCGCCGCAGACTGCGTGCGGTCGCCAGAAACTGAGCCAGCCACGGCCGCGACTCGCTCTGCCCCTGGCCCACGATCGACAGACGCAGACAGCGTTGCAGCAGGGCGTGGAATCGCGTACTGGCGTGATGATTCAGAGCCAACGCATGCGGGCCACTGGGCCGTTCGATGAACTGCGTCGGCTTGAGCTGACGCGTGGCCAGGATCACCGACCGTTCGGCGAAGTGGCGAAACGGCTCCTGTAGATCGGCGGCCAGGGCGGCGTAGCGGCCATCGCCCCGGTGCAGAAAGCCCACGGCCGGCGAGAGGCCCGCCGCTCGCGCCGCCGCCACCGCGTGCCGGTGAATCTGGGTGTGGGCCAGATTGAGCAAGATGTTCACCGGATCGCTGGCCTCCGGAGCGACCCGCCGCTGGAACGAGAAGCCGTGACCGACATGACGGCTCAGGCGACGATACCACAGCGCCGCCGCCGCTCCCTCGACGCCTCGGAGCGAATCCAGCGAGTCGGCCTGCTGCACCGCCGGCAGAAACTCCCGCAGCCGTGTCAGGGCCGAATCGTCCGCCGACAGGGTCTGCAAGAGCGTGGCGAAATTGGCGATCTTGGCGGCGACCAGAACCCGTGCGATCCGCAGACACGCCACCGGATCGCGTGCCGCCAGACACTGGGCCGTCAGCACCTCGGGATCGTCGGGCGGCACCGTGCGCAACTCCCCTTCGGGCCAACCTCCGGTGGAAACGAACGTCACGGGGATCTCGTGCTTGAGCAGTTTGCCCAGCACGTCCGGCGTCCAGCCGGTCGGGCCGATCGCGACGATCTGCTCCAGGCCGGCCAGCGGAACGATCAACGGCCGGGTGACCTGGCCGCGACGACAGTGCAACGCCTCGCCGACCACATCGACCGTCTGCGCGTCCGGTCCCAGGACCACGACCGCGCCGCCGACCGGCTCGGCCGACTCGCCGGGAAAGAGCAACGCGGGCATGCGATCGGAGCGGTCGGCGGTCTGCCAGCCCAGATCCTGAACGCGCCGTGGCCCCGTCTCTCCGCCGTACGTCCAGCGTTCCTCGGCCTGGAAGCGGTAGCCAAGAAACGTGAAGGGCTCCGACAGGTCGAGAATGGCCACCCCCTCGTTGAGGCGCAGGAGCAGAGTCTCGGCCAACTGCGTCGCCTGAACTTGCAGACGGTCGGCCATCTCGCGAGTTCGCGTCAGGACCAGAAAATCGTCGCCGTACCGGACCAGCTGGCCACCGGCCAGGGCGATGGCGTCGTCGAAATAATCGAGAAGCAGATTGGCCAGCAGAGGCGACAGCGGCGCGCCGGTGGGCAGTCCGGGAGCGTTCGGATCGCACTCCATGAAGGCCATGACGGCGACGGTGCAGGCCGAATCGCCCAGCCAGGCTTCCAGGCGATCGCGCAGAAGAGGGCGTGGAATGGAATCGAAGAAGCGGTCAAAGTCGGCCGCGACGGCGAAGCGCCAGCCCGCGCGAAAGAGGCGCTGAATTCGCCGGGCCGCCGCCTCGCGGCCCAGGCCGCGCCGCCAGGCAAACGACGACGTTTCAAACACCCGATCCAGAGGCGGTCCCAGCCGGCTCAGCAGCACCCGTTGCAGGGCGCGATCGATCCGCGACGGCACACGCAGCACCCGGATCGCACCGTCGGCGTCGGCGATCTCGATGACCTGACCCGGTCGAGGGACGTGCGTCCCCTGCCGCAGGTTGTCGGCCGCCTGCAAGGTCGGTGTCACCTCGGCCCGAGTGATCTCGGCAGCCCGAACAACGTCGGCCTCGGCAAGCGCGAGTTGCAGCAGGGGAACGGCACGCGGACACGCGCCTGGATCCGGCCCGAGTTCCTCGATCCAGTATTGCCCGAAGCCAAAGTGGAGGTTCTTGCCCAGCCGACTGTACTGCCCCCAGATCAGGGCCGCACGCAGCACCGGATTCTGCACGTCGAGAACGATTCGGCCCAGAACCCCGCCGAGCGTCTTGCGGCGATCGCGTGAGCCATACTCCAGATCGACCCAGACGAGCCGATTTTCCACCAGGTGGACCAGCGAATCGTCAAAGGGCCGATCGTTCGTGGCGTCTTGCTGGATACCCAGGGCCGCCAACCGCTTCTGCACCAGGCGCACGAACTGCCCGGCGCGAAACGAATCGCGATCGGCAAACTGATGCCCCTCGGTAACGTCCGCTGCGGGGCGATCGATTCGCAGCGGGGAGACGAAGCGGAGCGTGAGCCGGGACGTGTGGGCCAGCTGCTGATAATGCCGCCCGAGAGTGTCGAGGCTCAGCGCGTGGACGGCGTGATCGGGTTGGAGCGCCTGGTCGGTAATCCGGTCGCGCATTTCGACCAGATCGAAGTTTCCGCCCAGAACAACAGGCTTTCGCGGTGGCTGCTGACCACAGCGAGAGAGGCCCCGCGCGACCTGATGCAGTCGTCGGGACGCCCGCTCGGGATCGGTTTCGATGAAGGTGGCACCCAGGTTGAACAGTTCGCCGGGATCGATCGGAAAGCGGCACTGTTCCGGAGCGTCGAGATAGAGCCCCTCCGGCATCTGCGGAGGCCCATCCCCCCGTGCCGCCTCGCACAGCAGGGCGTAGTAGACGGCGTGCTGCAAGGGCGGCAAGGCGATCGACGACCGGGCACGGAGCGTCCAGGTCACGCGGTAGAACGGCGTCGAGGGGATCATGGAAGGCATCCTTGAGGGGGGGGCTGGAATGCGGAGTTCCAGGCGAGCCCCCCACGACAGTGGGGGGAGTTCCAGGCGACGTACTCCCCCGGCTTTCGCCGGGGGCTCGCCATCGCCGGGGGCTCGCCTGAAGTCACCGCGATTCGACCAGATCGGCGAAGCGTTTCGCGCTGGCGGGGCGAGCCCGGAAGAACAGCTCCGGTTCGACTCCCTCGCACTCCGATACGAGCACACCAGCTGACGACTCGATGACATCGATTCGGAGGTAGAGCAGTGGGAAGCGGGCCCGGTCGGCGTCCTGTGGATGTCGCTGCTCAAAGGCGAGCTTCAGGCGTTCGATCGTCTCATCAGCGGCGGCCTGGACGCGCGGCGGCGCAGCGGCGAAACGAAGTGAACCGCCCTGCTCGGCGTGACACAGGATCGAGCCCGCTCCCGGCACCTTCTGGATCGCGTGACTGTACACGCCACCGAGGGAGACCAGCGACCACTCGCCGGCCGTGCGAATCTCGGGCAGCAACGGCTGCACGAGATAGGCCTGCTCCCGGTTGCGCTGGGTGAACTCGGCCTGGAAGTCGGCCACCGCCTGGGGCGTCTCCAGGTAGACGAGGCCCGCTCCCGCCGCCGCGATGGCCGGTTTTACCACCAGCGGCCCCCGATAGCAATCGGTCAGCACGAACCCACTCGCCGGCGGCGCGTATCGCGTCGGCACGATGGAGACGCCGACGGCCTCCAGGTCGAGCAGGTAGCGCTTGTCGAGCAGCCAGGCCAGCACGACCGGCGCGTTCTCGACGACGATGCCGGCCCGGTCCAGGTCGGCGATCCAGGCGACGAACGCCGCACGTTTCGCCGGCGTGTCCATGTAGTCCCACGGCGAGCGAACGATGAGTCGATCGAATCGGCCGCGAAGTGACGCCGCGTCGTCACCCCAGATCACGGGCGAGACGGCGTGACCCCGGCGACGCAGTTCCTCCACGGCGATCTGGTCATCCGGCGTGAACGGCGACTCGGTCGGCAGAAAGTCCGGTTCGGCTCGTGTCGGAAAGTAAGCGGCCAGTGTCTCTGGTGCCGAGGTGACGAAGCCGATGCGTTGCGTCTTGCGGGTGGTCGGCCAGACGAGCGGCGGCGGCTCCGTTCCGGGAACGCAGGCGTAACCGCTGAAGTCGGTCACGCCCTGCGAACGCAGAAAAGCCTCATCGAGCAGAGCCTGGCCGGTGATCTCGGCCGGCTCCTGATCGGTCAGACGGAGAACGCAATCCACGAGGATGTCCGGCTTGCGCCACAGTTCCGGCGAGCCGAGATGGTGGTTGATGCTCGCCTGGCTCTCGATGATCGTCGCCGGCCAGAGTGAGACGACGGCGACGTTGTGTCGGCGAACTTCCTCGGCCAGGCCCAGGGTCAGGAGCGTCATGCCGAGCTTGCTGATGCCGTAAGCGACCCGGCCGGGCAGGATCGCCAGGTCCATCGGCGGACTCATGTTGATGAGCAGTCCCCTGCCCTGCTGAATCATCGCCGGCAGGACGGCCCGGCAGGCGAGGAACGCCGCCCGCACGTTGACGCTCATCACCAGGTCGAAACGTTTCGGTGGCGTGTCGAGGATGCCGGCCCAGTACAGGGCCCCGGCGTTGTTGACGAGCAGGTCGATCCGGCCGAAACGCTCCAGCGTCCGCGTGGCCATCGCCTCGATCTGGTCGGCCTCGCGGACGTCCACCGGGATCGGCAGAGCCTGCGCCCCGAGGGCCTCGATCTCGGCCGCGACGGTGTGGATCGAGCCGGGCAGTTTCTCCGTCGAGGTGGTACTCTTGGCGGCGACAACGACGTGCCAGCCGGCCCTGGCCAGACCGAGGGCGATGGCCCGACCGATGCCCCGACTCGCCCCGGTGATGATCGCGACACGGCCCGCTGACGACATGGCTGCCTCCGGTAGTCTCATCGACGGAATCCTGTTTCGCCGTCGGGCCGGGCGAGCTATCCTCATCCCGGCCCCTCATCCTCAGGAGGTTTCTTATGAACCGGCGATCTCTCGGCGGCCTGCTCGGACTGCTGCTCACCCTCGTTGCTGTCAATTCGCTGTCATCGCAACCCGGAGACGCGAAGCCGATCGTCCCGGCCGACGCGAAACTGGAGAAGGTCTTCGACAAGGGTCTTGTCCTCACCGAGGGAGTCACCGTCGCTCCGGACGGCATGGTCTACTTCAGCGACATCTCGTTCTCGGGCGTGTCGAAGAAGGAACTCGGCGTCCTGGAGGCGGGCCACATCTGGAAGTACGATCCGAAGACGGGCCAATCGACCATCTTCCGCTCGCCGAGTGGGATGTCCAACGGCCTGAAGTTCGACGCGGACGGTAACCTGATCGCCGCAGAGGGGGCCGACTTCGGCGGCCGGCGCGTCACGCGAACGGACAGCAAGACCGGCAAGGCGATCATCCTGGCCGGCCTGTTCGAGGGCCGACCGTTCAACTCACCGAACGACCTGACAATCGACGAGAAGGGCCGGATCTACTTCAGCGACCCGCGCTACGTCGGAGCCGAGGCGATCGAGCAACCGGTGATGGCCGTCTACCGCATCGACCCGGACGGTGGCGTTCATCGCATCATCACGGACGCCGGCAAGCCGAACGGCGTGGCCGTGTCGCCGGATCAGAAGACGCTCTACGTCGTCAGCAACGAGAACGGCAACTGGGGCATCGGCCGGTTGCCGGAGGGGACGCCAGCTCGCAAGGGCTCGATGGCCCTGCACGCTTATGACCTGGCCCCGGACGGTTCGGCGAAGTTCCGCAAGACGCTCGTCGATTACGCGCCGCAGGATGGCCCCGACGGTATGGTCTGCGACGCGGCCGGCAACCTGTTCGTCGCCGTGCGTGACACGACCCGGCCGGGGATCCGCGTCTACTCGCCGGAGGGCAAGGAACTGGCGTACATCAAGACCGAATTGCCGACGAACGTCGGCTTCGGTCGCGGCGACGAGAGTAACGTGCTGTACATCACCGCGGGCAAGAGCCTGTATCGCATCCGGCTCAACACGAAGGGGTATCATCTCCCGGTGAGGAAGAAGTAACGGCGTTTGGGCCGCGCACACCGCAGGCGAGCCGGGAGCGTCAGCGCGACCGACGTCCGGCTCGGCGACTCTACCCCAGATCGCCGGGAATTCGGCTTTCTCGAAAGACGTCGAGATGGGCCACGAATTACCGATGCCCCTTGTTGTATGAAGCGGCGTGGTCTGGTAGCCTGCCTTGTGAGATTCCCGCCCCCTCGGAGTCTGCCTCATGGGAATGCCCGCTCTGCTCGCGCGGTTCCTCACCCTGGTGGTCGATATGTCCCGCCAGCCGGTCGAGATTCTGGTACGCCTCATCCACTGTTTCGACGCGGCCGACCCGACCGAACGGCAGACCCTGCTCGCCGAGGCCGGGCCGCTGACCGAGGCCCAGATCGGCCAGCTCGTCGATCTGCTCGCCGGGCACTGGCGGACGCTGCGCGGCGTCGCCCTGACCGACGAGCAGCGGGCTCTGCTGCGCCGCCTCGTTCTGGGTATCCACGCGGCCGGTCAGCCCGCGGCGGCCGGTGACCCGGCGGCGGCCCTGCGAAAGTCCCTCAAAATGGAGGCCCCGGCTCCGCTGCGGCCCGAGCAGCGTGCCGTCGCCCGCTCGCTGGTCCACACGGCCCTGATGGGCGATGCGGTCCACCAGGGAGCCGGCCCGCTGCCGCCGAACCCGCCGACCATCCCGGGCTACCGCCTGACCCGCGTCCTCGGCAGCGGAGCCTTCGGCACGGTCTACCTGGGCCAGGAAAATGGCGGCACTCTCGTCGCCATCAAGGTGCTCAAGCTGGCCGACGCCGCCCAGTTCAAGCGTGAGGTCCGCCTTCTGTCGCAGGTGTCCGGCGAGCATCTCGTCGCCTCCCGTGGGCACGGCGAACTCGACGGGCATTGCTGGATCGCGATGCAGTACGCCGGCGATCACACGCTCGCGGATCTGATCCGGGGCCGACCCACGGCCGAGATCGCCCTGCAACTGGCCGAGCAGGTGCTGCGCGGCCTGGACGAGCTGCATCGCAAGAACGTCATCCATCGCGATCTGAAGCCGGAGAACGCCATCGTCGGCGACGACTACCGCGTCCGACTGATCGACTTCGGCCTGTCGAAGCAACTGGAGGAGGCCGGCGTCTCGACGACGATGGGCACCGCCGGCACGGCCCTGTACATGAGCCCGGAGCAGATCCACGGCCAGGCGGCGTATGCCTCCGACGTGTGGGCGTTCGGTTGCGTGCTGTTCGAGCTGCTTGTCGGCCGGCCGCTGTTCGAGGGCAAGAACGTGATGCAGGTGGCGATCGAGATCGCCAACCGGGCGTTCACGGTCGATCTACCCGAGGTGCCGCCGGAGGTGCGACCGGTGCTGATGAAGTGCCTCCAGCGCGACGCCGGCCAGCGCTACCCGAACGCGGCCGAGGCCCTGACGGCGTTCGTGACGGCCGCGACGGAGGCCCGGAAGCGTATCCGGTACGAGCGGTACTTTCACGTATGGGGCAAGGTGCTCGACAGGCGACTGCTGGAACGGTTTGCCGAACACTTTCGCGGGCAGATCCCGGCCGATGCCGTGCGTCGCTTCGTGAACCAGGCCACCAAGGAAGGCGTGGTCGGTTTGGACGAGGAGCGCCTGTCCGAGATCCTGCCGCCGATCTTCGCCAGCTGGAAGCAGATACTCCAGGCCGAGCAGGCCATCGCCAAAGCCCGGGAGCAATTGCAGCGCGATGTTAGCACCCTTAGTTCCGAAGAACTGGGGCAGCGTGTCGAACTGATCCGCCAGCTGGAGCGGAAGTTAGTTGAGCGGCGTCAGCAGGTGCGTCAGGTGGTCGAGACGCAGCTTGCCAGGGAACGCACCGACTGGGAGCAGTTCAAGGCCGCGGAACGTGAGAGGCAGGAGGAGGCGGAGGCTGCGGCATGGAAGCGCCGCGAGGATAAGGCAACCGCGGAACGAAAGCGCCAGGCGGATGCCTCCGCAGCTGAGCAGAGACAACGAGAACAGGCAGCCGGTACGAAGCGACTCCGCGAGGGAATCCTGGTCGTTGGAGGAGTTGTCGCGAGCCTTGGAGCGGCTGTTCTGGTGGCCGGAGTCCTTGGCGTGTTCTTTTGGTATCGAGTGCCCGAGCCAGCAGCGGTTCCTCAGAAAACAGCAGCCAAGCACGGCGTTTCAGGAGAATTCCAAACCAAGGATCTCACCGACAGAAACAGAACTAAGAACCGAGAACCAACGACGAAGGACACTCTGGTCAAGGACGGGCCGCTCAACCCGATGCCGATGCCCATGCCCACGCCCACGCCGGTGGTGTTCGAACCGCCAGGCGAGGCGAGCCAGGTCAAGGCCGACGTCGCCACGTACTCCTTCGACCCGGACAAACCGACGATCCTGGTGCAGAAGACGGACAAGGGCTGGGTCCGTCTGCCGATCGGTGCGAACGTCACGAGCAGCGAGCCG
>CAYYJM010000230.1:0-10225 GCA_964471755.1 uncultured Alcaligenaceae bacterium
TGGCAGGTGGAAGTTCGTTACCAGCGCGCCCACGACTTGGAAATCGAAGCCCGGTCGAATGAACAGGTCCGTCGGCACGGCTCTGGAGCGGAGCGTTCCATCGCGGGCGGCGCTCTCCAGGGTACGCGTCGTCGTCGTGCCCACGGCGTCGACCCGGCCTCCTTGCTGCTTGCACGCCGTGATCGCCTCGACGGTCGCCGTCGGCACCTCGGCCCACTCGGCGTGCATCTCGTGCTGCGTCACGTCCTCGACCGTGATCGGCCGGAACGTGCCGATGCCGACGTGGAGCGTCACGAACGCCTGACCGATGCCGCGTTGTCGCAGCCCCTCGAAGACGGCCGGCGTGAAGTGCAGGCCCGCCGTCGGCGCGGCCACCGAGCCGGCCTGGTCGGCGTAGATCGTCTGATAGTCCTCGCGGTCCTCGGGCCGATCCTCTCCCTTGCGGATGTAGTGCGGCAGCGGCACATGTCCAAACCGGGCCAGGATCTCCGGTGTCGTGCCAGCAGCGAGCGGCCGGACACGCCATCGACCCGGAGCGATCCGTTCGAGCAGTTCCAGACGCAGCGGCTCGCCTCCCTGCGGTGGCTCGATCCGGATGATCTCGCCGGCCGTGGGCCGACCGCCGGTCTGGGCCAGGATCTCCCACGTCGTCTCGGCCGTATCGTGGAGGTACAGGCCCTCCCACTTGCCGCCGGTCCGCTCGCGCCGGCCGAGAAGCCGGGCCGGCACCACGCGCGTATCGTTCAGCACAAGCAGATCGCCCGGCCGGAGCAGGGCCGGCAGGGCGCGAAAGATGTGGTGACCGAGAACGCCTCTCGTGTCGCGCGACAGGTGCAGCAGTCGGGCACTGTCCCGCGGCTCGGCCGGCATCTGCGCGATGCGTCCCTCCGGCAGAGGGTAATCGTAATCGGACAGATGCAGGGACATGGCCGTCACACTCGCGTCGCCAGGATCAGCGGCGACACGCCCGGGGCGTCGAGCAGGCGGGCGTTGCTGAACCCGGCCCCGGTCAGCCAGGAGGCGATCTCGTCGAACGAGAACACGTCGCCCTCGTCGGTGTTGACGAGCATGTTCGCCGCGAAGATCAGGGCGGCCATCGGCCCGCGCCGATCGGGATTGATGAGCCACTCGGCGATGGCGATCGTGCCGCCCGGAGCCATCGCCTCGGCCGTGCGTTCGAGCAAGGCCCGGCTCCGCAGCGGGCCTTCGCTGTGCAGAATATGGCCGAGCGTCGCGATCTGATGTCCGGTGCCGAAGTGGGCGGTCGCCAGGTCGCCGGCCACGAAGGTGTAGCGGTCCACGACGCCGTGGCGCTCGGCGGAGCGTCGTGTCACCGGGATGACACCGGGCCAATCGACGGCCGTGACCTTCACCGTCGGCCCGGCCTTGGCCAGGGCGATCGACCAGACGCCGGAGCCGGCCGCCAGGTCAAGGACGCTCACCGGTTCCTTCGCCTGGGCCACCTTCAGATGATCGGCCAGGGCGCTGGCCGCCGGCCAACCCATCGGAAAGAGGGCCTCGACGAACTCGGCGAAGAACGGCGCGCCGATGTCTTCCTGGTTGACCGCCACCGCCGGCTTGCCCGTCCGGACGACCTCGTTCAGCTTCAGCCACTTCGGCATCAGCTGACCGCTGACGTGGGCGTACATGCCGCCCAGGTAGCGGGGGCTGGGCGAGACCAGAAACGCCTTGCTCTCCGGCGTCAGGGCGTAGTGGCCCTGGTCGTCCTTCGTCAGCAGTTCCATGCCGACGAGGGCGTCCGCCAGGATGCGGATGCCGCGAACGGAGGATCCGGAGTCCGCTGCCAGAGCGGCCGCGTCCTTCGGGCCAGCTGTCAGGTGATCGAACAGTTGCTGGCGGACGGCGACCTCGATGAAGAGGGGAAAGGCGTAGCCCCAGGAGTGACGCATCACCAGGTCGGGGTTCGGTTCCGGAGTGGACATGGGGTTCCTCATTTAGCCGTCTTGGCGAGCCCCCCACGAAAGTGGGGGGAGTTTCCGACGCGGGACCCGGCGTCTGGCGAGCCCCCTGGCGAGCCCCCCACGAAAGTGGGGGGAGTTCCCGCGTCGGAGACTCCCCCGGCTTTCGCCGGGGGCTCGCCAGGGGTTCGACTCTCACAACGTCGGCAGCGTGTACAGGACGACGTCGCCCGCCTCGCCGCCGACGGCGAGGTGGCGATCGTCGCTGCCCCAGGCGACCTTCACGATCGGCCCGTCGATCTGGCTGCGGAGCAGGGCCGACTTCGCTCCGCCGGGCTGCCACAGGAGCAGCAGGCCGTCGCGATCGCCCGAGACAAGATAGGGGCCGCGATGCTGGAATGCCAGGGCGGTCACCTGTTCGTCATGGCCCTTGAGTTGCAACGGCGCTCGGCCCTCCGGTCCCGGGCCGGAGCAGTCCCAGATACACGGCAGATCGCCGCCGCCGGTCGCCAGGTATCGGCTGGCCGCGTCCCAGGAGATCTCGCGAACCTTGGTCGGGTAGCCCGACATCATCAGATCCTCGCCACTCGCCACGATCCAGAAGTGGACCGTGCGATCCTGGTCGCCGGTGGCGATGTACTGACCGTTCGGGCTCCAGGCCAGGACGAGCATCGATCCCTTCCACTCGAACTTCTGAACGGCCTCGTTCTGGCCTGGCAGCCAGAGTTGCAGTTTGCCGTAGGCCACCGAGGCCAGCGGGCCGCCGCCCGGCTGCCAGTCGATGTCGAGGATCGTACTCGGATGGTCGGGATATTCGTGGACCAGGTCGCCCGTCGGCGACCAGAGTCGGAGTTTCTTGCCGGCCGCCGAGGCGAGGAGTTGGCCGTCCGGCGACCAGGCGACACGCTCGGCCCAGCCGGCGCCGGCGGCCAGTTCGACGGCCTCGGCCTGCTCGCCGACCAGCTTCCACAGACGGACCTTGCCATCCTGGCCGGCGCTGGCGAGCGTACCCTCATCGCCCGGCCGCCAGGCAATCGAGGCCGTCGCGTTCCTGTGGCCGGCCAGGGCGTACTTCACCTGGCCGGTCGCCACGTCGAGGACGTGGATCGGCCCATCAATCGAGGCCGCCGCGAGCAGGCTCCGTGCCGGCGACCAGGCCAGGCCGGCGACCTGGCCCTCGAGTTTCGTCTGCCAGCGTTTCGTGAATGGCCGGGGTGCCCGGCTCTTGCTTCCTAGGCCAGACATCGGCGGAAACCCTCCTCCAGCAGATCGCGATCGAGCTTCCGGCCGATAAACACCAGCACGTTGCGGCGTGGATCGCTGCCCCACGGCTTGCCGTCGCTGTGGTCGAACATCATGTGAACGCCCTGGAAGACGATGCGATTCGCCGCACCGCGAACGCTCAGGATGCCCTTCATGCGAAAGATGTTCGGGCCCTGCTCCGCGAGCAGTTTGCTCAGCCAGGCTTGCAACTTCTTCTCGCTCAGATCGCCGGGAATCGTGATTGCCACCGAACCGACGTCCTCGTCGTGATGGTGGTCGTGTTCCTCGTGGTGATGGTGATGTTCGTGATCGTGGTGATGCTCGTGCTTGTGGGCCTGTTCGAGGAAGTCCGGTTCGCGTTCGAGGATGCGATCCAGGTCGAAGCCGCGTACGTTTAGAATGCGGTCCATGTCGATGACGGCGTCCCGCGTCGGATACAGCTTCGCCGTCGGGTTGATGGCGTGGATGCGGGCCGTCAGCTTCTCCAGCGTCTCGGCATCGACGAGATCGGTCTTGTTGAGCAGGATCACGTCAGCGAAGGCGATCTGCTCGACGACCTCACGCTGATTGTCGAGATGGAGCCAGACGTGCTTGGCGTCAACGACGGTGACGATGCCATCGAGGGTCAGTTCGCGTTGCAGATCGTCATCGACGAAAAACGTCTGGGCGACGGGCCCGGGATCGGCCATACCGGTCGTCTCGATCAGGACGTAGTCGAACCGATCGCGGCGCTTCATCAGGCTACCGAGGATGCGGATGAGATCGCCGCGAACGGTGCAGCAGATGCAGCCGTTGTTCATCTCGAAGATTTCTTCCTCGGCGTTGACGACCAGTTCGTTATCGACGCCGACCGCGCCGAATTCGTTCTCGATGACGGCGATGCGCTTGCCGTGCTGGGCGGTAAGGATGTGGTTGAGCAGCGTCGTCTTGCCCGCGCCGAGAAAGCCGGTCAGCACGGTGACCGGAACCCGGCCGGTCGTTTCAGGGGTGGCAGCCATCGCAGTGAGTTCCTTCGCTTCCCGGGCCTCCAGACGGCGAACGGCCGCCGCTCTGGGATTCTATACAGCCAGCGGGCGATGGTACAATCCACTCCAAGGAGGGCGAAGCATGCCCGTCCCCCGTCGCACCCCGGAGCCGCCACGCATGCCATCGATGACCTGCCCGACCTGTGGCCCTGTCGTCCCCGTTGAGGATCCGTTCGACGGCGAGCCGAACTGTCCCCGCTGCCACTGGCGGATTCCCGTCGGAAACCCAGTCGGCATCACCCCAGTCCGCCCTCGCGTGGAGGTCCGGGTCCAGGCGGATGCCCCGTCCAGCCGCAGTGGACAGGAACTGGCACCACCCCGCCCGTCTTTGCCACTCGGCGTCCCGGAAGCGTGTGTTCTCTGGATCGTATGTGGCTACTTCGGCTTGCTGTTGAGCGGTGTGCCGCTTCTGGTGTACTTCCTGTGTCCGACGCCGGTCTTCTACTCGTCGATGACGTCGATCTCGGTCGGGTCCATTCTACTTTTCGTTCTACTACTCCTGGGCGGGCTCTTCGCACTCATCCTCTACCGCCGGGCGATTCAGGTCGGCCGAGCCATCCTGCAACGCCGGCAGCCCACCCTGCACAGGGTCGCGTGGATCGGCCTCGTCCTGGCGGTGGTATTGCTCTGGTGCATTGTCGGCCTGATGGCAATCGTCCAGATCGCCACCTCCCAGAGCCCACCCCGAAGCCTGCGCGATCCGGTGTTCCGCATGGCCAGAGATGAACCGAGGCCCGTCCACCTCCCTGTTCCCGGCGGCATCCTTGTGACACTGGGGCTGGTCAATCTCGGTCTGATTGCCGGAGCGTACTGCTTCCTCTGGCACTCCGGCGATTATGATCGCCCGCAAACCCAGCTGACCGACCCAACCGGGGCCATCGCGGTGCGAGCCTTGCCGGACTCCATCCAGTTCGCGGGCCGGGTCTGGTTCTGGATCGCCGGCGTGAGCATCGGCCTGGCCCTGGTGGAAGCGACCGAAATCTACGCGGGTGTGTACGGCCCAGCCTACGGCCGCGAGCCGAGCTTTTGCTTTCTGGTGTTCCTGGTGATGGTGAACACTCCGGCGTTGCTGACGTTGCCTCTGGGCATCCTGCTCCAGTGCGGACGCCTGCCGGGGACGGTCGGAGTGAGCGTGCTTTTCCTGGCATTCACGGTTCTTGGAATCGTCGCGACGGCCCTCGTGTATTCCCAGCCTGGGGTCCGAGCGACTCTACCACCGGGACGGCCGACATTGCTCGAATGGGTGCTGTGGCTCGGCGTGAACGGGGCGAGCCTGGCCGCGGCGATCGCCGGCATGGTGGGCGACCGGGAGTATCGCGACTGGCTTCGCGCCCGCCATCGCGCTGGCACGCCGAGGCTTTGATCCGGTTCACCAGACCGCCGCCGCTCTGGGATTCATGACAGTCAGCCGGTGATGGTACAATCCGCAGGGAGGAGGGCGAACCATGCCCGTACACGACTGGACGCGCGTCCCGGCTGGGATCTTTCGTCACTTTCGCAACTCCTGGCGGGTGGCGATGTGCGACCGGCTCAACGGTGAACTCCTCGCCGACTCCCATTACGCCCTGCTGGCGTCGGATGCCGAGGAGGAAGGGGCAGCCACACCGGGAACCGATCTCGACCGCTCATTGCCCCGCCACCGCACCATCGCGTTACATCGTGCGGACGACCACCGTGTGGTGAGCCGGATCGAAATACTCGGGCCGGATCAGAAGTCGAGCGCGATCGCTTTCTTTGCGTTCCGAGCGAAGGTGCTGCGATTGCTGGCCAGCGGCATCCACCTGCTGATCCTCGACATCCTGCCGCGTGGCCCACGCGATCCGCAAGGCATCCCGGGAGCGATCTGGACCGAGATCGGCGGCCCACCGATTACCCTCGCCCCGGAACGTCCGCTGACCCTGACCTCCTTCGAGGCCAACGGCACCGCCCGGGCCTTTATCGAAACACGAGCCGTCGGCTCGGAGCTGCCGACCATGCCGCTCTTCCTGGAGCCGGGCGGCTACGTCAACGCGGCGCTGGAGGAGACGTACGTCGAGGCTTACCAGCACGTCCCTCGTCACATCCGCGCCGACCTGGAACGGGCCGTCTGACCGTCACGGCTGCAACGTCAGCGTGTGGACCGTCGGCCCTGGCAGAAACGGTGTCGGTCGGCCCTCGCACCAGGCCGCGTGCATGTCGCGGTAGTGCGGCGACAGGAAGTGGCCGCTCTGGCCGCACGGCATGTGGAAGTAGCCCTCCTCCTCGTGGCCTGGCGAGACGGCCATGCGTTCGCTCGCTCCGTGGCTGATCCCCTGCACGCGCGGCATGTCCGTGAACGCTCCGGGCAGTGGTAGTCGCGGCATGTTCACGCACGATGCCAGCCACGGCCCGACATACGGCAGCTTCGCCAGGCCAGCCCCGAGCGGATGCTCGATCCGGCTCACGTTCCGCGCTCCCCAGGTGTAGCCCGCCAGGCCCTCCGGTGAATGCTGGGCCTGCTGCGCAACCCGGATCGCCGCCCGGCTCAGCAGGTCGTCCCAGCTGGCGAAGGTCGGCGAGAGCAGGTGGGCGGGCCGTTTCGTCACCATCTCCCACACCGCCCCCTCTCGCTGGCGAAAGTAGCCCAGGTTGAAGTCCGGGGCCGCCAGCCGACAACGCTGCACAAGCGGTTCCATCACGTCCGCGCTCACCTGGTCGCGGAACTCCGTCACCAGGCGGTAGCCGATGCGATCGATGTCGGCCCGATCGGCACTGCTGGCCACCTCGTGCCGCATCCAGGCGAGCAGGGCCGGGTCATCGAGGTCGGCCTTCTCCAGCACCTTCAAGAGCAGGTCACGCCAGCGCGCCAGGAACAGGGCCCGGTCGTCCAGCGCCAGGGCGAAGAGGTCCGCCTCGTCCGGCTGCTTCATGGCCCTCAGCGCGTCGCGGATCTGCCCGGCCCGGGCACCGCGATCGTAGCCCGCTTCCCCCAGCAGCGCCAGGGCCGGATCGCCGACAACGCGGTTGTTCGCCGTCCACAACCGACCCGACGCCGGCCGAACCACGCGCGGCGTCTGCTCCGGCGGCAGGAAGCCGTCCCACCGGCACTTGCCATCGGCCCAGCTGACCGGCAGTCGGCCATCGAACCCGACGCGCCTCGGCAGCGCTCCCAGGATCGTCCAGCCGATCGCTCCGGTCGTGTCCGCCGCCACGAAGTTCTGGTGCGGCCCGCCCGTCCGGTTCGCCGCCGCCAGCGCCTCATCCAGGGTGCGTGTCTCCAGGATGTCGAGCCAGCCGAAGTTCAGGCCCCGGGGCGCATGGGCCACCCAGTGCAGGGCGAAGTTGCGATCGTCCGACAGGAGCGGCCCCCAGCGCGTCCACAGGACCGGCAGCGTCTGGTCCTCCCCGCCGCGGACGTGGATCGTCTCGTCGAACCGCTCGAACGGCTCGAAGCCGTCCGGCGTCCGGTAGCGGCGCTCGTCCTGCGGATCGCGTTCCACGGCGACCAGATCGGCCGTGTCCACCTCGGCGTTGGTCAGACCCCAGGCGACGTGCTGATTGCTGCCGACGACCAGGCCGGGCGTGCCGGGATAGCTCGCTCCCCAGGCCTTCATCGGCTGACCATCACGGCCCGAGTTCCACGCGAGGCCGGCCCGATACCAGATGGTCGGCACGCGGAGTTCCAGGTGCATGTCATTGGCCAGGATCGCCCGGCCCTGCCGCGTCTCGCTGCCGGCCACGGCCCAGTTGTTGCTGCCGAGGATGGGCAGCTCCTGTGGCAGCGCGCCCAGCAGGCGCGGCCCACTGCGCGGCTCCTTGCGCAGGTCGAACTCGTCGGCCGTCGGCAGTCGCGGTGTCGGGATCGGCCCGCCGACCAGCGGCGCATCCCACTCGGTGGTCCCCCGCGCATCGATCAGTCGGTAGAGCGAGTCCGGCAGCGTCGCGTGAGCCACCGCCCGGTAGCGCTCGATCCGCCAGTTGTCGTCCTGCAAGGTGATGACGACCGCCAGCAGGACCAGGCAGGAATCCTCCGCCGTCCACGCTTCCGGCAGCGTCTGCAACGCCAGGTATTCCGGCGGCCGGACACTGAGGTTCTGAAGCCCGGCATTGATCCCGGCGACGTAGGCGTCCAGCTCGGTTCGCTGCGGGGTCGAGAGCCGCTCGACCAGGGCGCGGGCCGTCTGACGCAGACGCAGCGGCCGGGTATACTCGTCGGCCTGCACGATCGCCGGCCCGAGCAGGGCGGCCAGTTCGCCGGACGCGAAACGACGGGACAGATCCATCTGGAAGAAGCGTTCCTGACCGTGGACGTAGCCCAGTCCGAAGAACAGATCCGGCCGGTTCTCCGCGTGAATGGTCGGGATGCCCAGGTGGTCGCGTTCGATGCGTACCGCCGCCTGGAGCCCCGGCACCGTTCGCGTGCCGTCCAGGTCCGGCAGACTGCCGCGTAAGAGCAGGTAGATCGCTCCGCCGAGCAGGAGCAGGAACAGGGCCACGCGCACGACGAGTCCCTGCACCGAGCGTAGCAGCCAGACGAGCGGATGCCGACGCGAGCCGTCGGTCTTCTGCCAGGAGGCCAGGCCGAACAGGCCCTGCACGGTGCCGCCCAGCCACGCCAGCCAGGAGCGCGGCGGAGCGTCGGTCGGTTGTGGATCAGGCCAGACGATCAACCAGCGGAGCAGGCGAACCAGTGCGCTCATCGAGTCCTCTCCCGTGGGCAATCGACGAGGTCGTTCCGTGCTGGACCTCGCCAGCGGCTATTTGGAGGCCGGCTCCACGCTCACCTCGGCGTCGAACATCAACCGTGGGTCACCGCGACCGACCAGCGTTCGCAGCAGGCCTCCGATGGTCCGCGCCGGCGTGCCGGCGTACAGTTCCTTGCCAGCCTGGACCACCTTCACCGGACGATCCAGATCGACCATGCGATCATCCAGCCGGATCAGCAGTTTCGCCACCTTCTCGGCCGAGGTGATCGCGATCGTCTGCCCCTCACGGCGAGCGATGACGAGGCTGTCTCCCTTCGCCGCGCCAGGCGGCACGGCCAGCCAGTACGACCGTTCGTGCGGCGTGCCGGTTTGCTTCCAGACGACGCGCTCGGGGATCGGGTTGCGGGTGAACTTCGCCATCCACGGCAGGGCGGCCTTATCTTCCAGGTTCATCCAGTGGCCCTTGCCCTCGTGGATCTTGACGAAGTTCTCGTAGCCCTTCGGGTCGTCCTTGCGGAGCTTCGCCAGCTGCTCGCCGTATTCCCGGCCGATCTTGTTGCGATTGTACGCCGAGTCGTTCCCGCCGACCTGCAGCGCGAATGGCACATTGCGAAGTGACAGCAGGGAGACACCGTTGGGATGTCCGGCCATCATCGCGGCCCCGGCCCAGCGGTCGGCCATGCGCGGAGCGAGCTGGTAGACGCCGTCGCCGCCGGCCGAGTAGCCCAGGACGTAGACCCGATCGGGATTGACGTTCTCCAGGACGATCAGATCCTCGATCAGTCGGCCGAAGAGGCGATCGATGTGCGGTTCGTGCCACAGGTTCCAGGTGTTGGTCGGCGCACGCGGAGCGAGGTAGATCCCTTCGGCGAGGGAGTAGAGCTTCTTCTGATTCTCCCACTGGGCGTCGTTGACCCCCTTCGGAGCGCCGCCGCCGCCGTGCAGCGAGATCCACAGACTCCGACCGCCCTCGGGCTTGTTGCCGAACGTCTTGAAGAAGAACGGCATCTCGAGGTTCTTCTCCTTGATCACGCGTGTCTCGATCTCGGCCGCTCGATCCTTCTTGATGAAGGCGACGTGTGCTTGCCAGATCAGGTTGCGAGCCGTCGCCGCGTCCGCCTTCGTCAGCGGAACTTTCGCGAAGTCCTTCTCGGCCAGGTCGGTCAGTGACGCCGGATTGGCATCGAGCGCGGCGCGGAGCGCCTTGACCGCGTTGGCCGATGACGCGGGCTCCGCGCCAGTGGCCAGGACGCCGGCCAGGGCCATCGTCGCTGCCATCAGGAGAACCGTGCGTTTCACGAGAGAACTCTCCGAGATTTCGACCCGAATGGTGAGGCCTGCGAGCGGCGCGGCG
>CAYYJM010000231.1:0-7703 GCA_964471755.1 uncultured Alcaligenaceae bacterium
GTCGGACCTGGCTGAGGTCCGACGCGAGAGCCGCCACCTCCGCCTCCGCTCGCTGCATCTCCTCCGGATCGACCGCCGCGCCGCCGAAGCGGATGCGGTAGTACAGATCGACCAGGCGAGCCGGCAGGTCGGCATGGGCCACTCCCGCCGGATGAGCCAGCAGCGCGGCCCGGGCGGCGTCGGCCAGTTCTCGCGGCGTGCGGTTCGGATCATGGTGAAGCAGCCGATGTCTGCGGAGGACGTCCCAGAGTCGATGCAGGAAGGGGAGCGAGGCGAGCGGATCGTCGGCCGTTCGTCGCCAGGATCGCTTCAGGGAGCGAACGAGCAGGGCCAGGCCGACCAGTGCCACCAGGGTGACACCGGCTCCGAGCGCGAGGGATGCGCCCTGCCAGGCGAGCAGCCACGATCCCCAGAAGGCCGCCTGGTGGTCGGCATCGTAGCCGACGATCAGGTCGCGCCAGATGTGTTCCTGCCAGGCGCTGAAATCGGCCCAGGCGTTCCACAGGAACGACTCGCGCGAGGCCAGGGCGTCCACGCTCGGCGTGGCGTCCAGGGAGATCCAGTCCAGCTTCTGCGGGTGGCCTGGCTCGCGAGCCGGCACCAGGGCCTCGACCCAGGCATGGGCGTTCTTCTGCCAGACGACGTGGGTGCCGTCGTCGCTCGCCTGTCCGCCGTGGAACCCACGAACGACGCGCGCCGGGATGCCCTGGCTGCGAAGCATCAGGGTCAGGGCGCTGGCGAAGCGTTCGCAGTGGCCCTGACGGATGTTCCAGAGGAAATCCAGCGTCGGATCGAGATCCGGATCGCGACGAGTCCGCTCCAGGCTGTAGGTGAAATCGCCGGACGAGGCGAGGTAGCCGGTCAGGGCGCGGGCGATCGGCTCGGCCCGGGCGGGCACCGTTCCGGGCGGGACGCCTTCGCCCGGCGGCGGTAGAAGGTCGGGCCGCAGGCCGAACCGTCGTTCTCGGGCGAGGCGTTCGAGCAGATCGCGCGTCCAGCCGGCCAGTTCGGGCAGCGGCATCTCGGTCATCTTGCGGACCAGCAGGAACACTTCCACGGCCCGCCCCTGGTGTGGCGGCAGGTCCAGCGGCCAGCGGCTCAGGCCGGGCCGACAGATCTGGCGATAGACGACGGAACTCTCGCGCACCTGGGAGAGCAGCAGCGTCCCTTCCATCTCCACGAACGGATAGCGGAACGGTGCGAAGGAGATGGTTCGCCGCTGGCCGGGTGGGCCGACGAGGATCGGCTCGGCCAACGGCAGGCCGCCGGCCTGGAAGACCTCCGCCTCGAAGCTCAGCAGGATCTGGCCGAAAGCGAGCGGCGGCAGTCCGTCCTGAGGTGGTCCGCGGAACGGAAACTGGTTCGCTTCCCAGCGCCAGATCCCCTTGTGGTAGACGTTCAGCACGCCGGTTCGCCAGTACACGTCGGCGGGCAGCGTGGCCGTCGGGTTGAGTTCATCGGGCAGCACCCGGACGCGAAACGCCTCCTCGGTGCCGAGCTGGACCGGGCCGAGGTGGTTGATGTCCATGCGCGAGGAGAAGGTCTTCTGGCCGCGTTCCACGGGTTTGCGGACGCCGAGTTGCCGGAGCGGATCCCAGGGCTGCCAGTGGATGCGCGGAGTGGCCAGAAAGAGGGTCAGCCCCACGGCGAAGACGATGACGGTCCACAGGACGATCCGGCCGCCCAGGCGGGGTACTGGCACGGCCTGTTCATCGAGACCGGCCCGTTGGCGAGCCTGATCCATCTGGGCCAGGGCCAGGAGTGGCAGGGCCAGGGCCAGGTAGAGCAGCAGGAGCAGACCGAAGAGAAGTTCGGTCGTCAGGATGCAGGCCAGAGCGACCTGTAGCAGGCCCATGCCCTGGAGCATCCACAGATCGCGCGGCGAGCGTGGCCGATAGAGACGCAGGACGAGCAGAACGATCAGGAGTGGGCCGATGTAGGGGACCAGAATGATCGGCATGGGCTGGACGGCGAGCAGGTGCCAGTTTCGGTAGATCCAGCCCAGGCAGGTGAAGGTGGCCAGCAGAGCGAGGCAGTTGGCCAGCCAGGCGGACAGGGTCCAGCGACCCTCGACTCGGCCGGCCAGCAGGGTGAGCATGGCCAGCGGCCAGAGCAACGGCCCCAGCCGGGGCAGGATCGGCTGCAAGGCGACGATCAGGCAGACGCACGCCGCGGTCAGCGTCAGATGGTGAAAGCGACGAAGCAGATCTGGCAGCGTCATGATCATCTCGTCCGGGGAGCCCTGACCACCCGGAGCATTGTCGCACGAGTCCGCCAGACGAGCAAGATAAGGCCAGGAGGCGACCGTGACGCCGCGTGTCAGAGCCGCGCACGCAGCGAGGCCGCAGGCCGAGCGGAGTAAGCGCACCGAGGCCCGGACGTGCAGGTCTTGACACGCATCCGCCGCCCTGAGGTGCAGGTCGTGGTGCGCTTACTCCGCTCGCCTAAAGGCTCGCTGCGTGCGCGGCTCTGACCGGAGCGATCACAGCACCGGAGCGGTCGTCCGGGCCGGTGGCGGCGGCGTCCGGGCCGTCAGCTCGGCCTCGGTCAGCATGAAACGCCGGATCGCCGTCGCCTGGCCGGTCGTCTCGTTCACCTCCACGATCGCACCGCCGATGCGCACGTCGCCGTCGGCCACATCGAACGAACTCGGCACGAACGTCACCGTCGCCGATAGCACCCGCTCGATCCGTCGGCCAAGGATGCTGTCGTACGGCCCGGTCATGCCCACGTCGCAGATGAAGGCCGTGCCGCCGGGCAGGATCTGCTCGTCGGCCGTCGGTACGTGCGTATGCGTGCCGAGAACGGCGCTGACCCGGCCCTTGAGATAATGGCCGAGCAGGTACTTGTCCGCGGTCGCCTCGGCGTGAGCGTCGAGCAGGATCACGCGCGTCTTCCCTTCCAGGGCCTTCAGCACCCGGTCGGCCGCGTGGAAGGGACAGTCGCAGGCCCGCATGTACGTCCGGCCCAGGACGCAGAAGGCGGCGACCGGAACGCCATTGCGAGCCGTGGCGAAGGCGTACTCCCGACCCGGAGCCTCCGGCGGAAAGTTGGCCGGCTTGCAGATGCGCTCCTCGGCCACCAGGGTCGAGCCGATCTCCATCTTCTTGTAAACGTGGTCGCCCAGCGTGATCAGATCGACGCCAGCCTGACGCAGCTTGCGATAGTGCGGCGGCATCAGGCCCGAGCCGCCCGCGACGTTCTCGGCGTTGGCCACCACGAGGTCGAGCTGCTCTTGCTGGATCAGGATCGGCACCGCCCGGCGAACGATGTTCAGGCCGGGTGTCCCCACGATGTCACCGATGAACAGGATGCGCATACCGTGTCGTCGCCCGCGGTTGCGCGGGCCTCCCTGGGCGTTTCGTTCACCCGACCACGACGACACGGGCGAGCCAACCGCACCCGGAAGGAGGCCGCCGGGCGACTATCGCGGCAGCCCTTCCAGATCCTTCGGCAGTTTCGGATCGTCCTTCGCCTTCTCCGCGTCGAGCAGCTTTTGCAACTCGGCCACCGTCTCGGGCCGGGCCATCGCCTGATTCGTCTTCTCGTACGGATCGGTAGCGATGTTATACAGTTCCGCCGCCGCCTTGCCACGACGGATGAGCTTCCAGTCGCCATGCCGCAGGGACTGGCCGTTGTTCATGGCGATGTAGATCGTGCGTGGCCCGGTCGCCTTCGCCGCTCCGGTGAGCAGGGCCCACTGATCCCGGCCGTCCCAGTGAAGGTTCTCCTTCGGAGTGTAGCCGACGAGCGTGGCGACGGTCGGGAACCAGTCGGCGACGTGCATCGGCGTCGTGTGCTTGCGCGGAGCGAGCTGGCCCGGCCAGTTGGCGAAGGCACTGACGCGGGTGCCGCCCTCGTAGAGCGTGTTCTTCTGGCCGCGCAGGGGATCGTTCTCGCTGTTGAGCGGTGAGTCGGCCACGGTGCCGACGTAGGCGTTCTTGAGCGACTCGATGCCGCCGTTGTCGCTGGTGAAGACGATGAGCGTGTTCGCACGCTGGCCGGTCTTCTCCAGGGCGGCGACGAACTGGCCGACCTTGGCATCGACCTGCGACACCATCGCCGCAATGCGCAGACGCGAGTCCTGCTTCGCCGGGTCGTCGTGGAACTTGACGCCCTGGTAGAGCTTCTTGTATTCCTCCGGGGCATCGACCGGAGTGTGGACCGCGTGGAACGGCACGTAGAGGAACCACGGTGACTTCTTCTCCTCGATCCGGCGGACGGCCTCGGCGGCGACGAGTTCCGTGGCGTTGCCCTTCTCGTCGAAGAGTTTGCCATCGCGGTGCCAGGTGTCCTCGTAGGGGCTGCCCTTGCGATACTTGTGCGTCCAGGGATCGGCCGCTCCGGTCAGGGTGCCGTAGCCGTGATCGAAGCCGAACCGGGTCACACCCCACTCGGGCCGTGAGCCGAGGTGCCACTTGCCCGACTGATAGGTGGCGTAGCCAAGCGACTGGAGCGCGGACGCCAGGGTGACCGTGCCCGGAGGCAAGGTCCGCAGGTTGCTCGGTGCCAGGGCGTGCGGGCCGAATCGGCCCGGATATCGCCCCGACATCAGGGCCGTCCGTGTCGGCGTGCAGACGGGCTGCACGTAGTGCTGATCCAGCTCGACGCCGGTCTTGACGAGCCGATCCAGATGCGGCGTCTTCGCGAAGCCGCCGTGCCAGCCGACGTCGCTCCAGCCGAGATCGTCGGCGACGATGAAGAGAAGGTTCGGCCGGGCCGGTTTCGGCACGTCGCCGCGCACCATCGCCGCGAGGAGCAGGACCACGAGCAGGACACGCGGAGCCAGATTCGAGACGGCGGTTCGCATGGGATGGCCTGTTGGGAAGAGGGAACCGAGCGGGCTCGGCGGTCCTGGTGTTGGCCGCCGAGCAGGACATACCGGCCGAGGTCACTTCGCCTGGAGGGCCGCCTCGATCGCCGTGATGACTTCCTTGGTGTCCGGCTCGACGCGCGGCTCGAACCGGGCGACGACTTCGCCCTTGCGATTGACGAGGAACTTGGTGAAGTTCCACTGGATCTCGCCGGCGAACTTCGGATTCGTCTCCTTGCTCGTCAGGAACTGGTAGAGTGGGCAGATGCCCTCGCCCTTGACGACGACCTTGGAGAGCATGGGGAACTCGACGCCGTAGTTGGCCTTGCAGAAGGTGGCGATCTCGGCATCGCTGCCCGGTTCCTGCTTGCCGAACTCGTTGGCCGGCACTCCGACGATGACGAGGCCGTCTTTCGCGTACTTCTTGTGGAGCGCCTGAAGGGCCTCGTACTGCGGTGTCAGGCCACACTTGCTGGCGACGTTGACGAGGAGGACGACCTTGCCCTGGTACTTGCTCAGGTCGGCGTCCTTGCCGTCGAGGGTCTTCATCTTGAACTGGAGTACGGCGGGGACCATCGGCTTGCTCTCCTTCTTCTTCTCGGCCCGGACACTCGCGGGAAGCAGCAGGGTCAGGCCGAGGGCCAGCACGGTCAGATGACGCATCGTGGATTCTCCTTGTGAGGGACGTTCCGATTCGCCAGTCTAGACGACCGGAACGACGAAGGCATTCGTATTCTGAGAAGGGAAGCAAGGCCATTCCGGGGAGGGAACGCAGCGATGCTCTGGCTGATCCGACATGGGGAGAGCGTCTCGAACGCCGGCGGTGTCGTGGCCGCCTACGATGAAATGGACCTGACCGCGCGGGGGCGGGCCGAGGCGGAACAGATTGCGGCGGCCATCGCCGAGCCGCCGCGACGTGTCGTCCTGTCGCCCTACCGCCGAGCCCGGCAGACGGCCGAGCCGCTGCTGCGACGGTATCCCAGCGTGCCGATCGTGGAGGCCGCCGTGCAGGAGTTCACCTACCTCGCTCCGACCCGCTGCCAGGGGACGACCCTCGCCACCCGGATGCCGCTCGTCGAGGAATACTGGTCCCGGATGGACCCGAGCCATCGCGACGACGAGTCGGCCGAGTCGTTCGCGGAATTCGCCGGCCGGGTGACCGCCTTTCTCGACCAGGCGGCTGGATACGACGGCTGGACGATGGTCTTCACCCACGCCCAGTTCATGCGCGGCGTCGCCCTGGCGGTGCTGCTGGGCGGCCTGACGCCGACGGTCGAGGTGATGCGTACCTTCGCCGCCCTGCGTTATACCCTGGACGTGCCGAACGGGTCGGTCCTGCGGCTGGAGCGGCGCGACGGGCGATGGTGGTTCGGCGGTATCGGCGCGGTCGGAGGATAGCGGACGCTGGCTGTCCTTGTTCCTGACCCGATGAGAGGCTACAATTTCAGGTGGTGTGGTTGGCGAAAGGAGATCCCATGATCCGCGTTGTTGTCGATCCGGCAGCCCTGACTCACATCCTGAACAAGTCCCAGCTGGTCGAGTTGTGCGACGCCTCGGGCCAGGTGATTGGCCACTTTATTCCGGTCGGTGGCACCTCGATCCTGCCGACGATCAGCGATCCAGAACTCGATCGTCGCCAGCAAGCACGCGGCGGCCGGCCACTGGCTGACATCCTGGCGGACCTGGAAAAGCAGACATGAGGTGCACCGTGATCTGGACACCCGACGCGGAACAGGAACTGGCCGGCGTCTGGTTAGGTGCCTCGGATCGGAACGCGGTAACTCAGGCTTCCCACACCATCGACCAGCGTCTCGAACGCGATCCGTTGAACGAAGGCGAATCGCGGTCGAACGACCGCAGAATCTTGTTGGTGCCGCCTCTCGGCGTGATCTACTGCGTCCATCCCGAGGATCAGTCGGTGGACGTGCTACACGTGTGGTCCTATTGAGGACGTCATCGGGGGCCGACGCCCCCGGCTCACCGAACAAACGCTCAGCGGAAACTGTGTTCCTCGGTCGGGAAGGTGCCGCTCTGAACCTCGGCGCAGTAGGCCCGCACCGCCTCACGCACCGTGTCGGCCAGGTTGGCATAGCGCTTGACGAAGCGCGGCTGAAAATCGCTGAACAGGCCGAGCAGATCGGGGCTGACCAGAACCTGACCGTCAGTGAGGCCCTGCGCCGATGCCGATCGTCGGGATCTTGACCGCCTCGGTGATGCGAGCGGCCAGGTCGGCCGGCACGCACTCGACGACCAGGGCGAAGGCTCCGGCCTGCTCGATCGCACGGGCGTCGTCCAGAATCCGGTCGGCATCGCGCTGCACCTTGAAGCCGCCCAGGCGACGGACGGACTGCGGCGTCAGGCCGATGTGGCCGATCAGCGGGATGTCGGCCCGGAGGATCGCCTCGATGGCCGGCACGCTGCGGACGCCCCCTTCCAGCTTGACCGCGTGAGCGCCGCCTTCCTTGATGAGCCGACCCGCGCTGGCGACCGCCTGCTCGGGGCTGACCTGGTAAGTCAGGAAGGGCAGGTCCGCGACGACCAGAGCCCGGCGAGTGCCCCGGACGACGAGCCGGGTGTGGTAGACCATCTCGTCGAGCGTGACCGGCAGCGAGTCCGCGTGGCCCTGCACGACCATGCCGAGCGAGTCGCCGACGAGCAGGGAATCGACGCCGGCCTGATCGAGCAGACGGGCCATGGTGTAATCGTAGGCCGTCAGCATCGCGAGCTTGCGGCCCTGAGACCGAGCGTTCAGGAAGTCAGGCACCGTGACCGGCCGATCGGCGGGCGGGGCGGTGCCGTTGGTCGTGGGTTTCATCGAGCGCGCCTTGACGGCCATGCGGACTATCCCTTTTCACCATCGCAACCATTCGGAGAGAGCGACACACCGCCA
>CAYYJM010000231.1:7713-10225 GCA_964471755.1 uncultured Alcaligenaceae bacterium
GTGTCTCTGGAACAGAGCAGTCCAGTTACCGTTGCTCCCGGGCGCTGTGACCGCCGGATTCTCCGCGCTTTGATGGCCGAACGCCGGTAGAATGCCGACCGTTGTCCCCGAGACGAAACGGTTGGAGAATCTCTCATGCGGATGCGTGTGCTGTTCGGTGTGCTGGTCGTCGGACTGATCGTGGCTGGGTGGTGGAGCCGACCGGAAGCGGTGCCGGCCCAGGAGAAGAAGGAGACCCCGTCGGCGTTCAGCAGCCAGACGGTCGATGTCGGCGTCTGCGTGACGAACATCGAGAGGTCGGCCGCGTTCTACAAGGCGATCGGCTTCACCGAGATCGATGGCTTCTCGGTGCCGGCCGACTTCGCCAGCGAAGCGGGTCTGACGGCAAAGAAGCAACTCGACGTCCGCGTCTTCGTCCTGGGCAAGGAGAAGACGGCAACGAAGATCAAGCTCATGCAGATCGCTGGCACCAGTCCGAAGAAGAGCGACAACGCCAACATCCACGCCCAGACCGGCTACCGCTACCTGACCCTCTTCGTCACCGACATGAACGCCGCGATGGACCGGCTCAAGAAGGCGAACGCCACGATCCTGGGCAAGGCTCCGCACCTGCTGCCGAAGGGCTTTCCCGCAGGCGTCTACCTGACGGTCTTCAAGGATCCCGACGGCAATCTGATCGAGTTCGTCGGCCCGAAAAAGTGACGTTTCGACTTGCGGCGCGGCCGGCAGCGAGCCATCGTGAAGGGAGGCCGGCTCCGTCCGCGATGAGTCGGCCGGCCCGAGGGAGCCGCCATGACCTGGACGTTCTTGCTGCTCGCACTGCCAGGTCAATCCGCGCCCCAGCCGGTACTCGCGCCAGAACTGCTCCGCGTGGAGAAGGCTCTACAGAACGAGAAGATCGGCACCGATGGTCCCGCCCTCCTCGCCTACATCCGGGCGCAGACGCCCTCGCCAGAGGACGACGCTCGCCTGCGGCGTCTGATCGTCCAGCTCGGCGACGACGATTTCGACACGCGAGAGTCGGCCTCGCAGCGTCTGATCGAGGCCGGCCCACGGGCGATTCCCTTCCTTCGACCGGCCCGGAAGAGCAACGATCGCGAGGTCGTCCGACGGGCGGCGCTCTGCCTGGAGGCGCTGGTCGAGAGTCCGCTGGCCGGGCTGATGCCTGGCGTCGTCCGTCTGCTGGGGGAACGCCGACCCGCCGGGACGATTCCCGCCCTGCTCGCCTACCTTCCCACGGCCGGCGACGAGGCCGTCGAGGACGTTCTCTTTGAACTGCTGCGAACGCTGGGCCTGAAGGAGGGCCGACTCGATCCGGCACTGCTCGTGGGGCTGACCTCGTCGCGGATGCTGGTCCGGGCCGTGGCGGCCCACGTCGCCGGGGATCTCCAGGATCCGACCACGGCCCGCCGCCTGCTCGGCTCGCTGCTGCGTGATCCGGAGGCCCGCGTCCGCTTCGAGGCCGCTCAGGCTCTGGTCCGCAACGGCGAGGCGGCCGGTATCCCGGCGCTGATCGACCTGGTGGCCGAGGGGCCGCCCGCGCTGACCGAACTCGCCGATGCGGTTCTCGCTCGCCTGGCCGGTCGGGCGGAGGCCGGCATCCTGGCTCCCGGTTCGGCCAGGCCGCTGGAGCGTCAGGCCAGCGCGGCCGCCTGGCGACGCTGGTGGAACCAGACGGCCTCGCACGCCGGCTGGACGGTGCCCCGACCGCTGGAACCCTACCTGGGCCAGACGATCCTCGCCGAGTTTGACACGGCCAACGCCGCCGGGGCCGTCAGCGCCATCGGCCGCGACGGCAAGAAACGCTGGCAGATCACCGGCCTGCAAGGTCCGACCGACGTGCAGCCGCTGCCCGGCGGTCGGCTCCTCGTCGCCGAACGGGGCCGCGACCGGGTCAGCGAGTACGACCACACCGGCCGCCTGCACTGGAGCCATCGCACCCGACACAGCCCGATCGCCTGCCAGCGCCTGGCCGATGGCACGACGATGATCGTCACCTTCAACGACCTGCTCGTGGTCGATCCAGAGGGGAAGGCCCGGCTCACGTTCCCGTGCAGCGACGGCCTGCGCGATGGCCAGGTACTTCCGGACGGGAACCTGGCCGTGATCACGGCCAAGGGGGACATCATCGAGATGAGTCCGCAGGGCAAGGAACTGCGCCGGGTGACGGCCACGAGGTACACCGATGGGGCCGGCTACTGGGCCAGTATCGACGCGCTCGCCGGAGGTCGTTACCTGGCCAGCTTCGGTAGTGCCCACAAGGTGGTCGAAATGGACCGCAACGGCAAGATCGAGCGCGAGTGGAACGTCTCCAGCCCCGTCTCGGTGACCCGGCTGCGGAACGGTCACACCCTGGTCGTCAGCTTCGAGGGACGCTTCGTCGTCGAGATCGACCGTGAGGGCAAGGAGGTCTGGAAGGTGACGACGACCGGCCGACCGTTCGCTGCGGTGCGACATTGATCTTCATTTATCCCATGTTAGGAAAGTAATGCACGGGGAAGCGGGAGTTCAG
>CAYYJM010000232.1:0-9091 GCA_964471755.1 uncultured Alcaligenaceae bacterium
GCGGCAGACCGCCTTGTCAGCCGTCACGTAGAGGTAGCCGGCGGGGCTCCAGGCGCAGTTCGAGGTGGGCACACCGGTCGCGATGGTGCCCAGGGGGGTGCCGTCCGGGGTGAAGACGAGGATGCCGCCGGGACCGCTGGCGAAGACGTTGCCATCCCGATCGAGTTTCATGCCGTCCGGCAGACCCTTGAGTTTGCCGACGTTCTTGGTCACGTCGAAGAAGACCTTGCCCTTGCCCAGGGTGCCGTCGGCCTTCACCGGGAATGCCTTCCAGATGGCCTGGGCCGGGTCGGAGTTGGCGACGTAGAGCGTCTTCTCGTCCGGCGAGAAGGCGATGCCGTTCGGCTTCGTCATCTCGCGGGTGAGCAGGGTCAACTCGCCCTTCGGGCTCAACCGCCAGACGCCACAGTAGTCGAGATCCCGATCGGGGAACTCGCCCTTCTTGCTCTTGACCATTCGGCCGTAGGGCGGATCGGTGAAGTAGAGGTCGCCGTTCGACTTGAACGTGGCGTCGTTGGGGCTGTTGAGGTGCTTGCCGTCCGGCGTCCTGGCGACCAGGGGCGTCTTCTTCTTTGTGGCGAGGTTCAGGGACGTGATGCGATGATCGCCATGTTCGCAGAGGATGAGCTGGCCCTTCGGCCCGAGGACCAGGCCGTTGGAGCCGGGCTCGACGAAGTCGGTTCGTTTGCCCTCGTAGCCGGACGGCTTGAGGAAGAGGCTCTCGCCCTTGCCGGGCTGCCACTTGTAGATGCTGTTGCGTGGAATGTCGCTGAAGAGGAGGTAGCCGCCCGCCTTGTCGGCGATCCAGACCGGGCCCTCGACCCAGTCGTGGCCCGTGGTGAGAACCTCGAGGACCGCTCCTTTGGGAATGAGCTTGTCGAAGCGAGGATCGAGCCGTTCGATGGTGCCGAGGGTCTTGTGCGGTTCGGCCTTCTCCCGGGCGCGGCCGAGGGGGACGGCCAGGCTGGCGACGAGGGCCAGCAACAGCAGCCGGCGTGCGATCATGTGTGCGACTCCTTGTGTGGTGCCGGCGACCGAAAGCGGTTGCCGTGGCCGGTAGCATAGCACGTCGTCCGGCCGGCTCAAGGGGCTAGTTCAAAGGTGAGATTTGGGGCAAAAAGAAAATCACATGTAATTAGGGGTTGAAAAGCCGATAACCACATCCTATACTACTCGAGAGAAGGGACACAACACGCGACCTACGGGCGAATGCGATTCGGTCCTGACATTCCCTTCTCCTTCGCCAGCCCCGAAAATGCTCCATCCTCAATACCGGAGAGATGATGCGCACGACGCATCGCGGATGCCTTGTTCTGTCAGTAGTGATCCTGTCCCTGAGTATGATCGGGTGCGGCGGTGGCAGCTCGCGTCTGAAGGTGCAGGGGAAGGTAGTGAACAATGGCACCCCCTACACCCACCGTGCGGATACGGAAACGTTCCAGGTAACCTTCCGTTCCGCAGGCGAGCAGTCCCAGAGCTTTACGCCGGCGGTGGACGAGGCGACGGGAACGTTCACCCTGCTGGGCAGCGACGGTACGGGAATCCCTCCGGGGACGTACACCATTGAAGTGACCAGTCTGCCTTATGGACCACCGAAGCCGGGCAGCCCACAGGGCGACCGCTTCAAGACTCGCTACACGGGGGCAAAGTCCCCGCTGAAGGTCGAGATCAAGCCAGATACGCGGTCCATTACGATCGATGTCGGAGCCGGGACGGTTACTCCCTCCTGAGCCTGCAGCACAATCATTCTGACGCACTGATTTCTGATTTTCCTTCTGGAGGTTTCGATGTCTGTTCGTGTTCGTCCGGGTCGGTCTGCCTTCACTCTGATCGAACTGCTCGTCGTGATCGCCATCATTGCGATCCTGATCGGTCTGCTGCTTCCCGCCGTGCAGAAGGTTCGCGAGGCCGCCTCGCGGATGCAGAGCCAGAACAATCTCAAGCAGATCGGTATCGCGATGCACGCCCATAACGATGCTCGCAATCGTCTGCCGTACAACGGTTCGGGCGGTAGCTGGGCGAACCTGTCCAACTCGGGCAGCGGCAGCTGGGCCTGGCAGGTCATGCCGTACATCGAGCAGGACAGCCTGTATCGGCAGGCGAACGGTTCGACCAGCAACAACGCGACGCCGGCGACGTATCTGACCCAGCCGGTCAAGGCGTACATCTGCCCGGGTCGTGGCCGAATCGGTTACACGCCGACCGGCTCCGGCATCAACAATGCGGGCACGACGACCGACTACGCTCTGAACTACCGCATCAACGCTCCCACGGGCAGCACCGGTAGCGGCGACTACGGCATGACGATTCAGCGGATTCAGGACGGCTCGTCGAACACGCTGCTGGTCGGCTCCGCCTCGTTGCAGTACGGCCAGTATCAGACGACCAACCCGGGCGGCTGGAACGAGACGATCTGGATTGGCGGTTACGGTGGCTCCGGTCGCGGCGGCTCGACGTTCCAGCAGGACGGCCCGAGCATCAGCCAGGGCGACCAGTGGGGTAGCCCGTTCAGCGGTGGCTGCCCGGTCCTGCTGGCCGACGGCAGCGTCCGCAGCATCCCGTACGGCTACAACGGCTACAACCTCGTCTATCCCAACGACGGCGGCGTTCTCACGGGTCTGAACTGAGCGGTTCACTGTTGAAGCTGGCCCGGCCGGCGCTTCCCATCCCGGAAGCGTCGGCCGGTGTCATTTTTGGCGACGAGACAGGGCCGGTTGGGTAGTATGCCATTGTGCCGCTCGCCAAACGCCCCCGTGCAGTAACCGGCGCAAAGGAGATCGCACCATGACTTCTCGCCACCCGGGATGGAGTCTCGTACTGGCGTTGGCCTCGACATCCATCGCTGCCGCGGGCGAGCTGGAAATCACCGGCATCCGCGCCGTGCATCGACACGGGCAGACATTCATCACCTGGAATGACGTCGCCGACGGCGAGGCCGGCGCGAAGTTCCGCTACAGCCTGTACCGCTCGACGCATCCGATCACTGCGGACAATCTCAAGGACGCCGAGCTGTGCTATCACGGTGTCCTCAACAACTCGGCGAAACTGTTTGGCCATGCCTTCAACCACAAGGATCGCATCGATCCCATGAAACCGACAGCGATCCTCGTCGAGGGCGGCCCTCCTCTGCCGATGTGGAGCGGTCTCGCCGTGCATACCGTTCGCAAGGCCGGAAAGGCGTACTACGCCGTCGTCGCGACTGACAAGAAGCACGCGCCCGTCTCCGGCATCGTACCCGGCAAGAGTGCGACGACGGCCCCCGTCGTCGAGGAAGTCGCGCCGATCCGGCCGATCAAGCTGCATGACTCGAAGTCACGCGGCATCTACTCGGCACAGACGTCGATCACCGGCCAGAAGGGCCTCCCCTTGCGGGTGGCGTTGCATGGCAGTCAGGGCCAGGGCGGCACCGCCGGCGATTACGGCGATTACTACCTGTATTTCGCCACTCCGGAGATGGGATATCGCGATGGGCTGCCTGGAGTCTTCACCGTTGTGGAGCGGCGTGAGAAGACCGGCAACTACCTGCTGCTGAACGGTCGCGATGCCATCGAGCATCCCGGCGGCACGCAGGCCCTGGAGACGTTCTGGTTCGGCTACTCGTGCGTTCCCCAACTGGCGAAGCACACCGAAGCGCGCGCCTACCCGTTCACGGAGCGCCGTCAGGAGTGGATCATTGACTGGGTCGTGAAGGCGTACGCCGCCGATCCCGAACGAGTGACGATGTCCGGTGGTTCGATGGGAGCCTGGGGCACGACGACGTACGGTCTTCGCCACCCCGACCGGTTCGCGGCCCTCTACCCGAACCGGCCACGAACCCGGCAACGCGGTCTACCCACGATCGGCACGCCAGTCCCAAAGACGCAGAAGGTGTTTCTCGACGACGGAATCACGGATTACTTCACACGCATGGACCTGGTGAAATTCGCCTCCGAACACCCCGGCGACCTGCCGTTCTACGGTTGGTGCTGCGGCCGTCGTGACGGTTTCGCCACGTGGCAGGAGCAGATCGACATGGTGAAGGCAATGACCGCGTCCAGACACGGGTTCGCCTTTGCCTGGAACAACGGCGACCACAGTTCCGGAGCCGAGCCGATGGCGCGGGTGCTGAAGTATTATCCGCCGGAACTCTTCGCTCGGAACAGGAGCTACCCGGCGTTCTCCCGGAGTTCGATCGACCAGAACCCCGGCGACGGCGATCCGAAAACGGGCGACCTGGAAGGGGGCATCAACCTCGGCTTTCGCTGGGCCGACGTGGTCGATGAGGAAACGCGCTGGACGGTGACGTTGTCGAACACCCTCGCCACCGCCGACATGACGGTGGACGTGACACCGCGACGGTGCCAGTCGTTCAAGCCGCGTCCCGGTTCGTCCTGGAAGTGGAAGTCGTCGTTGGGTGACAGCGGCACGGTCAAGGCCGACGCGGCCGGCCTCGTGACCGTGCCGCGCGTCAAGCTCGCGCCCGATAAAGAGACCGTGCTGTCGATCACCCCCTGATCCGGAGGCGGTAGGCCCGGAGTGTCTCTCGGCTGGTCAGGGACAAAACGACATCTGGATCCGCTCACGGAGCATCGCTCGGACGGCCTCGACACCATGAGTGACCAGGAGGGCGGGCCCATCCAGCGCTGCCAGTTCGCGAGCCAGCGCCCGGCGACGATCCGGATCGGCGATCGTCTCCTGAGCAAGGCATCGCATCTCTTCCAGCAGGTCGAGCCAGGTGGCCAGGCTTTCGGGTAGGTGGGCCTCCAGGTCGTCGCGCACCCGGGCGGCGAGGGACGGTGCGGCACCGCTCGTGCCCACCGTCACGAGCAATCGACCACGCTGAATCGTCGCCGGAAAGTACAGGTCGCCCGCTTCGGGATCGCCAGCGGCGTTGACCCACAGGCCGCGCTCACGGGCCTGGCGAGCAACCTCGGCATCGATCTCGGGACTCGCCGCAGTCACGACGAGGGCGACCTCGATCAGATGCTCGGAGCGAAAGGGTTCTTGCAACCAGGTCAGGGCCGGATGGTCGAGATCGCGGGGGCGCACCTCCAGAGCGACGAGCCGGACGCGAGCCCCGGCGTCGAGCAGAGTCCGCGCCTTCCGCTGGCCGACCGGGCCGCCACCGACGACCAGCACGAGCTTTCCCGTCACGTCGAGATGGACGGCGAGCATGTCGGAATGACCTCCGCAAAGCAAGAGTGGGTAGCGATTCCTCAGATGTAGGGTGGGCGGGAGCGCCACCGACGCCCCATCGCCCCCGAAGGCCGGAGCAGCGCAGGCCCACCGATGCTCCCTCGGGAGCGCAGCGACACCGCAGTTGCCTTTCTGATCGGTGTCGCTGCGCTCCCGTCGGAGCATCGGTGGGCCTGCGCTGTTCCGGCCTAATGCGGCGACGAGGCGTCAGCGGCGCTCCGGCCCACCCTACATGGGCGTCTAACACGGGATCGGCCGAGATGTGGCGATGCTGCCTCATCGTCACAAGCCCGCACGGCGGGCCGTCTCCTCCAGTTCCAACGCCGCGATCGATCGGCCGTTGCTGTCCACCAGTCCCGGGAAGAAGTCGCCGAAGGCGTTCATCTCCAGAATGAAGTGCCGGTGGAAGCCGGCCTCGAAGAGCAGATCGATGCCGACCGTCTCACCGCGATACAGACTCGCCGCCGCCTCGCAGTGGTCCAGGGCGTCGAGCCAGGCGCGCGTCGGGATCGCGGCCCGGCACACCTGCCAGTCGCCGCGTTGGCCGCCGAGATGCAGGTTCGTCATCGGCAGCCAGCTCAGCCGGAAGATCGTCACGGTCGGCTTGCCATGAACGCAGACGACGCGCACGTCGAAGTTACGGCCCTCGACCGTCGCCATGCGGATGCCCTCCTGCACGCAGAGCCCCTGCTGGCCGAGAAAGTCGAGAACGCGAACCAGTTCCGGCCCACGGTAAGACGCCAGCCGCCGGCTGCTGAAGAAGCCGTCGGCCAGGCTGACGACGCTGCTCTGGCCGGTCGGCTCCGGCCCGTTCGACACGACGACGATGGCCGACGCCGACGAGCCGGTGTTGAGCTTGGCATACGCCGTCCGCCAGCGAGTCGCCCGGATCGCGTCGAGAACCTCGCCCGGTCCCGGCGGTGGATCGAGCGTCCCGGGGATGGGCAAGCCCGCCTGGCGGAGTCGTCGGCAGGTGGCGTTCTTGTCGAACATCTCGACGATGGCCAGCGGATCGGCCAGGACGTGGAGGTGCGGCCGGGCCCGAAACGACGCATCGAGGCCGGCAAGCGTTCGGCGAAAGCCCTCGAAGAAGGCGAGCGGCTCGACGAGCTTGCCCTTCTGAAATGGCAGTGACAGGAAAGTGTCATCGCCGGTGCCAAGGGCGAGCAACTGGCGGGCGACGTGCCAGTCCCGGCCGGGCGATTCGAGCCGGACGATGGCGGGCCGATCGAACGCGACGAGGCCGTCCAGGTTGCCGGCCCGAGGAACGACATCGGACCAGGGGACGAGTTCGACGTCGGCCTCGATGCCGCGAGCGTGCCAGAAGGCACGCAGTTCCGGTTCGTAGGCCAGCCAGCGCTTGCTGTCCGGGTTGGCAAGGATGACGTGACGCGGGGTCATGAGGATTCTTCCGCCGTTATCATTTCTCCCGTTGTAGAGACGAACTCGCTGTCGGTCGAATCGATCTCGGCTGGGATCGAGTCGCTTCTTTCCACAAGGAAGGGCCAGATTATCCGATAATGGGTGTCCGGCAGAGACGCTACGACTCGTTGTCGGTGGTAGAGTTCTTGTATAGCGATTGATCATCGAAGCGCGATCCCTCTCGGCGATCGACGCCTTGCCCGGAGAGTACCACCGATGTCCTCTGCCAACCCATTGCGTGTCACCATCGCCGATCTGCCTCCCATGGAAATTCTGACGCCGGAGGAGTTGGCCCGCCTCATGGGAGCCGGCCGCGACCCGGTGCGCCCGAACGTCGAGGCGCTGGAGAGCCGGGAGTTGCTGGCCAGTTCGCTGACGGCGAGCCTGACCGGCGGCGTCCTGCGGATCGAGGGAACGGAGCTGGCCGACGTCATTCACGTTCGTCAGAACGGGACGAACGTCTCCGTCGAGGGCATCGCCATCGCGGTCGGCAATACCTCCCAGGCAACCGTCGCACGCTCGGCGATCACGTCGCTGGAGATCACCGGCCTGGGCGGAGCCGACTCGATCCTGGTTTCCGATGCGGTCTTTCAAAGCGGAAGGATCAACGGCGGCGCCGGAGCCGACCGGATTCAGTTCCGCGGCACCGGCATGACGCTCGTTCCCGACGCGGACGATCTGACCGTCACGGGGGCGATGGCTGAGGTCCACTTCTCCGCCGGAAAGACTTACCCCCTCGGCCAGCCTATCTCGACGGTGCATGCTCACCGCAGCGGGGGTATCGTCCAGCAGTTCACCGACGGAGACATCTGGATCAACGGTGCCGCCGTCCAGGTATATCACGCCTACGATCGCATTCTCGAGAAAGGTCAGCTCAATTCCTCCGGGGCGTTCGTGGCCAGTACGTCGCTGGCGGACATCGATTACGACGACACCGCCTTCCTGAACTACCGGGCGGATTACGACGTTCGTCCGACCCTGCTCGTTCTGACTCAGGGACTCAATCCGAGTTCGATGAGCGGCCCGGATCGCGGTTATGGCCTGCAACCCTGGCAGCACCGCCTCGCCGGAAACATGGCCCGGGAGTTGAACGCGGCCGGGTCGATGGTCCACATCATGAAGGTGGACTGGGCGAGCCAGTCGCCGAACACGAGCAACGACGACGACTTCAAACTCGATCGCTCGTCCCACGCCAGCGGGACCGAACAGGTCGCCGACCACATCCTGCGATTCCTCGCCAACCACAAGACCCAGTGGGACGTCACCCTGGTCGGCTACAGTCGCGGCGGCATCTTCTCGGCCGAGGTGGCCCGGTTGCTGGACCGCGGTGAGACATCCGCCCGGTTCGAGGGAGAGGTGCCGGCCAGCATCGGAGCCCGGCAACGCATCCGGAACTTGCAGGTCGTCCTCCTGGATCCGACCGCGGCGGTCTCCATGGGCGATCAGTACCCGGCAAGCATGCCCAACGGTGTCGATCATGCCGTGGTCTACGACGATGGTTACCAGCTCTTCCCCTTCGCGATGACTCGGGAAAGTTTGCCCATCAACGGGGCGGAATACAAGCGTGTGAGCGTCCCGGGAGCGGGGCCGTTCGACACCCTGAGCAGTCATGGCTGGCTCCCGGACTGGTACGCGAGCGTCCGGGAACACGCCGGGATGGATCGGCCGGCCGACGCTCAGGATCTCACCTACCAACGCGACCTGTCCTGGCTCCTGGGCCGGAAGGTCGTCTCCACGGGGAGCTACAAGTACGAGGCCGGCGTCGGCAGTGAAACGGTGATCACCAAGGCTCCCAATGGCATCAACAACATCATCGACCTCGGCTTTGACCAGAACAAGAATGGCGATGCGACCGGCTACATTTCGATCCTGGGCATCGGTGGCGGCGCCTTCACGATCGGCAAGTCAGGCCTGACCGTCGGAGCCGGAGTGACCTTCGTCGGAGCCGGCAGCGTCTCCATCAACAACCGTGGCATCGGGATCAGCGTCAATGGCCCCGGAGTCGGCCCACTCAACGTCAACGGCGGGATCATCATCGGCGTGGACGAGTCGCGTCTCGACTTGGACGCCGGGCCGGTTCGCGTTTCCCTGTTCGGTAGCGGCGCGGGAATCTACATCGGTGGGCACAAGATCGCCGGATTGGAGATCGATCCGAGCTTGAAAGCAGGAGTTATTCGAGTCGATCAGCTCAAGGCAACCGGCGAAACGCTGTCCCGGACGTTTGACAAGGGAGCGGAAACGCTCCGCCAGACGTTCAAGCACGGCCAGGAAGTGCTGCGCCAGACGTTCGCGAACGGGAAAGAAAACCTCCGCCAGACCTTCGAGCATGGTGTGGAAGTTCTCCGCCAGACGTGGCAGACCGGCGGCAAATACATCGAGAGTACGTTCTCGCATGGCAAGGAAGTCCTGCGCAATACCTTCGTCAACGGAGCCAACACCCTCCGCCAGACGTGGCAGACCGGCGGCAAATACATCGAGAGTACGTTCTCGCATG
>CAYYJM010000232.1:9191-10093 GCA_964471755.1 uncultured Alcaligenaceae bacterium
GTAAGGAGGTGTTGAGGAACACCTTCGTCAACGGCCGGCAGACCCTGGGACAGTCCTGGGACGCCGCTGGCAACTACGCCCAGCAGAGCTGGGATTCGGCCGGGAACGTTATCGGCGGTGCCGTGAACCAGACCAAGAAGTGGCTTCACATCTGAGGTAGCGTGGCATGCCTCTCGACGATGTCTCCGAGATGGCCACCCCGGTCGCGACAGCGCGGCACGACGAACTACCGCTCGACACCGCGTCGAGCGAGGGAACGTCTCCACCGGGTTAATTCGATCCTCGGACGGCCCTTTCGGGCTGTCCGTGTCTCCTTTTCCGAGGTCTGTCCGTGAACGCGCCCCTCTCCCAGAACAACGCCGCGACGACCCTGACCGGGGCGGAATGGCTCGCCTACCTGCGCCGACAACGCCTCCTCGCCCAGCTGCTCCGCCAGGCCCTTGCCGACAAGGTCGTCCACCAGGCCGCCCTTGTTGCCGGCCTGACGGTCAGCGATGCCGAATTGCAGCAGGCCGCCAACCGCTTCCGCCAGCGGCACGGCCTGGCGTCCATCGAGGAGACGCGCCGCTGGCTCGCCCAGCACCACCTGACCGCCGCCGACTGGCAGGATGGCCTCGAGCGCGACCTGCTCCAGGAGCGCTTCCTCGACCACCTGTGCCGAACCGAGGGCGCGGTCTACTTCGCCGCCCACGCCGACCGGTATGCCCGGGCCCGGCTCCGGTTGATCGTCTCGCCGTCGGAAGGTGAGTGCCGGGAGATCGCCGCCCAGGTTACCGACGACGGCCGGGACTTCGCCGACCTGGCCCGCCAGCACTCGCGCCACGCCTCCCGCTCGACCGGCGGCGACCTCGGCGTCGTTCTCCGCTGTCAGTTGCCCGTCACGATGGCCGACGTGGTGTTTG
>CAYYJM010000233.1:0-10037 GCA_964471755.1 uncultured Alcaligenaceae bacterium
GAAGGCGTCGTGATCGCGCCCGGCCAGGATGCTACTGATCAGGCCGACGAGCCGACCACCGGGGCCGACTTCGAGGAACTCACGCAGGCCCGAGGCGTGCATCGCCTCGACCTGACGGACGAACTCGACCGGTCGTGACAGCTGGCCGGCGAGCAGATCACGAGCCGGCTCGATCGCCGTCGGGTAGAGGCCGGCCGTCGTGTTCGACCAGACGGGCAGGGTGCCGATCCGCCAGGGAACCCGTCGCACGGCTGCGGCGAACGGTTCGGCCGCGGCGGCGACGAGCGGCGAATGGAACGCTCCGCCAACGGGCAGCCGCTGGCAGCGCAGACCCGCCTTCGCCAGGGCCGCCTCGGCTCGCTCGATCTCGGCGATCGAGCCGGAGAGAACGGTCTGTTCCGGCGCGTTCTTGTTGGCCAGCGTCAGGCGGATCGACTCGCGATCCAGGACCGCCGTGATCGCCTCGGGAGCGGCGTGGACGGCGAGCATCGTGCCGCGTTCGCCGGTCGCCCGGGCCATGCACCGACCGCGATCGACAGCGAGTCGGTGGAAGTCGACCGCGTCGAGCCAGCCGGCTGCGCACAGAGCGGTCAGTTCGCCAAAGCTGTGACCGGCGACGGCGTTCGGTCGCAGACCCAGGTTCGTCAGCACGCGGTAAGCCCCGAGACTGACCGCACCGAGCGCCGGTTGAGCGGTGTCGGTCGCACGCAGGCGATCCTCGTTCCGGCTCCGGTCCTCGGCCGTGAAGGCGACCAGCGGATAGAGACGCTCGGCCAGGCTCGCCTCATGGCCGGTGCGAAAAGCGGTCTCGGCCCGGGCGAGTTCCGCATGGGCCTCCGGGAAGCGACAGAGGAGATCGCGCAGCATGCCGGGATACTGGGCTCCCTGGCCGCTGAACAGGACGGCGAGCCGACCGACCGGGCCGACGCCGTGATACGCTCCGTCCATCCGCCAGGCGGCGTCGGGCGACTTCGCCAGCATCGCCCGCACCCCGGCGAGCAACTTCGCCGTGTCGGTGTCCGGTCCGATCACCAGGCAGAGCCGGTGCGGCGCGTCGGCCTGGAAGGAGCGGCGCGACTCGGCCGCGCTGGCACGCAGGTTCGTCAGGTCGAGCCGGTCGAGCATCGCCTCCAGGGCGGAGGCCGACGCACCCGACAGGGCGACGATCTGCACGCGACCATCGTCCCAGTCGGCGGCCGGCTTGTCGGTCGCGGCCTCCTCCAGGACGACATGAAAGTTCGAGCCCCCGAAACCGAACGCGCTGACGGCCGCTCGACGCGGATGCTCCGTCGAGGCGAGCCAGGGGCGAGGAGCCGTGTTGACGTAGAACGGCCCGTCGCGCTCGAGGATCTCCAGCGGTCGGCGGACCTTGAGCGTCGGCGGCAGCACCTTGTGATACAGGGCCAGGGCCGCCTTGATGAGCCCGGCCGCCCCGGCCGCCGCCTTCGTGTGGCCGAGTTGCGACTTGACCGAGCCGAGGGCGCACCATCGCCCCTGACGGTTCGCGGTGCCATAGACCTGGGCCAGCGCCTGTACCTCGGTCGCGTCGCCGACCTTCGTACCGGTGCCGTGAGCCTCGATCAGTTCGATCGTCTCGGGACCGACGCCGGCCCGGTCGTAGGCGTCGCGCAGGGCGGCCACCTGACCATCGACGCGCGGCGCGTAGACCGCTCCGCCACGACCATCGGACGACGTGCCGATGCCACGCAGGATCGCGTAGATGCGATCCCCGGCGGCGCGCGCGTCGGCAAGACGCTTCAGCACGACCAGGCCGAGGCCCTCGCCGAGGATGGTGCCGTCGCCGTCGGCGTCGAAGGGGCGCGAATCGCCCGTCGGCGACAGGGCTGGCGTCTTGCTGAAGCAGGTGAACATGAAGATGTCGTTGAACGTGTCCACACCGCCGGTCAGCACGGCATCGACCCGGCCGCTCTGCAACTCCAGGGCCGCCAGGTGCAGCGCGCTCAACGACGAGGCACAGGCCGCATCGACGACACAGTTCGTGCCGCCGAGGTCGAGCTTGTTAGCGATCCGGCCGGCGACGACGTTGCCGAGCAGACCGGGGAAGGAGTTCTCCTGCCAGGGAACGTAGCTGTCGCCGATGCGGTCGATGACGTCCCGGGTGGTGGCATCATCGACGCCGGCCTCGCGCAGGGCCTGCCGCCAGCGCGGATGGCCCAGTCGCGCTCCCAGCGGCACGACCAGTTCCTGCGGCCCGGTCACGCCAAGGATGACGCTGACCTTGCGACGATCGAGCGGACGCAGTCCCTTCCGTGCAGCCTCGACCGCGTCGCCGACGTGGTAGCCCGCATCGAGCAGGGCATCGCGCGCAGCCACGAGGCCGAGCAGTTGCGACGTGTCGGTCGCCTCCAGGCTCGTCGGCGGTATGCCGAACTCGGCCGGGTTGAACGGCACCGGTTCGAGGAAGCCACCCCGCGCGGTGTAGACCCGATCGGGAGCCTTCGGGTCGGGGTCGTGATAGTCCTCCGGCCGCCAGTGCGTCGGCGGCACCGCGCGGATCGAATCGACCCCGGTCAGGACGTTGGCCCAGAACGCGGCCGGCGACGTGCCGCCCGACGGGAACAGACAGCCGATGCCAACCAGTGCCAGCGGTTCGGATTCGTGAGCAGTCAAGGTCGAGATCCTCGATTCTTCTCGATCCGGGGAGCGTCTCTGTGGCGAGCGTGGGGCGTCAGCCCCATGATTCGTCGTCTTCGCCGCGTTCCGGCACTCATGGGGCTGACGCCCCACGCTCGCCTAAACGCGGTCGTGTTATCCGGGCGAGTTCCGCATCGTCCAGCGCGAGCCCCTGCACGCGCGCTATCTGGGCTCGTTGCAGAATGCAGGCCCGGTGGAGCAGGTTCCACGCCACGTCGGCGACGCGGCGATTCTCCGGCCGCTCTAGCGGCGAGCCACGCGTCCACTCGTTGAACGCGCCCATCGCCGGGCCGCACCAGACCTGGTAGTCGAGCTTCCGATCCGCGACGCCGGCGTTGGCCCAGCGCGACGACAGGCCCAGATACCAGCGGAAAACCAGGGCCATGCGATGCTTCAAATCCTTCTCCGCCCGCGCGGCCTGGGCCGGATCACGTGCCTGCCAGAAGGTTCGTGTCTCGTCCCAGATGCGGTCCAGCGGAGCCCGGAAGACGTTCTTCTCCAGGGCCGCCCGCTCCGTCGCGGGGATGTCGTCCAGGCTGGCGTGAGCCCGATACAACTCGTACAGTCGGGCCGCCCGCATGGCGAACATCGTGCCGCGCTTCAGCACCTGGACCTTGACGCCCATCTCGAACATGTCGGCGGCCGGGGCCATGATCGTGTCGGCCTGCTCTGCCTCGGCCAGCATCTGCCGGACCACGTCGGACGAGCCCGACTCGACGCACGCCTGATTGATCGACCCGGTCAGGACGAACGCCGCTCCCATCGCGAACGCGGCCAGGACGCCCGCCGGCGTCGCGATGCCGCCGGCCGCTCCAACCCGCAATCGAATCGGGTAGCGATACTGCTCCTGAAGTCGGTCGCGCAGCGCGATCAAGGTCGGGATCAGTGTGATCGCCGGCCGATTATCGGTATGGCCGCCCGAGTCCGCCTCGGCGGTCAGATCCTGGGCCAGGGGCACTCGCGCCGCCAGGCGAGCTTGCTCCTCGGTCAGATGGCCCTGACGGACCAGTTCGCCGACGAGCTTCTCCGGAGCCGGGGCGAAGAACTTCTGAGCCACCTCGACTCGCGAAACCTTGCCGATGACGACGTTCGGCACGACGACCCGGCCATCGCTCGCGGCATGGATGCCGGCCAGACGGTAGCGTACCAGCGGCAGGGTGACACCGAGATAGGCCGACGCCTCGACTCGGTGAACCGCGCTGCGAACGAGCAACTCGGCGACGGCCGACTCCAGGTCCGGCTCGTTCGGACTGTGGATCAGGTTGACGCCCCAGGGCTGCTCGCCCAGAGACGATCTCAACTCACCGATGGCCGCTTCCACACGCGTCGGATCGAGGCCGGCGGCACCGAAGAAGCCCATCAGGCCGGCCCGACTCATGGCCTGGACAACCGCCACGGAGGCGATGCCGTTGGCCATCGCTCCGGCCAGGTACGGATAGCGCAAACCGTGATCGGCCCGGAAAGAGGGGTCGCCGAGATCCTCCGGGCGCACCGGGGGCACCAGGACCGACGGCGGTCCCTCCAGCCGCAACGGTTCACCGACGCGGCTCATTGCCTCGTACAGATCCGCTGGTAGGCTCATCGTCTCGCCGCGCGGCCCTCGTTACTCATGCCGGCATGATACGACCCGGGTCGGGTGGATGCCAGGGACAACCCCGAGAACGGCCGGCGAAGATCGCCCTTCTCCTGACGTTCCCTGCCGATCGGAGCGGTTGGGAAAGCCTTGACGAATCAGACCTTCGCCTTTCGTTGGCGAACCTGAGCGATGGCCGCCCAGAGTGCGTCGTCGATCGGCCGATGGGCCTCCTTGCGGTCCTTGTACCGGCTCCACCAGCGGTCGCTGGCCGGCACGCTCTTGAACTGGTGCAGGAAGGCGCACTTCTGGAGCAGGTTCACGTCGTACAGCAGAATCGGCACGACCAGGAGCCCCTCGCCGTCGTGCCGTTCCCTGGCCCGTTTCAACTCGACGTTCTGGATGTACCACGACGCAAAGAAATCGGCGCTGACCAGCGGGACGAAGACGTCCATCTCGTCGAGTTCCTTGCGGATGGTGTCGTCCCACGGGTTGCCGACGGTCAGTTCCTTGTCGTGCCAGGCGTGAACGCACGTCAGGTCAGCCCGCATCGCCGTCAGGCGATCGTCGTAGGGGAAGCTGCACACGAGCGGTTCGAGGTGCTTCATCCACACCTTGTTCTGGTGCGCGTAGCTGATGAACAGCTTGACCGAGAAGCCGGTCGGCGTCCGGGTCATGACGGGGAATCCTCCCTCGAAGTGTCCGGAGTCTGCTCACGCGGCAGGACGCCGAATTCCTCCAGCGTCTCGCGCGGGACCCACTTACCGCGATGCTCCCACTGCTCGACGGGGTGCAGCGCCCTGTAGTCGTTGAAGATCTTCCGGAGCGTGCCGCGGATGATCGCCAGCAGACGGTTGCGAGCATGATCGTCGCCGGCGACCGTGACGAAGACGTAACGGTCGTCCTGGGTCGCCCAGATCCGCGCGCGGGCGTCGGCGAAGACGAGCAGAACGCCCCGCCGCCAGTGGAGCCGATCGGGAATCAGAGCGAACGTCCGTGCAATGAACCACGGCAGGAGCGGAGCCGGCACGACCGGGAATTCGTAGCGAAGCCGGACGCGGCCGACGTCGGTCGGCTCCTCCGCTCCCGGCGGCGGGTGCAGGGGCAGGAGGGTCGGCACGAGCTGCTCACGGCCCTCGTCGTCGAGCGGATAGCTGAGGTGGAACAGGTCCATTAGCTGGAGCAGAAACGCCCGCTTCTCGGCCGGGTAGTCGGCGGCGCGGAGCATGCCCCAGGCCTCGGCCTTGGCGTGGATGCGTTCGAGCGTCGCCTCGGTGAGGATGCCATCGGGAGCCAGTGCGACGTTCAACTCGGCCGGCAGACTGGAATCGAGGTCGTTGGCCCGCAGCACGGCGTAGATGCCGTTGGCGAGCCAGTCGGGCCGCAGGACGGTCGTATCGCGCAGACGGGGATCGCGGCCGTAGTTGAGGGCGACGCCGAGATCGTGCAGATCGCTGGCGAGAGCGGCCTGCTCGCCGGCATCCGGCTCGCCCAGCGCCCGGCAGCGGGCCGCGTAGTCGGTCTGATCGAGGTAGCTCTCCGGCATCTCTTCCAGGGCGGCCTTGATGGCGTGCCACTTACGCGGGAACTTGCGTCGAACGCTGTCCATGTGCGGGCTGTCGATCACCCGGGTGAGCCGCTCGCGGAGGCGGAAGATCCCGGCCGCCTCGTCGTCCGGCTCCGAGCATTCGGTCGGCACCCAGCCGAGGATCGGACCATGCGTCCGTTCGAGGGTCTCACGGTCGAACGCCCGCTGTCGGCCGCCGCCCTTGTTGAGAGCGACGACGACGGGGGCATCGCCGGCGTAGCTGCGGATGAGTTGCAGCCAGTATTCCGCGTCCCGTTCGAGCATCTCGTCGCGTTCGCCGAGAACGAGCAGATAGAGGCTGCGAGCAGTGAGGAAGAATTCGTGCATCGAGTGCAGGACGACCTGGCCGCCGAAATCCCAGATCCGGGCGGTGACGCTGCCCTGCTCGCCGTCGAAGGCCAGTTGCTGGATCGTGATGCCGTGCGTCTCGGGCTCGTTGGGGTCGAACGGTCGGCCGCTGAGTCGCTTGATCAGGCTGGTCTTGCCCGCCTGGCCGCGCCCCACGACGATCAGCTTGCACTCGCCGAGTCGTTCGCCGGCCTCGCCGACGATGCGGAAGTACGACGCCAGGATCTCGGCCGGTGGCTTCGGGAAGGCGAGGCCACGCAGGACTGCGGCCCTTGTCGGCCCGAGCATCTCGACGGGCAGACCGAGGTCCGGGTTGTGGTGCAGGTAGAGCTCCTTCAGGCCGGTGAGCAGGCCGATCTCGGCGGGCAACGTGGCGAGGTTCGCGGCATGCACGTCGAGCGTGGTCAGTGCCGTCAGTCGGCCGAACTCCGGTGGCAGGGTGGTGAGCGGGTTGTACGACAGGTCGAGCGTCGTCAGGGCGGTCAGGTCGCCGAACTCGGTTGGCAACTCCGCGAGTCGGTTGCCCCTTAGGTCGAGGATTCTCAGGTTCCGCAGGGCCCCGATCTCCGGCGGCAGGGCGACGAGTTGGTTGCTGAACAGATCGAGAGTCGTCAGCGCAGTCAGCTGGCCGATCTCGGGCGGCAGCGTCGCGAACTCATTGCCCTGGAGCGACAGTTCGCGGAGGGAGTCAAGCTGGCCGATCTCGGGCGGCAGGGCAGTGAGTTTGAGCCGACTCAGGTCGAGGCTGGTCCCTCGACTGCCCTGGCGGAGGCAGACGTTGATACGCCGCAGAACTTCGGCGGCGAGCGGATCTCTCGGGCGAGCTTTCCTGGCCATGGTCGGTCGTGCCGGTTCGGGGAGTGGATCTTCTCACCATGTTACCGCCGTTCGCCGGCCTGTCCATCTTCGGGTTCGGGATCGATGATGGACTCCACGAAGACCGCCGGCAAGCCGGCGGCTAAATGGGACCGACCGCCGACTTGAAGAACGTGCCGCGCTCTTCATCCTCGACGTAGCGGCCCGCCTCGAAGTCGTTCAGCAGCGTCACGAACCACGCCGTCAGCGATGCGGCGATCGGCGGAAACGTCTCCTGGCCGGACCAGACCGCCCGCACCGGCACACCCGATGTCATCGGATCGACGACCAGGAAGCTGTCGCTGTCGTCCCGCGCGAACGGAATCCAGCCGACCTGCCAGCCCGGCGGCGGATTCTGGTCGAGGTCCTCCTTCACGGTCACGATCTCCGTGGCGGAGAGCAGGTTCCAGCCGTCGGCGAAGGTGCCCTGGAAGTCGTCGGACTGGCCATCGTGCCAGGCGAGCAGTTCGGCCAACTCGTCCGGCAGGGGACCGCCGAGCGACTCGCGGAAGAGCGCCAGGCTGGACGCATTCAGGCCGGGTCGGAGGGCCTGACGCATCCGTCGGCGTCGGCGGTAGAGCCAGCGGTTCAGCCGGTCCAGGACGACACACAACCGCGCCATGCGTCCGATCCTCGAAAGCGTGATTGACCGGTGCATCCTACCCCGGCAACATGGCGATGGACAGAGGCCGGTCGGCCGGGTAGATGTAAGCCCGAGTTGCCTTCAGGGTCGAAGTGTTGGCGGAGGATTGCCATGCGTTACGGTCTGCTGTCGATGCTGCTACTCGCCGGGTCGGCTCTCGCGTTCGGCGAGGAGAATCCGCGTGCCGAGGCCCGGGCGATCGTCGAGTCGGCCGTCAAGGCTCACGGCGGCAAGGCGGCCCTGGTCAAGGCGGCGACCTTTCAGCGAACGGGTTCCGGCGCGGTTCATCTGCCGGGGAGCAAGCAGACGTTCACCGACGTGATCGTCGCCCAGCTGCCCGACCGCGTGCGGATCACGGTCGAGTTGGAAGGCGGCCTCAAGGTGACGACCGTCCTGGACGGCAAGACGGGCTGGAAGGGCCTGCCGGGCCGATCCGTACCGCTGCCGGCCGAGTCGGTCGCCGAGTTGCAGGAGGAGGCGTACGTGCAGTGGATCGCCACCCTGGCTCCACTGCTGGGCGACGCCTTCACCCTGAGCCCGGCCGGCGAGGCCGAGCGGAACGGCAAGAAATGTGTCGGCGTTCAGGTCGCGCACAAGGGCCATCACGACGCCTACCTGTGGTTCGACCGGGAGAGCAAGCTCTTGCAGGCGATCGATAAGGAGACCGTGGAGGGCGGTGTGAAGTTGCGCAAGCGCTACCAGTTCACCGACCACAAGGACTTCGGCGGAGTGAAGGTGGCGACGAAGCTGGTCGAGAGCCTCAACGATCGTCCGGTCACCGAGGTGACGATCAAGGAGTTCCGGGCGCTGGATCGAGTCGATGAGGAGAGCTTCGGTCGGCCGTGATGGATACCTGCCAACCTGGCCAATCGGTGGACTCCCCGGCGAGCGGAGCGACATGCGCAGGTCGAGGCCATTCTTGCAAGCGATCGACGGGTTCCGGCACGCCGTCTCGTGAGCCCTGAACTTGACAGGAACTATTTGGGATAAGTATTGTTCGCATGCGTTTGGCGAATGCCTCACGACATCTGGGAAGCACGCGAAACAGCTCAGTGGGAGCAAGGAGAGTTTCGTGCTTGAAGAGAAATCTCGGTCGCAACCGCAGGATTTCCGACTGGGAGTCTGGGCGGTTGTGCAGTCGCCCGGCCACCCAGTCTGCACGATCCACCCGGATGAAAAGTGCGGGGCCTTTCTGGTCAACCTGATCCGGGGGATGCTTGGCCGTGCGGATTGCCCACGCATCGTCCTGGTGGTTTTGCCAGAGGCGATCCCGCTCTACCGCGGGTGGCTCGGTGATGATCCTCGGGTGGAGTTCGTCAGCCCTCCTGCGCCAGGGCAGCCACGGCCGGCGGGGACTCTGGCGAAATGGACAGACCGAATAAACAAGGCATCGGAGTGGCTTGGACGGGTCAAAGACACCTGCATCCAGCAACCGAAGTCCGCGATCAAGCGGACGATGGCTGCTCTGGCCCAGCGGGCGAAACGATTCCATCCCCTCTCACTGCTCATCCTACTGGTCCCGGGCTTGCCCCTCTTTCTGCTGGCCTGGTTGGCGTACGCTCTCCTTCAGATCGGTTCGTCGGTGTTCCAAATTGTCACTGCCCCGGTACGCTGGGGTCTGATGGCGATCCGTCGCCTGGCGAAACCATCGGCGCAGGAACCGGTTCCGGAGCCCGACTGGAACGGCCTCGCTCAGGCCGCGAATGGCGACGCCTGGTTTGCTCCGAGTATCTGGTGCAATTTCCCCAGCGGTCTGCCGGGAACGGTCTTCTTGGTGGACGATCTGGCCACGCGTCACTTTCCGGATTCGTTTCCCAGGTTGTACACCGAGCAGGCCACGCGAACCGTTTCCCATCGCATGGCCAGGGCGACCCTCGTCGCCTGCCTCTCGGCCACCGCTCGCGATCAGGATCTCTGTGGACTCCCTGGCCTGCAACCGGATCGGGTCCGTGTGATTCGGCCAGCCATTCCACGCGACTCCTGGGAGGTTTCCCCGGCCTGCACACGACAGGGCCTGCCGTTCTATCTGCGCAAGCCATTCCTGATTTACCCGGCCGCTTTCCAGGCGCACAACAACCATGAGAAGTTGATTCGTGCCCTCCAGATCCTCCGCGACGAGCATGGACTCGATGACCTTCATCTGGTGTTTACCGGCGAACCGGTTCCTCCTCATGAGATCAATCGCCTGACCCACGCTCTGGAGTTGGAGTATTGCGTCCACTATCTGGGCAAGGTTCCGCGCAAGGAACTGGCCAGTCTGTATCAATGTGCGCTCGCCACCATCGTCCCGAGTCAATACGATCACGGGGCGTTTCAGATCGCCGAATCTCTGTATCTCAAAACCCCTGTCGCTTGCTCCGACATCCCCGAGTTTC
>CAYYJM010000234.1:0-6843 GCA_964471755.1 uncultured Alcaligenaceae bacterium
CAGGCGAGCGGAGTAAGCGGCTCTGATAGACGCGGGATCTAACCCGATCACTCCCGGCGTGGCACCAGGCCGCTGTACAGCGGCTGCATCACGACCGGGATCGCCTCCGGTGGGACGTTGATCGTCTTCTCGACGACGTAGAACGGTCGGCGTTTCACTTCCTCGAACAGTCGGCCGAGATACTCGCCGATGATGCCCAGGCAGAACAGCTGGGCGCTCGACAGAAACAGCAGCACCAGGATCGTCGAGGTCCAGCCCTGGGCGAAACGCGGGTTGTAGCCCAGGACCGTCCAGTCGGCGACGTACTGCGTGAAGACGAACAGGGCCAGGAACACGGCCAGGACGCCGAGGCCCAGACCCATCAGCGAGATGATCCGCAGCGGCTTGTACGAGAAGTTGATCAGGCCATCGAGGGCCAGGTTGAGCAGCTTGCGGAAGGTGTACTTCGGCTCGCCCGCCAGCCGGGCGTGCCGCTCGTAGGACAGCCCCGTCTGCCGAAAGCCGATCCATGAGCGCAGGCCGCGGATGAATCGACTCTTTTCGGGGAGCTGATTCAGTGCGTCGAGCGCTCGCCGGTTCATGACGCAGAAGTCGCCCGAGTCGAGCGGAATCGGAATGTGCGACAGCCAGGCCAGCAGGCGGTAGAAGAGGAAGTAGCACGCCCGCTTGAGGACGCCTTCCTTGCGCTGCGTCCGGATGGCGTAGACGACATCGTAGCCCTCCCGGCAGCGGGCGAAGAAGCGGTGCAACTCCTCCGGCGGGTCTTGCAGGTCGGCGTCCATGACGGCGACGAGGTCGCCGCGAGCGAAGTTCAGGCCGGCCGTCACCGCCTGCTGATGGCCGAAGTTCCGCGATAACGACACGACCTTCCAGTGCGAATCCTTCCGGGCGATCTCTTCCAGCAGGGCGAGCGTGTCGTCCTGGCTGCCGTCGTTGACGAGGATGACCTCGTAGTCCTCGTTCCACGTCGCCGCCGCGGCCGAGAGCCGAGTGTACAGGGCCTTCAGACCCAGGCTCTCGTTGTAGGCCGGGATCACGATCGAAATCATGGTGCGTCCTTTCGCTCGAAGACGACGGCCCCGCTCGCCCCGGACAGGGTTCGCCGAACGAACCCCGCCGGCGGATTCTCGGCCCAGGCTGGCCGCCAGAACTCCCGTTCGGACGGCGTCAGCAGCACGAAGCGAGCATGATACCGCTTCATGTAGTCGCGGAGCCAGAGATCATCGCTCTGCGGAATCGACAGGGCCGGCGCATCGGTCGCCAGGTTGTAAAGGTACGGAAACTGTCCCACGACGACGGGTTCGCTCCGACTCAGCTCGCGATCCATGCTGCGGGCCAGGTGCAGATACGCCACGCGCTCCGCCTCCGGCGTCCAGAGCCGCCGGCCGGTCTGGACGCCGTGCCACGGCACCCAGCCGAGCCAGAAGATCAGGCCGAGAACGACGACGAACCGATTGCCCCAGCGCAGCCCCGGCGGCACGGCATTCCAGCCCTGAACGGCCCGGACGACGCCGAAGACGAGCAGCAGCGCGAAGAACACGGACAGCAGCGCGAGATAGCGGATCTCCAGCGTCCGCGCTCGTGGCGCGAAGAGGAAGAACGCGCAGGCCGCATAGACGAGCCCGGCCAGGATCGGCAGCGTCCACTCCGGCTTCCATTCGTGCCGGAGTCGGACGACGGCGGCAAGGCCAAGGAGTCCGAGCAGACCCGCCAGCCAGAATTGACTTTCGCTCCAGCCGGCGACCGTCTGCCGGGCCATCAGGGGCAGACAGCCGACGTAGAAGCGCAGGACCGCGACCGGTTCCCGGCCCAGCAGCGTTCCCAGCGAAGCGGGCACGTCCGTGCTGTGCCAGTAGCGATCGACGCTGTCCTCGAAGGAGCGCGCGTGATAGTCCTGCAAGCCGTAGTAGGCCGCATCGCTGCGGAGCGGATTGCCCCAGACGCGGTAGGTATGCACCAGCCAGGGCGAGACGGTCACCAGCGCCGCGATGCCGAGGATCACGCACCGACCCAGCCCCTTCCACCAGCCGTACCGCCCGAGCAGGTAGACGCCGATCATCGGCACGGCGAGCGTCGCCGACGAGCGCGACAGCCACGCCAGGCCGAGGAATAGCCCGGCCGGCACCGCGGCCCAGACCGACCCGATCCGCACCAGGCAGACGAGGGCCGCGAGCAGAAGCACCAGGCTCGACAGGTCCGGCAGATAGGTCAGCGAATCGACCAGGATCGGCGGAAAGCACGCCACCGCAACGCCGGCCAGACCGCGCATCCCGAAACTCGGCACCCAGGGCTGGAGCAGCAGCACGACCAGGACCACGAGCAGCGCATGGGCGACGACGTTGATCGCGTAGCCGGCCGTGATGACGCTGACACCAGTAAGCCACGAGACGCCGGCGATCAGCGTCGGGTAGAGCGGATTGGCATTGTGATACGGCATCGGCAGCCGATCTGGCTGGAGGAACACGAGCCAGTGCGCGTCGTTGACGTAGCCCTTGCCGGCGAGGAGGTTCTCGGCCAGGCGAGCGATGTAGGCGCTGTCATGGCCGAAGCTCGGCGTGGTAAAGTCCGTCGGCAGGGCGAGGCAGCGCAGGACGATGACCACACCGAGGACACCGCCGAGCATCCAGGGTCGGAAGGAAGTAGGGGCGGTCATGACGACTGCGTGATCTCCTCGCACTGGTGGAGTGTCTGCGCAACTATAGATCGCGAAACCCGACTGCGCCGATCGTTTTCCCGCGTCGTTCCCTGGTGCCCCGGCATCGTTTTCGCTATCCTGAACGGATTGGAGGAGCGAGTCTGCATGTTCACCGGATTGATCGAGGCCCTGACACCCGTGCGCGAGCTGCGCCCGGACGGCCCCGGCTGCGAACTGACCCTGGACGCCCCGTCGTTCGCGGGCGAATTGAGCCTGGGCGAGAGCGTCGCCGTCAATGGCGTCTGCCTCACCGTGGTCGCCCACGATTCGGTGACGATCCGCTTCCAGGTCGGCCCCGAGACGCTGCGCTGCACGAACCTGGGCGAACTCCAGCCCGGCGACCGGGTCAACCTCGAACGCTCGCTCCGTTTCGGCGACCGACTCGGCGGCCATCTCGTTCAGGGCCATGTCGATGCCGTCGGTGCCATCGCCCGGATCGAACCGCGCGGCGACTGGATCGACATGGACTTCCGCTGTGAGCCTGCCCTCACGAGCCAGATGGCTCCGAAGGGCTCAATTGCCGTCGATGGCATCAGCCTGACACTCGTCTCGGTGGTGGCGGACGGCTTTCGCGTGATGCTCATTCCGCACACGCTGGCTCACACGACACTCGGTTTCAAGCACGAGGGCGACCCGGTCAACCTGGAGACCGACATGCTCGCCAAGTACGTCCACAGGGCACTGCAAGCGCTGGCCCCCACGGCCGAGCGAATCACCACATGACCGACGAACTCCCTGCCGACGAACCGCGACGCTTCCGCCATCCGAGCCAGGGGCAGACGCTGACGTATCTGCGTCACCTGTTCCAGGAACGCGGCCTGGAAGCCAAGAACAAGCTCGGCCAGAACTTCCTGATCGACCTCAACCTCCTCGACATGATCGCCCGCATCGGCAATCCCGGGCCGGACGATCTGGTGCTGGAGGTCGGCACCGGCACGGCCAGCCTGACCTCGCGACTGATCGAGCGCGCCGGAGCCGTTCTGAGCGTCGAGATCGATGCCGGCTTCCACCAACTCGCCAGCGAGACGCTCGATCCGCGCGACAACCTCGTCCTGATGCACGCCGACATCCTGGCCGGCAAGAACGATCTCAACCCGATCGTCCTCGACGCGATCGCCGAACTGATGGCCCGGACGAACACGAAGTCCATCCGGCTGATCGCCAACCTGCCCTACGCCGTGGCGACACCGGTGATCTCGAATCTGCTCCTGACCGACCTGCCGATCGACCGCATGGTCGTCATGGTCCAGTGGGAACACGGCGTCAAGCTCTGCGCACCGCCCTCGACGCAGCACTACGGCTCGCTGAGCGTCCTGGTGCAGAGCCTGGCGTATGTCGAGTTGATTCGGCGGGTCAATCCGCGCGTCTTCTGGCCGCGACCGAAGGTCGATTCGGCCATCGTCAAGATCGTGCCGCTGGCCCGCAAGCGCGCCCAGGTCGGCGACGTTCTCCGCTTCCGGATCTTTTTGCGTGACCTGTACACGCACCGGCGGAAGAACCTGCGCGGGGCCCTCGTCGGCATGCCGGGCCGGACGTGGAGCAAGCCGGAGGTGGACGCCCGCCTCGCCGCCCTGGGCATCGCTGGCACCGTCCGGGCCGAGGATCTCGACCTGAAGCAGCATCTGCTTCTGTGCAATGCCTTCGACGGCGCGGACGCCGAGCAGGGGTTACCGCCGCCACCCGAGGTGATGGGCGAAACGGAGGACCAGCCGTGACATCCTGGGATCCGCAGCTCTACCTCCGCTTCGGCGAGAACCGTACCCGGGCCTCGATCGACCTCGTCGCTCGCATTGCCCTCGCGGAACCGCGTCGCATCATTGATCTCGGCTGCGGCCCCGGTAACAGCACCGCCATCCTTCGCGGCCGCTGGCCGAACGCCGAGATCACCGGCCAGGACAGCGATCCGGAGATGCTGACAGCGGCAAGTCAGTCAGACGCCGGTATCCGCTGGATTCAGGGTGATGCCGGCTCGTGGGGCCCGGGCGAGACGTACGACCTCGTCTTCTCCAACGCGATGATCCACTGGCTGCCGGATCATGCGGCCCTGGTTCCGCGATACTTCCAGGCCGTGGCAGCGGGCGGCGCTCTCGCGGTGCAGGTGCCGCTCCATACTCAGTCACTGCTGCACCGCGAGGTTCTCGCCATCGCCGATGAGCCGCGCTGGCGTGACGCGACCCGGAACGCCCTGCGGGCGATCGGTCATCACGACGCCGAGTTCTACTACGACGTGCTGTGCCGGCTCACCGAACGCATCGATCTGTGGGTGACGGAATACTGTCAGGTGATGGCCGGCCCCGAGGCGATCCTGGCGTGGATCAAGGGGAGCGGCCTGCGTCCCTTTCTCGCCGCCCTCTCCGGCGATGCGGATCGCCAGCAGTTCGAGGCGGCCTTGCTCGAACGGCTCACGGCGTCCTACCCGCGCCAGCCCGATGGCCGGGTGTTGTTTCCGTATCGTCGGCTGTTCTTCATCGCATATCGCCCTTGAATGGCGAACGTTCGTCAGAGCCGCGCACGCAGCGAGCCGCAGGCGAGCGGAGTAAGCGCACCATGACCCGCACAGCAGGGCGGAGTTATCGCCCCAAAGCCTGTGCGTTCGGGCTTCGGTGCGCTTACTCCGCTCGCCTGCGGCTCGCTGCGTGCGCGGCTCTGACGAACGCTGTGCCTCACGCTCCGTACTCTTCCTTCCACATCTCGTACCACGCCATCTGGATCGCCTCCAGTTTCTTCTCGTTCGACTCGCTCGCCTTGCCGACGAAGTCCTCCAGGTCGAGGATCCACCTGTGCATGTCGGTGAACCGCACCGTCAGCGGGTCGAGCGTGTCGTACTTCTCGAACAGCTTCTCGGCCACGTCCTCGTAGTTGTCCCAGGTCAGGCTCATCGCTTCTCTCCCTGCGGTGTCAGCCGATCGGCATCAACTTCCTCGATCTTCCGGTCGCGCAGCGTCGCCTTGACGACGGCGTTCATCAGCCGCTCGGCCAGGGCCGAGGTCGCATGGTTCAGTGCGTCCAGGGCCTGGTGCAGTTCGTCGGGTTGGTTTCGCCCCATCGCCTCGCGAACCCGACCGGCCGCCGCCTCGATCCGCTCCCGCTCGCCGGGTTGCAGGGCGGCTCCCTCGGCCTCCAGACCCCTGGCCGTGTGCCGCAGATCGATCTCGGCCTTGTTGCGCAGCTCGATCAATCGCCGGGCCGTGAAGTCCTCGCGGGCGTGTTCGATGCTGTCCTCGATGAGCTGATCGACCTCCGTCTGAGTCAGGCCGTGGCTCGGCTGCACGGTGATCTTCGCCTCGGTGCCGCTCCGCTGCTCACGGGCTGTCACCGTGAGCAGACCGTTGGCGTCGATGCGGAACGTCACGTCGATCTGCGGCAACTGGGCCGGCATCGGCGGCAGACCTGACAGCCGGAACCGGCCCAGACTCCGGCAATCCTTCACCAGTTCGCGCTCGCCCTGGTAGATGTTGATGTCCACTGACGTCTGGCCGTCACGGGCCGTCGTGTAGCGCTCCGTCGCCTGACAGGGCACCGTCGTGTTTCGGTGGATCAGCTTGGCCACGGCTCCGCCGAGCGTCTCGATGCCCAGTGACAGCGGCACGACATCGAGCAGAAGCATCGTCGGCGACTGGCTCGTCAGGATGTCGGCCTGCACGGCCGCTCCCATCGCGACGACCTCATCGGGGTTCAACTCCGTGTGCGGCTTGCGGCCGAAAAACTGTTCGACCCGTGCGCGGACGTACGGGATGCGTGTCGAGCCGCCGACCAGGACGACCTCGTCGATGTCGCCGGGCTTCTTCTCCGCGTCACGCAGGGCCGATCGACAGCGGTCCAGGGCCCGCGTGATGAGCGGTTCGGCCAGTTTCTCGAACTCGGTTCGCGTGAACGTCCGGCTCTTGCTCAGGCCTCGCGATGGTAGATCGAGCCGGAACTCGGCCGACTCCTGCGACGATAGCGCGATCTTGACCTTCTCGCCCTGATCACGCAGATACTGAAGCAACTCCGGATCGCGCTGGCTCAGGTCGAGCCCGAAATCGGTGGCCGCGGCCTGGAATAGGGCCTGGTCGAAATCGTCGCCGCCGAGGTGCGTGTCGCCGTTGGTACTCAGCACCTTGAAGACTCCGCCATCGATCGACAGGATCGAGCAATCGAAGGTGCCG
>CAYYJM010000234.1:6853-10002 GCA_964471755.1 uncultured Alcaligenaceae bacterium
ATCCAGGCCATAGGCCAGGGCGGCGGCCGTCGGCTCGTTGACGATGCGCAGCACGTCGAGGCCGGCGATCCGGCCGGCATCGCGCGTCGCCTGACGCTGGCTGTCGTCGAAGTAGGCCGGCACCGTGATGACGGCCTTCGTCGGGTTGCCGGCCCGGCGGCGGACCTCCTGAAGGATCAGGGCCGACAGTTCCTCCGGCGTGTGTTCCTGGCCGCCGATGCGGACGTGCAGCACCTTCCGGCCGGCCTCGACCTCGCGCTCGACGACCTGGTACGGGATGAGCGGCAACTCCTGCTGCAGGTCGGCGAGCGTCCGGCCCATGAGCCGCTTGATGCTGAAGACGGTGTGGTCGGGGTCGGACAGGCAGCGGTCGCGGGCCGCGCTGCCGACCAGAACGCTGCCGTCGTCGTGGAAGCTGATGACACTGGGCACCAGCGCGACACCGTCCGCGTCACGCACGACGACCGGCCGGCCGTTCTCCAGATAGGCGGCCAGGCTGAAGGTCGTTCCCAGGTCGATGCCGATGATACTCGGAGGCATGGTTCCTTCTCGGTGAAAAAGGCGAGCGACCCCCGTTCGGGGGTTGATGAATGACCGCGAGAAGAGGAGGAAATGGGCGTTGAGGGATTCGAACCCCCAACCCCCTCGGTGTAAACGAGGTGCTCTAACCGTTGAGCTAAACGCCCTCCGCCCCTATCGTGGCAATCTTCGGCCGGAATGTCAATCGGCCCTCAGATCGTTGAGCAGACCGTCGAGGTACTTCGCCGCGTTGAGCGTCTGCCGGATACGCAACTGAACCGCCGATCGTCCCGCGTCCGCCTCCGGCAGCGCCAGGAGGACGCCAAAGTCGCGCGTCAGATCGGCGATCAACCCCTCCCGTCGGCGGACGAGGTTCTGCTCCATCTTCGCCAGAGCCGGTGACTCCGGCCCATCCAGCCGCAGTTCCTGGATCTCCATGCGAAGCTCGAGCGTCTCTTCAAGGAAGGCCGGGGCCATCTGCCGGGCCTCCGACGCGCTCGGCCCGCCGAGCAGGCCGAGCAGGTACTCGCCCCGCCGAAACGGATGCTTGAGCGTCGTGTAGGCCAGGTTGAGCAGCGACGTCATCTCCAGACTGACGCGCTGCTGGGCCGTGCTGCCCAGCTGATGGAAGTCGGGATGCAGGGCCCGGCTGCGGTCCAGGTAGGCACGCTCGATCGCCGCCGTGTCGAGGTCGAAGCGCACGGGCAGGCCGAGTCGGTCGTAGTGGGTTGGGTCACTCATGGGGTCTTGCCGACGATCATCGGCCCGATTGACCGCCGGCGAACCGGCGGCTCAAGGGACCGAAACGACACCTCACATCGAGAACGAGCTGCCGCAGCCGCAGGTACTCTTGGCGCTGGGGTTGGTGATGCTGAAGCCGCGACGGTTCAGCTCGTCGTGGAAATCGACGGTCGCCTCTTCCAGATAGAGCAGGCTGCGACGATCGACGACGACCGGCACGCCGTGGAACTCGAAGACCTCATCGACCTTCTCATCGACCTTCGGATCGAGGTCGAGCTTGTTCTGGAAGCCGCTACAGCCGCCGCCGACAACGCGGAGCCGCAGGTAGATCTTCTCGGGCATGCCGCCCTGAGCCTGCTGCTCGGCGATGATTCGCTTGACTTCGCTGGCCGCCTTCTCAGTCACGGTAATAGCCATTTCGGACGGTTCCTCTCGTGAGAGTGATGTCGTGGTTAACTGGCGCTGCCGACCTCGGCCGGCAACTCCTGATCCTGAAGCTGGGCCTGCTTGTCCTGATAGTTCTTGATCGCCGCCTTGATGGCGTCCTCGGCCAGGACCGAGCAGTGAACCTTGACCGGCGGCAGACTCAGTTCCTCGACGATCTCCGTGTTACGGATCGCCAGGGCTTCCTCGACGGTCTTGCCCTTGAGCCATTCGGTCGCCAGACTGCTCGACGCGATGGCACTGCCGCAGCCGAACGTCTTGAAGCAGGCGTCCTCGATCCGACCAGTGGTCGGGTCAATCTTTACCTGAAGCCGGAGTACGTCCGTTCTGTTACTTGCGGACCTGCCACCGGGGCAGGCGGGCAGGTCGTTTCCGCCTGCCTCTACGCGTCGCCGCGCAGTTCGGACTATGTCTTCACCCGTCGCCGGGTGCCCTGCGTGTAGTCTCTGAGGGGGCAACCACGCCTTCCCTGCAAGTTGTCTCCACCGTGGCATTTTTACCAAAGCGAACGCCAAAGTGATTCTTCAAGACGTAACGGATCGAGAAGTAGTTGGAGCCGAACTCCTTTCCTATCTTCTCACAGGACCACCCCTCACGCAGGTACAGCTCGGCGATGCGAGCATAGCGCGGTCGGAGGTCAGCCTGATGGCACCGTCGCTGTTCCGGCGGAATCCACTTGTACTGCAGGCAGCGAACCGGACACTCTCCGATGTAATCGTAGAAATGACCGAGACACTTCTTTCGTACTCGTAGCCGCCCGCTGGTCATCTGCGATGCTTCCACGCCGATGGATTCCAGCAGCGATCGGAGCCGAACCCCGTCTGGCCGAGCAAAGCCCTCGGTACAGAGGACCATCTGGGCTCGTCCGGCCAGCGCGGAGCAGGAACCATCGCACAGAAACCAGTGCAGGATGAGTTCCCGTGACGCCTTGAGATCTTCTGGCACCACCTTCTTGCCATCCCGATACCACCGCTGCCGCAAGGCGACGAAGTCCGGGTGGGAGAGGGTGCGTAGCTCGGTGCAACTGTAGATCTTCCCGGTTCGCGAATCAGGCTTACGGGCCCGGTCACGAATCCGGTCGAGTGGTTCGCCGATCAGTGTCGCCACATGCTCCACGTACTCGCGGCTCTCCTGCTTCTGAGCGAAGTAGAAGAACTTCTGACGTAGGGGAATGTAGGCGTCACCGAGCAGCAACCCGTCGATCACGTTGCCCCGTGTCTGGTTGGACATTGGTATCCACGGATGCCCGAGAGTTTCTCGCATACAGCAAGGTTACGTGGCAACGTTACTTACCACACTCCGGGGCACCGACCAGACCCGTGCCGACGTTCGGATCGTCCTTGTCGAACGCGCCGACGTTGCGCGGGTTGTTGTAGTGGTCGAGTACCTTGGTGCTATAGGCCATTCTCTCCTCCTTTGGAAGCTAGTTCTTTGGTAGACGTTCA
>CAYYJM010000235.1:0-9979 GCA_964471755.1 uncultured Alcaligenaceae bacterium
ATAGCTTACTGGCGATTCATGCCGGGAGTCAATCCGCTGTCTTTCAGAGCCGCGCCAAAGTGATAGAATAGTGGCAAGGAGGTGCGCGTCATGGTGCCCGAACTCCCTGACACGGCGGAGTTGCTCAACCAGGCCCGAACCGGCGATGCGGACGCCGTCGAGCGACTGCTTGGCAAACACCGCGAGCCCCTGCGACGCATGATCGACCACCGGCTCGATCCGGCCCTCGCCGCCCGGATCGATGCCAGCGACATCGTCCAGGATGTGCTGCTGGAGGCCCATCGACGCCTGAGCGACTACCTGCGTCATCCCACGATGCCGTTCCTGCTCTGGCTGCGCCACATCGCTCGGGATCACCTGATCGACGCCCATCGCCGGCATCGCGTCGCCCAGCGGCGCAGCCTCGACCGCGAGCAGCCGATCGTTCCGGGCGTCCTGGCCGACCACTCGTCGATCGAACTGGCCGGGCAACTCCTCGATGGCGAGCCGACGCCAGCCTCCGCGGCCATCCGGCACGAACTGCAACGCCGTCTGGAGATCGCCATAAGCCAGCTCGACGACGCCGACCGCGAGATCGTCCTGATGCGCCACGGCGAACAATTATCGAATCAGGAAGTCGCCAGCATTCTGGGCCTAACCGAGGCGGCCGCCTCGATGCGCTACCTGCGAGCCGTCCGGCGACTGCGGGAGGCCCTGGTTCCGGGGACTCTTTAGAAACACGAATACCCGCCGGCAAGCCGGCGGCTAAATGAAGAACGCACCATGCTCATCGATCTGCCCACGCCGTGTCTACTCGCTCTCATCGGACCTTCCGGGGCCGGCAAGAGTACGTTCGCACGCCGGCACTTTCTGCCGACCGAGATCGTCTCGTCGGACACCTGCCGGGCTCTGATCAGCGACGACGAGGCCGACCAGAGCGCCAGCGGCGACGCCTTCGAGGTCCTTCACCTGATCGCGGGCAAACGCCTGGCCCACCGCAAGCTCGTCGTCGTCGATGCGACCAACGTCCAGCGGCAGTCGCGGCGCAACCTGACGGCGATCGCCAGTCGTCAGGGAACCAAGGCCGTCGGCCTGGTGTTTCTGCTGCCGCCCGAGGTCTACGCCGCCCACAATCAGCAGCGGCCGGGCCGGATCGTGCCGGAAGCGGTGATCGCCCGGCAGTTGAAGGAGCTACAGGACAGCCTGCCCACTCTGGCCGAGGAGGGGTTCTGGCAATGCCATGTCATCGCCACGCTGGAGGATCTGGCCACGATCCAGTTTCGTCGGCTGCCACCGGCTCACCTCCGCCTCGACGAGACGGGGCCGTTCGACCTCATCGGCGACGTTCACGGCTGCTTTGACGAACTCTGCCTGCTTCTGAGCAAACTCGGTTACACGATCCAGGAGGACGCCGGAAAGTGGCGAGCGGCGCATCCGCTGGGCCGGAAGCTGCTCTTCGTCGGCGATCTGGTCGATCGCGGGCCGAAGATCGTCGAGACGCTCCGGTTCGTCATGGATCTGGTCGAGGCAGGCCAGGCTCTTTGCGTGATCGGGAATCATGACGACAAGCTGCTGCGTCATCTGCGCGGTAACCGGGTGGCCATCGCTCACGGCCTGGCCGAGTCGCTGGAGCAACTCGAACCCCAGCCGACCGAGTTCAAGGAGCGCGTGCAAACCTTCCTGGCTGGACTGGAGTATCATCTCGTTCTCGACGGCGGCAAACTCGTCCTGGCCCATGCCGGGCTCAAGGAATCGATGCATGGCAAACTGGCGAAGTCGTGCCGATCGTTCGCCCTGTACGGCGACGTTAGCGGCGAGGTGGACGCCGACGGCCTGCCGGTTCGCGGCGACTGGGGAGCCGACTACCGGGGCCAGGCCCTCGTGGTTCATGGTCATACGCCTCTGCCGGAGGCCCGCTGGATCAACGAGACGGTCAATCTCGATACGGGCTGCGTCTTCGGGAATCGCTTGACGGCGCTGCGCTATCCGGAGCGGGAGATCGTCTCGGTGCCGGCGGCGCGGGTCTACCACGCGCCGCGCCGACCACTCGGCGACAATGTCCCATCGTCCTGACACAACCGGCTCACCAGCGGCCGAGAACTTCCTGGGCCAGTTGCCCCAGGCTCTCCTCGGTCACCGAGACGGGCTCGCCACAATCGGAGCAGCGGATCGAGCCGCAGGCAAACAGCGTCGAGAAGATCATGTCCTCGAAGGTTTCACCATCGCCCAGAGCGTACCAGGGGCCAACCTCCGCCATGCGGTCGAGGATCTCCTCCGCCGGCGTCTCGGGGGCCGCACAGAAGAGGCAGCCACACTGCTCGCAGCACAGTTCGATTTGCATCTCTGTCACTCCTGACATGACCTTGTGATCGGTGATGGTGTATCCAAATGCACCCCCCATGCCGGGACGAGAAAACCTCTCTGGATTTTGGGGAGATAGTTGTAAGCTGCTCATGGAAGGCGACTTGCGATCGATGCCATGAACGGGGGGAATCGGCCGGCCGGCGACCGGAGCGGCAGAAATGAACGGGATTACACGGTTGTCAAGGCAGCTTTTACAATCGGCTACCGGAGAGCCGTCCTCCTCGCGGAGGACCGACCCGGTTCACGTCGAGGTTTCCGTCTGTGAGTAGAGGCGGGCCTGGCCGTGGAGCCAGTTGATGGCCAGATGCCGTTCGCGAGCGGCACTGTAAGCCTTGCTGAACGTCTCCGGGTCGGCCGCCGTCAACGGCACGCCACCCAGGGCCAGGTCGTTGTCGATCAGGGGGATGCCGGTCAGATCGAAGGAGCCGAACCAGCACTCCCGCGCGAACGCCCGAAAGTCCATCGCCTCGGGCCGAAGGGTGAAGTCGCGCAGTCGCCAGTGCAGCCCCAGCAGTCGGCCTGCCTGCCAGTCGAGTTCGTCCGACGAGCGCAGAGTCGGGTTGGCCAGCAGCTCACGGCTGGCGTCCTCGTCCAGGAAGCCAATCGCGGCGGCCAGATCGCTCGGGATCACCAGTTCATCCGGCGGCGGTAACTCGAACCGACCGAGCGCCCAGGCCAGCACGGCCAGACCCTCCAGCCGCCACGTCGCGTTGATCTGCTGCTGCTCCTCCAGGCGGCCGACGGGCCGTTGCACGATCTCCCACTCGTCGGGCTCCAGTTCCTCACCGATGCCCACGGCGTCGATCCAGTTCAGGATGGCCTCGCGGAACTCCTCGACGCCCGGATCGGCCGAGTCATCCTGTTCGAGCAGGGCTCGCACACTGACCGCCGTCAGGGCCTGGGCGCGTCGAACCACCCGCTCCGGTGTCGGTGGCTGCGGCTCGTCCTCCGCCTCGTCCTCCACTTCCGCCGACTCCGGTTCGGGAATGTTCGGAAAGAGGGCGTCCTCATCGAAGTCACCGTCCGCGCCGTACAGGACGAGCCCTTCGGCATCGCGCAGCGACGAGGGCGTGAAGAGCGCCCCGTCGAGGTGACGCACGACCGCGGCCAGATACGGCAGCCGGGCGTCTCCCTGTGCGATCAGATCGGGTTCCCACGACGTGGCCAGGGCGAAGCGGAAACTGCCGATCAGGCGCAGAGCCCGGATCTTGCGCGGATTGTCCGGAAAACGCTCGAAGTAGCCGCGCATGCCGAGCATCTGACGGGCCCAGTCGGCACCGTCGTAATAGTCCGGATCGTGGTGGAAGAGGAGTTGCAGATCCGCCGCCTCGCCCGGCTGATGGACCGTCAAGGTGGCCGATTCCCAGGCATCATCAGGGCCGACGATTTCCACGGTCGGATCAAGCGTCCGCAGTAACTCGGCGACGCCGCGCGGATCAATCCGGCGGGCGTAGATCGTGATCGGTTCCATCGCCATCGGCTCGACTCCTTCCGGGACTGGACCGGGCGGTCAATCAGGACAGCCCCCCTGACTCATTCTACGAGGAGCGAGCCTTGCCCGACCGGCCATTCCGCCCCTGCATCGCCACGCCGACGCCGGCGATCAGCACAGTGACGACCCCTCCGATGGCGTAGGCGATCCAGGGCGGCAGATCGTCCAGCCAGGACCGTTCCGGTTGCGGCGGCACCCTTGGTCGCTCGTTGCGTGTCGATTCGGCCTCGTCGTGCGAGCGGATGGGAAAGGGTGGCTGGACCGGGCCGACGAGCTGGCCGTCCGTTGCGACACGGAAGTAGTGCCGCCGGTCATCGTCCCACAGGCCGATCTTGTGCCCTGCGGCGAAGAGTTCGCACCGGCGCGTTCCGGGCACCACCCGCCAGTGGAAGAACGCCTCGCCCGCTGCCTCCTGCCCCTGAACCGAGGTGGCCCAGGTCAGCGCGAGAACCGCCAGACCGCACGAGAGTCGTTGCACCATTGCCCCTCCCGAGGGAAGCCCTCAGGGAGCCTAGCTCAGGACCGGGCCAGGGGCAACTTTCTCGATTCGGCTTGATTCCAAACGATCGTTTGATACGATGGTATCATACAGATGTTTGAGACATCGGTTTGAGGTGGCGTGATGGCCGAGGTGGACACGACGCGAGAACGACTGCTGGAGGCGGCGGGGCCGATCTTCGCGGAGAAGGGCTTCCAGGCCGCCAACGTCCGGGCCATCTGCCAGCAGGCGGGCGTCAACCTGGGCGCGATCAACTACCACTTCCGCAGCAAGGAGCAGTTCTACCTCGAAACGATCCGCCACGCCATCCAGCAACTGATCGCGGAGGTGCCCTGGAGCGAACTGGACAGTCCGCCGGGGACGCCGCCGGAAGAGGCGCTGCGGCGTTTTCTCTACGGGTTCGTTCGCCGACTGTTCACCCGGCACGCTCGTCGCTGGTGCCACGCTCTCATCCTGCGTGAGATGCAACGCCCCAGCGAGGCGGCGATGGAATTCATTCGCGACATCGTCCGGCCGTCGTTCGCTCGCTTGCAGGCGATCCTCAACCCGATGCTGCCGGCCGACGTGCCGATGCGGACCCGGAATCTGCTCGGCAGCAGCATCGTCAGTCAGGCGCTCCACTACGAACACGCCCGCCAGGTTCTGCCTCTGCTGATGGGCGCGGAGGAGGCGGCGAGCCTCGATGTCGAGACGCTCGCCGAACACATCACCCGGTTCTCGCTGGCCGCGATCCGGGGCCTGTATCCGTGTCCGAAGGAGAGCCGCCCATGAGCTGGATCGCACTCAAGATGCTGTTCGGCGACCGGGTGAAGTACCTCGGCATCGTCTTCGGCGTGTCGTTCGCCGCCCTGCTCATGACCCAGCAGGCGTCCATCTTCTGGGGCCTGATGTGGAACACGACCAGCCAGATTCGTGACCTGGCCGGGGCCGACATCTGGGTCATGGACCCGAACATCCAGTTCGTCGATGACATCAAGCCGCTCCAGGACACCGACCTGTACCGCGTTCGCGGCGTCGAGGGCGTCGCCTGGGCCGTCCGTTTGTTCAAGAACATCGCCCGCGCCCGCTTCGACGACGGCAACTTTCAGCAAATGATCCTCCTCGGCGTCGATGAGGATTCGCTCGTCGGCGCTCCGACCCTGGACCGGATGATCCTCGGCCGGATCGAGGACATGTACCAGCCCGACGCGGTCATCATCGACGAGTTCGGCTTCCGCTATCTCTGGCCGGGTCGGCCGATCGCGGAGGCGATCGGCAAGACGTTCGAGATGAACGACAAACGGGCGGTGATCGTCGGCGTGTGCAAGGCGTCGCCGACGTTCCAGACCTTTCCGATTCTCTACACGCTCTACAACCAGGCGGTCGGCTACGTGCCGAACGAGCGGAAGGTGATGTCGTTCGTCCTGGCCCAGCAGCAGCCGGAGCTGTCGGCCGAGGAGGTCTGCGAGCGCATCCGGGAGCAAACGGGCTTGCAGGCTCTGACCCAGGAAGGGTTCATGTGGAAGACCATCGACTACTACATGAAGCGAACCGGCATCCCGATCAACTTCGGCATCACGGTCCTGCTCGGTTTCATCGTCGGCGCGGCGATCGCCGGCCAGACGTTCTACCTGTTCACGGTCGAGAATCTCAAGCAGTTCGGCGCACTCAAGGCGATGGGCGTGAGCAACTGGCGGCTGGTCGGCATGAGTCTGTTGCAGGCGGTCGTCGTCGGTCTGACCGGCTACGGCCTGGGCGTCTGCGGAGCGGCCCTGTTCGACGTGGCCATGTCGGCCAACGTCAAGACGGTGCCACCGGCGTTCTTCATGACCTGGCACATCCTCGTCGGCGCGGGCGTGGCCGTCATGCTGATCGTCCTGGCGGCGAGCCTGTTGAGCCTGCGCAAGGTTCTGGTGCTGGAACCGGCCATCGTGTTCAAGGGGTGATCCATGTCCACCGCCATCACGAGCAGTCCGCCTGAGCCGATTCCGCTGGCAGTCGCCTGTCAGGGCCTGACCAAGGAGTTCGTCACCGGCGACACGCGCGTCCTGGCCCTGAACGAGGTCGATGTCAAGATTCCGTTCGGCGAGATGGCCCTGCTCGTCGGCCCGTCCGGCTGCGGCAAGACGACGCTGATCTCGGTCGTCGCCGGTCTGCTCGATCCGACGCGCGGCGCGGTCCACGTCCTGGGCGAGGATCTCGGTCGGCTGCGTGGTAGCCGGCTGGTCAACTTTCGCGGCGCGAACATCGGCTTCGTCTTCCAGCAGTACAACCTGCTGCCGGCCCTGACCGCGGCGGAGAACGTCGCCGTGCCGCTGCTCATCCAGCGTCAGCCGCGTCGGCCAGCGGTCGAGAAGGCCCGCCGACTGCTCGACGCGGTCGGTATCGGCAACAAGGCGGACGTGCTGCCGGTGCAGCTGTCCGGTGGTCAGCAGCAGCGCGTGGCCATCGCCCGGGCGCTGATTCACGAGCCGCGTCTGCTCGTCTGCGACGAACCGACGGCCGCCCTCGACGCCCACGCCGGCCAGGTGGTCATGCAACTGATCCGCGACGTGGCCGTGCAGGCCGATCGGGCCGTGATCGTCGTCACGCACGATGCGCGCGTCTACCGATTCGGCGACCGCATCATCAAGATGAGCGATGGCCGGGTCGAGTCGGTCCACGTCGGGCCGATCGAGGGGCACGAATAACCGCGGTGGGATTCACTCGGAGGCGGGATGATGATACGGAAGATGTGGTTGCAGGCGATATCGATCCTGGCCCTGCTCTTTGCGGTGTATCACATGGTGCGTGCCTACCAGACGGCACCGAAGGTCGATCCGCCGATCCAGCCGGCGACCTCGCCCTATGACCGGACGCTGGCCGGCTCGGGTATCGTCGAGCCGGAGACGGAGAACATCTCGATCGGCTCGAACGTGCCGGGCATCGTCCAGGAAGTCGCCGTCGCGGTCGGTCGGCACGTCAAGGCAGGCGATCTGCTCTTCTCCCTGGACGGCCGGCAACTGCGAGCCGAGGAGGCGGTTCGGCTCGCCGGTTTGCGTTCCGCACGAGCGCAGCTGGAGCAGATCGAGAAGAAGCGCAAGGAAGAGATCCCGGTGACCGAGGCGAAGGTCCACGAGGCGGAGGCGATGCTGCGCGAGGCGAACAACCTGCACCAGCGGGGCCGGGGCCTGGTCAATAGCGGGGCGCTGTCCGAGGAGGAACTCGTCAACCGGGAACGGGCCGTGCTGGTGGCGAAGGCCCAGCTCACCCGCGTCCGGGCCGAGCTGTCCCTGCTCCGCTCCGATGCCTGGCTGGCCGAGCTGGAGGTCGCCCGCACGGCCGTCACCCAGGCCGAGATGCAACTGGCGGCGACGCGAACGGACCTGGAACGTCTCGCCGTCCGCGCCCTGGTTCCAGGCCGGGTGCTTCAGGTTAACGTCCGACCGGGCGAGTTCGTCGGCGCACCGCCCGGTCAGGCGCTCATCGTCCTGGGCAGCACCGAGACACTCCACGTCCGCGTGGACATCAACGAGTACGACATCCCACGCTACGACTACCGCATGAAGGCGACGGCGTCGTTCCGGGGCAACACCGCGAAGCGTTTCCCGCTGACGTTTGTTCGCGTCGAGCCGTACGTCATCCCAAAGAAATCGCTGACCGGCAGCAACACCGAGCGGGTCGATACGCGGGTTCTTCAGGTGATCTACCGTCTGGACGGCCCGACACCGGGAGCGTACGTCGGTCAGCAGCTCGACATCTTCTTCGACGTTCTGAATGGTCCCACGCCGGTTAGTGGATCAGGTCCCAGCCAATGACGAAGATGGCGATGTCGATCAGCGCATGGCTGACCCAGGGGCCGACCAGGGAGCCGGTGCGCTGATAGAGCCAGGCCCAGAACAGGCCGCCGATGGCGATGCACGCCGAGAGCGGCACGGCCATGAGCCAGAACCGACCGGGCATGTAGATCGCCAGCAACAGGACGTGATGGCTCGTGAACGCCAGGGCGGCGAGCAGGTTGGCCCAGCCGACCGGGAGCCAGTCGCGCAGCCGCCCGTAACCGTACCAGCGCCAGTAGTACTCCTCCAGCCCCGAATGCAGCAGCGCGATGAAGGCGGCGAAGGCGAAGAAGGCGACCGGCTCGGCGATGCCGAGCTGGTGGACCTTGGCCCGGACCTCGTCGTCGGTGCCGGCCAGGAGGTCGGTTCCCTTCAGGCCGAAATGGTAGAGAAGCACCATGCCGCCAGCGACGACCACGCCGAAGAGCAAGCCCAGGCCGAGGCCACGCCGGGCGAAGAGGGCCGCACCGGGCCAGCGGCGGTCCCACAGGAGCAGGTCGAGGACGGGCAGGGAGAATTGCACGACCTTGCCCAGGACGTAGACGACCTGCTGAACACGATTCGGTTCGATACCGTGGGCCAGGACGATGAAGTAGAGCCAGGTCAGGATCGTCGGCAGAATCAGAGCGAAGGTGAGCAGAACGACACGCATCGGATTACCTCATCGAACGTCCGATGGAATGCGGGATGGAATCGCGATAGAATCACGATATCTCTGAGGGTCGAGCCATGCGAGAGCGGATTACAGTAAGTCCGGACGTTCACTTCGGAAAGCCGTGCGTCGCCGGCACCCGGATCCCCGTGCAGAGCGTACTCGAACTCGTGCGGGAGGGCATCGCCGCAGAGGAGATCCGGCGTGACTACTACCCGGACCTGTCGCCCGAGGACATCCGGGCGTGCGTGCAGTACGCCATCGACCTGATCGCTCTCGAAGAGATACACCTGGCGGAGCCGGCATGAGATTCCTGATCGACCAGGATGTGTACGCCGCCACGGTCGAGTTCCTCCGTGGCGTGGGCCATGATGTCGTAACGGCTGGCGAGCGCGGCATGTCCCGCTCGGCCGATACGGAACTACTGCGGGTCGCCAGGGAAGAGAACCGTATCTTCGTGACCCGGGATCGGGATTTCGGCGGCCTCGTGTTCGTCCAGGAACTCGGCGTCGGCGTCGTGTACCTCCGAGTTCTCCCTACCACACTTCAGGCGGTCCACGCCGAACTGGGCCGGGTACTCGGCTACTACCAGGAGGGCGAACTCCTCGGCGCGTTCGTCGTGGTCGAGCCGGGTCGCCATCGTATTCGTCGGCCGGCTGCCGACGCACCAGACGGTAGCGAACCAGCGAACTAGCACTCCGCCACGAGACGCCGCACCAGGACGCGCATCTTCTTCTCGGCGGCGTTGGCCGTGGCGATGATGTCCGGGATGTTGGCCGGCTCCAGGGCGTCCGGCATGCATAGATCCGTGATGATCGAGATGCCGAGGATGCGCAGGCCGGCGTGGACGCCGACGATCACTTCCGGCACCGTGGACATACCGACGACATCGGCACCGATGCCCCGCAGGAAGCGGTACTCCGCGCGCGTCTCCAGGTTCGGCCCGGCCACCGCGACGAAGACGCCCTGATGGCAGACGATCTGCTCCTGAAGGGCGATCTTGCGGCCCAGGGCAAGCAGTTCGCGGTCGTAGGGGAAGCACATGTCCGGGAAGCGTGGTCCGAGACGATCGTCGTTCGGGCCGATCAGCGGGTTGTCGCCGAGCAGGTTGATGTGATCCTCGATCAGCATCAGGTCGCCCTTCTGATGCTGGGGATTCATGCCGCCGCAGGCGTTCGAGACGATCAGCACCTCGC
>CAYYJM010000236.1:0-9967 GCA_964471755.1 uncultured Alcaligenaceae bacterium
ACATCACGCTGTTGTCGGACAGGGTGGTCAGCTCTTCCCCTTCCTTGATCAGGCTGCCTTCCCGTCTTTCCAGGCGATCCATGATGCCGTCGAACGGAGCGGTGATGGTGCAGAAGTTGTACTCGGCCTCGGCCAACCGGGCCTTGGCTTCCGCCCGGGTCAGCTTGGCCTTGTAGAGCGGAACTTCCTTTGGCGAAACCACGTTGTTGCCGGCCAGACCTTTAGAGTACTGCAGTTCCAGGGCCGCAAGGTTGGCCTCGGCAATCTCGGCATCCCACTTCGCCTTGTAAAGAACCGGGAGGATCTTGAACATCACGTCGCCCTTCTTCACGGCCTGCCCCTCCTTGACCAGAATGCTCTGGAGGTATCCACCCGACAACGCACAGATGGCAATGTGACGCCGGGAGTGGATCTGACAGACGTACGGCTCGGTGAGGACCACGTCCTTCACCTTCACTTCGGTGACCACGATCTTGTGTTCTTCGTGCTCCGCGTGTGCCTCGCGGTTGTCACAGGCGGGCAGGGCGAGCGTGGTCAGGCCCAGGGCGATCATCAGGATCCGTGAAACGTTCATTGAAAAAGTTCGCTCCCTTGATTGCCTCTTGCAGGTAGGCTCTCGATCATGGTGGGTCGTAGCGGATGAGCCAGCGGCCCGGCCTGCTGTGGAGGCACCCACTTCCTACGGCTTGGGGTCGCCTCTCGCCGTGTCTCATTGATGCTCGTTCGCAGGTGTCTTACCATCAACGCAAAATCCGCGCCATCGCCGTGAATTTTACGCCGTTTCCGCAACCGCTTGTTTTTCAAGGAGATATGCAACGTCCATCGGAGCGGACTTCGCGATCTGCCAGGCCTGGCCATGCGCTCCCGGCGAGCAGTGTGGACGTGCGGCGAGCAGGCTCGGCATGGCGTGACCTGCTCACGCTCTTGCTTCGGGAGCGGTACTATCCTGGCCGTCCGGGATTCACGAGACGGCCGTGCTTCTTCAAGATCTCCCGTACCCGGTCGTGCGGCAGGGCAGGAGCCTTGTTTCCGTCCCGACCGACCATCGTCTTCGCGGCCACCAGGGCGTTGAGGATCGCCTCCTCCGTCACCTGAACCGTCGCCTCGAACAGGGGATCCATCTGCTCGTTGGGCAGCACCTTCACCTGAAAGGCCGCATCGCTCCGGGCCGCGCCGTCGTTGGCGGTCGAGAAGGCAAGGAAGAGATCGCCGGAACTGTTGCCGGCCACGCTTCCGGTGCGGGCCAGGCCGAGCGACACTCGCCGGGCCAGGCGCTTCAACTGATGCGGCAGCAGCGGTGCGTCGGTGGCGAGGACGATGATGATCGAGCCACTCTCCGGCTTCGGCTCCGCGGCCTCCTCCGGGATATGCTCTCCGATCGGGATTCCAGCGATGCGCAGCTGGTGCCGGGCTCCAAAGTTCGCCTGCACCAGGACGCCGACGGTGTAGCCGCCGGCCTTCTCATCGACCACGCGCGACGCCGTGCCGATGCCGCCCGCGAAGCGGAAGGCCCGCATCCCGGTGCCGCCACCGACGTTGCCCTCGGCCACACGTCCGCCCTTCGCCTTATCCAGCGCGGCGAAGGCATGCTTCCCCTCGACATCGAAGCCGTTGACGCCGCTGAGAACGCCGTCGTACGCCACGGCGACCCCAGGCAGGAGCCAGGCTTGCTTGCCCTTCTCGGCCCGCCGAACGTACCAGGCGATGACCGCATCGCGCACGACGCCGACGCTGTGCGTGTTCGTCAGCATGACCGGTCCTTCGAGGAAGCCGGACTCCTCGATCCAGGCGGTGCCGGTCATCTCGCCATTGCCATTGAGAGCGAACCAGCCAGCGAAGACCGGACTGGCGTTGTTCTTGCCACGCGGCAGAATCGCCGTCACGCCCGTGCGCACGGGACCGACGCCGACCTGGAGTTTCCCCTCGCCAACAATGATCGTCTCGTGGCCGACCTCGACCCCGGCCACGTCGGTGATGGCGTTCAGCTTCCCCGGCGTGCCGTCGAACGGAATGCCCAGGCCGCGAGCCCGCGGTTTCTCACCGTCGGCACTGACCGCGACGGAGGCGATCACCGCGAGCAGAGCCAGGGCTGCGAGATGATATCCGGACACGATCGCCTCCCGGTTCAGACCCAGCCGTCCTTCGGAGCCTCGGCACCGAACCAGCGTTCGGTGATGACCTTTTTGCGCGTGTAGAATGCGACGGCGTCGGGACCGTGAGCGTTCAGGTCGCCGAACATCGACTCCTTCCAGCCGCCGAAGGAGAAGAACGCCATCGGAGCCGGGACGCCGAGATTGATACCCAGCATGCCGGCCTGGATGCGTGCCCGGAACTCACGCCCGGCAGCCCCCGACTGCGTGAACAGTGACACCGAGTTGCCATACCGACTGCCGTTCGCCAGGGTGATCGCCGCATCGAGGTCGTCGGCCCGCAGGACGCTCACCACGGGGCCGAAGATCTCTTCCCGAGCGACGAACATCGTCGGGGCGACCTCGTCGAACACGGTCGGGCCGACGAAACAGCCGTGCGGCCGGGCGGCGACGACGGCCTGTCGGCCATCCAGGATCAGACGAGCGCCTTCCGTCACGCCCCGGTCGATCCCGGCGAGAATACGCTGCCGCTGCTCCGGATTGAGGACCGGACCGAGCGTCGCCGCCTCGTCGCGGCCGTCACCGAGGCGCAGCTCTCGTGCCGCCCGAACGAAGCCAGCGACGACGGCATCCTGGCGGGCGCGATCGCCGACCGGAACGAGAACACTGCCGGCCAGACAGCGCTGGCCCGCACAGCCGAAACAGGAGCCAATCAGGGCCGGTAGGCTGCGATCGAGGACGGCATCGGGCATCACGATCAGGTAGTTCTTGGCACCGCCAAGGGCCTGGACACGCTTGCCGGCGGCAGTCCCGGTGCGATAGACCGACTCGGCCACCGCCGACAAGCCGACGAATGACACCGCCTGGACATGACGATGCGTGATCAGTCGCTCGGCGACCTCCTTGCTGCCTTGCAGGACGCTGACCACGCCAGGCGGCAGCCCCGCCTCGGCGAACAGCTCGACGAGACGGGTGCCGGTCAGCGGAGCCTTCTCCGCCGGCTTCAGAATGAAGGTGTTTCCACAGGCCACGGCGATCGGCATCATCCACAGCGGGATCATCGCCGGGAAGTTGAACGGCGGGATGCCCACGACGACGCCGACCGGTTCATGGACGACGTGGCTATCGACGTTGCGCGCAATCTCCGGCAGCGTCCGCCCCATGAGCTGCGACGGAATCCCACAGGCGAACTCGATGACATCAATGCCGCGACGAACCGAGCCGCGCGCCTCGCTGAGGAGCTTGCCATTCTCGCGCACGACCAGGTCGGCCAGTTCGTCGAAGTGCTTCTCCAGCAGTTCACGGTAGCGGAACAGGAAGCGGGTTCGTTCCGGCGACGGCACCGCTCGCCAGGCCGGGAACGCCGCCGCGGCCCGGGCACACGCCGCGTCCGCCTGGGCCGCCGACGCTTCGCGGACGGCGGCGATCACCTCGGTAGTGTCGGCCGGGTTGCAGATGCGGCGTTCGGTGCCTCCTTCACCGGCGGTCCAGGTGCCACCAATGAAGCAGGCCCCCGAGCGGGCGTTCGCGATCGTCATGACTTTCCCATCGCAGAGGGTTACTTGAGTTCTCGCAGCGTCGCGCTCTTTGGATCCAGACGCAACACATGCACATGACTGTTCTGGCCGACGGCCCAGATCAGCTTCCGGCCCGGATCGTACATCAGGCCCATCGAATTGTTGAAGGATTTTCCCAGCGTTCCCTTGCCGATCGGGTCGGCTCCGCCCAGATCCAGGCCGAACCAGGCATTCTTGCCGCAGTCGTACAGAGCCCAGAGGAGCTTGCCCTCCGCCTCGGTACGCGCCCCGACCAGGACGGCGTCCATCTCAGGCAGGTAGATCGTCTCGCGGGACGACACGGCCGCCTTCTCCTTGCCGGCGGCATCGAGTCGTTTCGCCGCGCCGGTCTTGAAGTCGTAGGCGACGACGTCGCCCTTGTTCCTGTCGGCGTTGCTGAAGAACAGCAGGCGATTCCGCCGCGAGTCGTGGGCCAGGCCATGTCGATCCGCGCTCTTCGCCGGGAGTTGCCCCGTCAGTGGCAGGGCCTTCCAGGTGCGCGAGGTGGCGTCGAGCCGCCACAGGCCATCGCCGCCGTTGCGCCGGTCGGCCCAGGCCACGACACCTTCCGGCGTCGTGCAGAGCGTGACGACGTACATGTTCGGCCGGAAGGGATTCGGCTCGCTGGTCCGCGACCACTTGCCGGTCTTCGGATCGAAGAAGTAGGTGTACTCGTGAGCCGCGAAGACGAGGCACTTCAGGTGCGGATCGTAGCCCGTGGCCTTGTAGGTGTGGCCGGTCATCCACGGGTTGCCCTGGAAGCTCCACTCGCCGTGGACCTGATCGTTGCTGTAGACGTATTCGAGCGGATACTCGGGAGCGAATGGGATCGTGTAGCGATCGGTCTTCACGTCGTAGACCTGCGGCGCGGTGCCGCTGTACGCGGAGTGACCGCCTGAGAAACGCACGATCTGATCGAGGTCCGACGCGAAGACGGCCGAGCCCCAGTCCATGTTCGGTCGGGGCAGCTTCGGCGTCGGCAGCTGGACCCATTCGTTGGCGGGCAACGCCTTGAGGGCGGCCGCCACGGCGTTCGGATCCGCTGCGGGCACGTCCTCGGTGTACCACGCGGGATCGTGCGGCCCGCTGCGCCGCTCGATCGTTCCGGGCACCACGCCCTGCTTGATCGTGGCGTCGGCGTCCGGGTGGCTGACATCGAAACGACCGATCCAGGTGCCAGTGGGGCCGAGCATCAGGACGTTATCCTCCGCGTCCACGGCGGCGCTGAGGAAGAAGTTCGCTGGCCCCACGGGTGCATCCTTCCCCTCGAACCGCTTCACCAGATCCCAGCGATCGGCGGCCGGATCGTAGGTCCAGGCCTCCAGCGGTAGCGGACGGTAGAGGCCCGAGCCGTATCCGGTCGCCGAGGTGTAGCCGTAGCCTCCCAGGAGGAGCAGTTTCTTCGCCTTCGGCAGCCAGAGCAGGGCGTGCCCGGCCCGAGGCGACGGGCTGCGGGCTGGCTTCTTCTGCTCCCACTTCCGCGCGACCACGTCGAAGGTCCAGGTATCGGCGAACAGCTGATCGAGCCGATCGCCGCCGAAGAGGATCACCTTCTTGTGAACGGGGTCGTAACAGAGCCGAGAGTTGGCCCGCTGCGGCGGTTGCACATCGAGCTTCAGCGGAGCCCATTCGTTGCTCGCCGGCGTGTAGGTCCAGGTTCCGGGGTCGCCGCGCTCGGTCCGAATGTTGCCGCCGCCGAAGAGAACGAACTGCTTGTTGTGCCGGTCGTAGCACATCGAACTCCACAGGAGGATGCCGCCCAGGGCCGTCTCGGGATCGGTCGTCGGCTTCCGGTCGCTCCACTGCCGCTCGACCGGATCATAGCGAAATGTCCGACCTTTTGCGTAGAAGATGAAGCTCTTCGTATCGGAGTCGTAATCGTACTTCTGGCCGAGCGAGAAGGTGCCATAGACGGACCAGTTCGGCCGGACGTTCTTCTCGGCATCCTGGAAGTGCCAGCCCTCGTCCTTCCAGCGGGGCGGCTGGCTGGGGCCGAATTTCGGGCCCCAGTCCTTGCCCCGGGGGAACCAGTTCTCCCAGCGGCCCTCCTTGCGATCGAGGGCGAGCTGGTCGTACGAGCGCGGCTTCTTCGCATCGGCGTAGGTGAGCCGGCCGCCGAGGACGAGAAAGCGGTTCAGTTCCGGCGAGTAGCCAACGGGTATGTCCCAGCGTCGGCCCTCGATTGTGGCGTTGTCCAGTTTCGTCCAGACGTTCGGACCCGGCCCGTCCTGGCCGGATGACAGACCGGCCAGGAGCAGAGCCAGGGAACCGCAGAGACCGATACGAGGCAGCATGGGAACCCTCGACCTACTTCATTTCAACTCAGCACTTCCCGGATGAGCGGCACGTCGTCCAGGATGATCTTCACGGGTCGGCCGTTCGTCGTGTATAGTTCGCGATCCGGGTCGATGCCGAGCAGGTGGTACAGCGTCCGGCCATAGCTCACCGGCGAGTAGGCGTTCTCGACCACCTGCATGGCGTTCTTGTCGGTCTTGCCCAGGACCATGCCGTTCTTGAAGCCGCCGCCCGCGACCAGGACGAACTGACACGTCCCGTGATGGTTCCGGCCCGGCGGCCCCGAGTAGGCCGGGTCCTTCCAGATCTTGTCACGCCCCATTTCGCCCAGGGCCGTCACGATCGTCGTCTCCAGCAGGCCGCGTTCGTGCAGATCCTCGAGCAGACTGGCGAACAGGGCGTCGAACTTCGGCAGGAGTTTCTTGCACGAATTGGTCACGCTGCCGTGCAGGTCCCAGCCCGGCCAGGGGACGCCGACGAACGGCACGCCCGCCTCGATCAACTTGCGGGCGTAGAGCATGGCCGTTCCCTGCTCGCTCTTGCCGTAGCGCTCGACGTCCTTCGGGTCGAGCTTCTTCGGATCGATGGCCTCGCGCAGCTTCGGCGAGCGGAGCAGGTCGAACGCGCTCTGCTGAAAACGATCCAGGCCCTCGATCAGCGGCTCGGCCGCATCCAGTCCGCGCAGGCGCTGATCGACCAGGCGGATGAGGTCCTCCCGGCGCTGCTGCGTCGGCACGTCGAGCCCGGCCGGCGGCACGAGCATCTGGCCAATCTCGTCCTTCGGGTCGCCCGGCTTGAACGTCAGCGGATCGTACGCCGGGCCGAGGAAGTTGACATGGATGTCGCCAGCATCGCCGTAGGGGCCAAGGGCGACGTAGGTCGGCAAGCCCGGCACCGGCGGACGCTCGTGAGCCACGACGCTGCCGTACATCGGATGCTTGAGCGAGTCCTTGGTGCGCGGATTGCCGGACAGCCAGTAGAGGCCGCCGGAATGCTCCCACTTCTCGGTGCCGATGCCGACCGAGCGGAGGATGCTGAACTTGTCCGCGTTCTTCGCCAGGCGGGGCATCAGTTCGCAGAACTCGATTCCGGGAACGTTCGTCCGCGTCGGTTTGAACTCGCTGCCGTAGGGCGGTGGCGTGTCGGGCTTCATGTCGAACATGTCCTGGTGCGGCGGCCCGCCGGACATCCAGAGCAGGATCATCTGCTTCGCTCGTGGTCCGCGCGGAGCGGCCGTCGCGGTCCGAGCCCGGAAGAAATCGGGCAGGGACATGCCGAAGAGGCCAGCCCCGCCGATGCGCAGGAAACCCCGTCGATCCAGGTTCATGATTCGTCTCCCCTCCGCTGGTTCTGGCGGATCAGTGTATCAGTAGTTGAGCAGGAACTCGCGAGTATTCATCAGGCTCCAGAGCAGGTCCTTCAGCCCGCGTTCGGGCGAGGAACTCGCCCGGAGCAGGGCCTGGCTGGCCGATCGTTCCGCCTCGGTTGGCCGACGACTCAGCGTCCAGAGGAACAGATCCTCGATGCGCTGATTCTCGTCGGCCTGGCCAGCGAGCAGCTGCGCCACGCGCCCCTTCGGGTTGTCGATCTTCTCCAGGACGCGTGGATGATTGGCCAGGAAGAGGGTCTGGACGATCGTCGGAGTGCTGTCCCGTTCGCAGTCGCACTGAATCTCGACGGCTCGGGTGGGCCGACCGAAGATGCGGAAGGCGTAGGCCAGGGCCGGCCGTTGTTTGCCGGCCTCGACGCTGCCGGCCACTTCGATGGCCTTCGCTCCCGCCGGCAGGCGTAACTCGGCCGGGAAGATCTCGACGCTGCCGGTGGCGTGATTCAGGGCATCGACCAGCACCTCGGCCGGCAGCCTACGCGGATAGAACGCGGCGTAGTTTCGCGTGTCCGTCTTGCTGGCCGCGTTCGTCCGGGCGCTCTGCTGATACGTCCGGCTGGTCACGATCGTCCGGTGCAGCCAGCGCAGGTCGTATCGGTTCGCGATGAACCCTTTCTCCAGCTCGGCCAGTAGGTCCGGGTGCGACGGCGGATTGAGCGGCGAGAGATGATCCGGCGGATCGACGATGCCACGACCAAAGTAGTGAGCCCAGACCCGGTTGACGATCGCCCGCGCGAAGTACGGATTCTCCGGCCGACGCAGCCAGGCCACCACCACCGCGCGCGGATCCTGGTCGGCGGTCACCGTCACCGTTTCCTTCTCACCCAGGAGCCGGAACTCGCGTGACACCTGTCGGCCCAGTGGGCTGACGACCTCGGCGAAGCGTGCCTTGCCGTCGGTGTGGATCTCGGCCACCTTGAGTTGCTTACTCAGGCCCTCGAGCGCCTTCGCCCGGTTGGCGATCGCCTTGCTCTCGTCCTGAATCTTCTTGACGGCCTCCTTTGTGAGGCCGCTTTTCTTCGCCGCGTCGCTCTTCCGTTTCGCCTCGTCCTTCAAGGTCTTGATCTCTCCGACCAATCGCTCGGCCTCCTTGACAACGCCTGGACTGGAGCGAAGTTCGCCGATGCCATTGACCCGCTGGAAGAAGTTCGCGAAGTCAAGCAGATCGCTCTGCTGCCAGATGTCGTGCGGATGGCGGTGACACTGGGCGCACTCCAGACGCAGACCCAGGAAGGCGTGCGCGATCTGTAGCGTTCCCTTGACCCCGGCGGCACCCGTTCGCTGCCAGTACAGATCGAGGGTTCGCCGCTGACTGTAGATCGTCAGTTCGGCATCCTCGCGGGCCTCCTCCTCGGCCAGGGCGCGAGCCTCCTTCACCCACTCGGCCTCGGACTTCCCCTCTCGACTGGTGGCCAGGAGGATGCCCGCGACCAGCTCATCGTAGGCGACGTTCTTCGCCAGGCGGACGCGAAGCCACTCGTGGAAGCGTCGGCTGGCCGGGAGTTCCTCCAGGCCCGCGTTGGCGAAGTAGTGGCCTGGCTTGAGCAGGTCACAGAACCGTGTCGCCCAGAGTGCGGCATGGCCCGGCCGGGCCAGCAGGTCGTCGGTCTTCTTGCTGCGCCGCTCGGGATCGGTGCTGGCCAGGAAGGCGCGAATCTCGTCGGGAGTCGGCAGCGCTCCGGTGATGTCGAGCGAGGCTCGGCGCAGGAACGTGACATCGTCGCACAGATCGGCCGGTGGGATGTGCAGCAGCTTCAGCTTGGCCAGGATGTGCCGGTCGATGAAGTTGTGTTCCTTGACCGCTGGAAAGGGCCCCTTCGCATCGCCGGGAACCAGGACCATCGCCAGAGCGGGTTCGGCCCGGTAGCGGACGACCAGGGCCGCGTCGCCGATGCCGGTGGCGCGCACCTGGCCCGTCGCATCGACCACGGCGACGGTCGAATCACGCGACTCGAACGTACACAGGCCGGTCACGTCCTCGCGCTGGCCGTCCGCGAAGGTCGCCTCGACGGCGAGCGTGTACTGCTCTCCCGGCCGAAGCGTTCGCTGCGTGGGCGTGACCTGCAAGCGTACCGGGCCGGGCGAATCGAGCCGGGTTCCCCGACTGATCCACGCGCGCAGCAGGCCGTACTCGCGGGTGCCGATCGAGAGTCGGTTGCCGCCACCGTGAGCGACCTGGCCCGTGGCCTTGAGCAGCAGGAGGCTGTTGTCCGGATCGACCGGATCGAGGCGTCGGCCAAACTCCTCGCGGACGATGCGTCGGTGATCGACGGCCGGTTCGGCTCCGAAGAGCGATAGCTTGAAGCCGCCCTGACCCTTGACCGTCCCGTGGCAGGTGCCGGCGTTGCAGCCGAGGCGGCTGAACAGCGGCACGACATGCCGGCTGAACGACACCTCGGCCGGTGGCGTGTCCGCAGCGGGCGAGGGGCCGACCAGGATCAGGCCGCACAGAAGGCCAGGGATCAGGACCGAACGCGGACGCGATAAGGCTCGCATGGTTGGATCATCGCGGGTGGGGTGTCACCTGAATTCGGCTCACATCGTACCATGCCCGGCGAACGGCGAGAAGCGGGCGGACGGTGTTTCAGAGCCGCGCACGCAGCGAGGCCGCAGGCCGAGCGGAGTAAGCGCACCACCAC
>CAYYJM010000237.1:0-9630 GCA_964471755.1 uncultured Alcaligenaceae bacterium
CCATTTTCTCGACCGAAAGCAGGCTCGGCAGGAGCCTCGCCCTCCCGTTTCAACCCCTGATGGAACAGTCTCGGAGCCCCCTCCGTCACCGTGCTGGAACGTGTGCAGTTTCCTGCCGCCTGAGTCCACGCTTCCTTTCAACGAACGAACCGACCTCACACGGCCGGCCCGAATCGCTCCCAGGACGGCAGGGTTCGGGGACAGTCGAGTGAGGTCGATCGGCCTTGCGGCACTTGGCGTCTTCGACTCCGGCGTCAGTAGACCTTAGCCGCGAACCTGGTATTCAGCCGACGAGGCGAAGATGATCTGGAGCGTCAGCCGGTCCAGGCCGGTATTGACCCACGCTGCCACCTCCACGGGCGAGCCCGTCGAACCACGCTTGAGCAGATCGCGGTACAGAGACCCGACAAAGTTGCCGCGAACCTCGGGCGAATTCAGGATCGCCAGGGTCGCCTGGGCTCGCGTCAGCACGCCGCTGTCCAGGGCGTTGACCCAGGCCGCCAGGCCGTCCGCATCCGGATCCCGGCCCAGCAGATCGACGTACAGTTGCGTGACGAAGCCCACGTTGGAGGGGAAGCGACCGGTATATTCCGCCGAGGCGTAGAAGGCAGCGGTCGCCTGCTCCACCGTTCCGCCGGCCTGCATGTAGGCGATCCAGGCGGCCAGTCCGCCCGCGTCGGCACCCCGACCCAGGATGCTCTGGTACAGCCCCGTCACCACATGACTCAGAGCCTCCGTGGAGCGGATGATGCCGTTGGTGACGGCCTGGATGTTGCCGGTGTTGGCCAGGGCGACCCAGGCGGCTCGCTCCTCCGCGCTGCCGGTCCGATACAGGAAGTCGACGTACAGCGCCTGCACGAAGGCCTCGTTGCCGGTCAGCCTGCCACTGGGATCAGCGGGACCAGCGGCATTGCTCGGAGTGATCGGCGGATCGAAATTCCCGACCACGGGCAGAGCGTACCCGTTGCCGAAGTTGTAGGCCTGATCATTCCCGAACGGCGCGGGAGTGAACGGGTGATTCAGCGTACTCACGGTGCCGGCAACGGCCGGTCCCGTCGAGACCAGGAAGAACCACTCGGTCTTCTCGCTGCCATCGGGATTGAGGCTGCCAGGCACGTACACCCCGATGTCGGTGATGCCGTCGGCGTTCATGTCCGCCGCGACCGGCTGCTCGGTGACGCCGGGGATCTCAAAGCCGATCGTGGCGATCTGGGTATCGACATTGCCAGTCAGCCCACCGATGGCGAACAGGTCGAACTGGAACAGGTTGGCGTCAGGCTGGTAAGTGCCCAGGTCATCGATCCCATCACCGTCGAAGTCGCCGACGATGGGAATGCCCCGCAGGTTGCCCGTCAACACGGTGTCACCCGGGACGCTCAGGTTGTTGTCGCCGTTGGTGTCGAGATACCAGGTCCCGCCGGTGAACAGGCCGATCTCGTCACCGGAATGCAGGCCGGTGAAGTTCCCGGCCACGGGGTAGGCGTTGATCTGGAAGCTCGGCACGATGGCCTGATCGGCAACGCCATCGTGGTTGTAATCGAGCAGGAAGCGGAAGACGCCGTTCGCCTGTCCGTAGGCCCCCAGTTTGTCGAAGCCGGACGCGATACCGCCGACGGGGGCGAAGTTGCCCGCGAAGGTGCGGTCGCTGACGATGCCGATCTTGAACGACAGATCCGTGTTGACGGCATCGCCGCTGCCCTGGAGATCGAAGCGGCCATTGCCATTGATGTCGATGCTGGCGATGGTGGCCGCCCAGGTGCCGATCTCGGGCCGCGTGTCGATGGTGAACCGGGCCACGAAGTTGCCGCCCGGGACGCCGTCGCCGCTCGGGAAGGTCGGCGATTCCAGTGGCTGAATCGCGTTGCTCTCGCCGTCGAGGCGATTGCCGGCCGGATCGACCAGGTTGTCACGAACCGTGAGCGTGTAGCGGTCGTCGGGCAACGGACTGGCGAAGGTCAGGATGATGGTGCCCGTCGCCGGTGCGTTGACGGCTCCCGGATCGGGGATGAAATTGACGCTCTGGATGGCGACCACACCGACGGTGTCGCCTTGCAACAGGAAGTGACCGGGACTCTCGGCGATGGCCTCGACCAGGGCCGGGATGTTCTCGAAGCCCAGGGGACGCGGCGGCAGGTCACGCACCGCGATCGACAGCTGCCGGACCAGCGGCGTTGGCCCCTGGCTGCTCGGCTTGGGATCGAAGAGATCGAAGCCGGCCACGTTCGTGATGAACACCTTGGTGACCTGTGGCCCCGTCGAGTCGAGCAGGATGTTCAGCACATCCTGAGACTGCTTCACGTTACCGGCGAGATCCTCGGCGGTGACCAGGAAGCGACGCAGGCCGTCGAGTGGGAACAGCGACGGGTCATTGAGGCTGATCGACGAGGTGGCTTCCCAGCGTCCGCCGGGGAACTGGTTCGTCCCGTCGATCGGCGTCGCCACGGTCTGTGCCAGCAGGACGTCACCGAGATCGACCACATTGTTGAGGTTGCGATCCGCGTAGAGGCGGATGACCGAGTTGGCCTCGGCGGCACCGAAGAACGTTGGCGTGGTGTCGTTGGTGACGTTGTCGCCGATCGCGCCGGAATCGCTGCCGGCGGCCAGGCCATCGCCCACGACGGCGGGCAGGCCGAAGAACACCGGCGGTGCCGTGGTGTCGATGACTACTTCCAGCGAGGCGCTACGCGCGCCGAAGCCGTTGCGCTGCGGGTCGGCCGGGTCGATGAACTGCACGCGGGCCGTGATGAAGTGACTGCCCTGCGACAGTGGCGGCAGCGTGAAGGCGTACACCCCTGGCTCGACCATGATGGCGAAGCCGAGCGGCGTCTGCGGCGGCGTGCCGGCCTGCGGTGGTGTCGCACCTTCGTCGAAGACTGCGATGGCGTAGCCCGCCTGGGTCGGCTGACCGGGACCGGCCCGGAAGGGGATGGGGATCACCTCGTCCAGCGGGTTGTCCGCCGTATCGTTGCCGGGCAGGTCGTTGAGCAGAATGGCATCGTCGAGCCGGAAGAAGATCGTCGGCGTGTTGTCACGGGTCGTGTTGTCGAACTGCGAGCGGCCCGTATCGACGCTCTCGACCTGGAACTGACTGCCGACCGTCGGCGTGGCAGAGAAGCTGCCGGCAGCGAAGACGAAGGTCCGGGACGCGCCGATGTAATCGACGACCAGGGCGCGCTGTCCGACCAGCGGCCCGGAGAGGAACTCGACGAAGTTGCCGTTGTAGTAGTGGTCCGTGGCGACCAGATCGGTGGCGACGCCGCTGAAGCTGGTGGCCGTCGCCCCGGCCTGGACCGTGGTCAGCGCCACGGCATCGGCCAGTTCGAGGTCGAAGGGCACCGGAGCCGGTGTGTTGATGATGGTGACGTCGTAGCTATTGATGGTGGTGTTCTCGCATTCCTCGCCCTCGCCACCCTCGCCACCTTCTCCGCCCTCTCCGCCCTCGCCGCCATCTTCACATTCAGGAGTCCGGCCGATGATACGCAGGAAGTAGATCTGCCCCTTGACGACCGGGATGCGGATGCGTTCGTTGGCCCCCGCCTCGAGTTCGCTGCCGCCGTCGTTGGTGCCGAAATCGGGACCAGCCCCGGCGATCAGGGTGCCATCGGCGTCGTAGACCTCGATATCGAGGTTGCCGTTCCCCGGCAGGCCGGGTCGGCCGCTGGGAACACTGGCGATCTCCTGGAAGAAGACCTGGAAATCGAGGGTGCCGGTGTTCAGGGCCTCGACGCGATACCAGTCCTCGTCGGCGGGCAGGCCGGCCGCGGCACCGGGATCGATGGTCGGATCGAGGTTGATGACCGTGGCCGCCCCGAGATGGGTGGCGATGGCCCGCTGGTCGTTGAACTCGTAGTCGTCGAACTTGAAGACATCGACGACGCCGCCATCCGCGGCGATGGGCTGGATGGTCTCGATGCCCTGGTAGGTCGCCTCGAGTGCCTCCTCGTTGGCCGGGCCGATGGTGACCGAGCCGGAGTCGTTGGACGCGCCCTTGCGATGCAGGACGAGATCGCCGGTGCCGGAGTCGATGACGCCGAGCCGGTCGCGGGTGAACTGTGGTCCGCCGAGGACGTCCATGCGCAGGCTGTTGAGGAAGACGTCGGTCCCCAGGCTGTCGGCCCAGGTGACGCTGACGATGTCGTCGCCCTCGCCGGCCTCGATCCGCGCCGCCTCGACGGTCCGGGTGCCGGCGTCGGTGACGAGGGTGTCGGTCTGGAGGATACCGTTCAGGTTGATCTGAAGAGTTGTATCGCTTGTCTGATTGACGATGATGGTATCCGCAGCCAGGGTTCCCTGGACGAGGATGGTGTCGAAGCCATCGCCGCCGTCGTAGGTATCGTTCCTGCCTCGACCGTCAAGGATGTCGTCGCCGATGCCGCCGTTGAGGTTGTCGGCTCCAGCCCCACCGATGAGCGTATCATTGCCATCGTCACCGTTCAGGGTAAACGGGGTGTTGACGGTGACGGCCCCGGCGTCGATCCGATCGTCACCGGCATTGCCGCTGGCGGTGACGGATACGAACGAGGTGGAACTTGCATCGGGGACAGCGACGAAGGTCATGTTGTCCTTGCCGTTGTCGCCGTTGATGGTGATCGTCTGCAGGCCGGTGGGCAGGGCGGCGTTGTTGACGAAGACGGTATCATCCCCGCTGCCAGCATCGATGACCAGGTTCGTCTTGTTGCTAAACTCGATCGGTTCAAAGGTATCGACCTCGACACGTCCGCTACTGGGGATGAGCGAGCCAGCAAGGTAGGTGATCTGGTTGGCGTCCTGGAGGTAACTGGCCAGACCGGGGATACTGGTGACGTTGAAGGTCGCCGCCAGGACGCTGGTGGTGACCGGTTCGAGGTTCTCGAAGTGGACAGTCTGTGTGCCACCCGGTCCGACGATGATATCCTGGCCAGAACCCGGCGTCGCGCCGATTGCCACGGTTTCGCTGGTCTGGGTGGCACCTCCGGTCTGCACGAGATTGAGGCGGTCGAAGCCGGTGCCGCCATCGAACTGGATACCACTGGGGACGGTGATCAGCCCGGTGGAACTGTCCACGGTGAGAGAGTCGTTACCGGCCCCCCCGTTCACAGTCAACTCTGCCACATCGCCAGACTTCAGGATGGTGGCAGAATCATTGCCGTTGTCTCCATTGATCTCCAGAGCGAGCAGGCCAGCGGCGAGATTTGCGGGCGTCAGGTTGACAGAGATGGTGTCAGCGCCGGAGTCGGCATTGACGATGACCTTCTGCTTGTTGCCGAACGAGATCTGCTCGAATGCTCCGTTAAAATCGACCGTGGAGGTGTTAGTCCCCATAAAGGGGGTGCCGTCTTTAATGTGGATGGTGTCGTTGCCAGCGGAGGCGTTGATGGAGAACTCGGCAGCCCCCATCACGTCGATGATCGGTTCCAGGCCCGTGAACTGGATGAACTGCTGATGGCCTGCACCGTCGGAGTAGGTCACCGTGCCTTCGTCTGCGCCTACCCCGACGTCGTAGTGACCGGTGAAATGTCCAGGATCACCACCGGTGAGAATGAGCAAGTCGTTCCCCGCACCGCCATCGTAGCTGATAGCCCGACTGCCATGCCCGGTATATTCGACCGTGAGGGTGTCGTTATCATCGCCACCGTTGACGATGGCCGGGACGGTGTCTACCACCGTCATCACGTCGTCGCCCGCTTCCCCCTCGATTATGTCGAAGCCAGTCCCGCCGCTACTGATGTGATCGTTCCCCTCCCCACCGAAGATAAAATCGTCCCCTCCGCTACCACGAACCGTGACCTGTTCGCTTCCGACGGTCAACACCACTTCCTCGAGATAGTCATCACCCTTGCCGCCTCTGATGATGTCGTCGCCTCCACCACCACGAATGGTGTCGTTGTCGTCGCCACCGTCGATAACGGCAGAAATGGAAACGTCCTGATCGATCAGTACCGTGTCGTTACCAGCGAAGGTGTTGATATCGATCAGGGTGATGTCTGACGCAACAAAAGACCGGGTGGCACCGTTGTTCGAGACGACGATCCTGGGTTGGCCTGGGACACTGGTAGTATCGAGACTCACATGAATTGTGTCATCGCCAGAGGTTCCATTGATCTGGAGGACACCGTTCACGACTTCCCCGATAGCCGCCGGACCCCGAACCGCCGGATCGCAGGAATTATCTTCGGCGCTCCACAACACGGTGTTAAACAGGTTGACATGACGTTCCTTCGGCCCACCACCGGAACCGAATGATAACACTTGACTGACTGGATTGGGGTCGAGATAAGAGACATCCGCGCTGAATCCGAGGCCTCCGATCGTTTCAAAGTAGCAGGAACTCCCGTTGATCTCGGCAGCTGAGAATTTTCCGTTGTTGTCGGCATCGACATCAGGGTCGATGTTGGCACCTACTTTGCCGGTGAGCGAAACACTCAGATCGACGGCGTTGAGTTTGAATCCAGCGATATCGATTCCGATCGATCCGTCACCCGTCAGGCCGATACCGAATTCGACCTTGCCGTCCGTGAGAGCGAATCCATCGGTGAAATCGACCGATAGACCGATTGAATAACTGATTGTCGCGGGAATGGAGAAGCCGACCGTGGCACCTGCAGAAACGAATCCGACAGATGCGCCGAAACCAGGCACTGGAATTCGCGGGCTACTATAGAGTACCGCCGTGATCGGGTCAGGCACGGGCGTCTCGTTGTAAGTTAGTACTCCCGTGGTAAAAGGGCCGACGCTCTGAAGTGTCATGAGCGCGTTGATCAGTTCCTGTGCTCTTGCTGTGAGTTGCCCCGCGTAATCGTTGCCTGCATTCGCCTCGGCCTGGTTGAAGTCATCGTACAGGGGAAGACCGATGTCGTAGTCCGTTTTAACCTGGTCGAGGAGCGTGTTGAAGTCGTTGCTGGTAGCGCTACCGTTCCCGAGAAGCGTATCGATGTTGGATTGAAGGTTGGGAAGATCAAGCAGAAACTTCAGTTTATCGTATGCAACGCTTACATTCGAATGTCCCTGCAGTGCTGCGAAGGTGGAGAGGATCTCTCCCGGAGTCGTCGGAATAGTAACCCCTAACGTATCGTGCGCAGCGTCTACAATCGCTGCGAGGTTATCGTCCACGAGACTTTGCGTCAGAAAGTCGCTTACAGGCCCGGGAATCGGGTTCTTCGAGTTCAGAAAATCGACGGTCTGCTTGACGACGATCGCGGTGTACTGCCTCTTGAAGAGTTCCTCAAAGTCCTCGTAGGAAGTCGCGTCCGTTATGGGGGTGGCGATGAGTTGTGCTTGCAAGGCCGTGCCCAAGCCCTGTAAATCAGCTGGGATCGTATCAATGGATGGCGTGATCCGATCTTCGAGAACCTCGAGGCTCGGACGACGACTGTGTTTGCCCGTAGGCTTCCTGCGTGCGGACACGAGGAGATTGTGATACCAGGACAGCAGGACAGTGCGGAGTTTCATGATGCACCTTCCGTGTGGGAACGAGGGACATCGAATGAACACAGGCCGTGGTAAAGGTCCACGGTAGAATGTTTCCGCCTGGCGTGGAGGTGATTCGCGCGTTCCATGCCCGGGCGTGGGACTACGAACCGCGGTTCCCAAGGCTCTGATCGGTGACGATTGTGGATTCCGGAACGGGAGCGGGCCTGGGCAACCTGGGTTATTCCCTCACTGTAATCCGGCCTTTTCCAATGTCAACGGAAAAATCGATAATTCTGCGAATATCGATAATTCCGCCGGCCGATATCTCCTTTAGCAAGAGGACCAGTCCCGGGGACGGATGGTCCTGGCAACACCCTCGAACGTGGACCTCGCGCCCCTGCTCCGCCGTCGTGTCCCCACTTACCGCCTTGCACGGCACGGTCGGTCTTTCACCCTTACGAGGTCGTTCTCATGGCTCGTTTCGCTCGCTCCAGGGCCATCGCTGGCCTTGCTCTGGCCGCCTGGGTCACCGTGGTCGCCACGTCGCACGCCCAGTTCCCGGATACCTCCGGGGCCCTGCCCGCCGCGCCGATCCTGCCGCCGGCCATGCCAGGGGCCGCCTGCCCCGCCGTGCCCTGCGATCAGCCCACCAGCTGTGCCCCACCGGCTCCCGCGCCCAGCCCGGCGGCGGCTCCAGCCGTGCCGCTCACGGCTCCCGATCCCGCCTTCGCTTTCCGGTGCATGGTCTTCGGCGACTTCCTCTACCTCCAGGCCCGCGGTGCGGACGTGCCCTTCGCCCAGCCGTTCGACGGCGTCAACCCATTGAGCGTGCCGAAGGGGACCGTCGGCGTCGCCGATCCCGACTACGCCCCCGGCTTCCGCGTCGGTGCCGGCTTCGCACTCGGCAAGTCCGGTCAGGAAGGTATCTTCGTCTCGTACAGCCGCTACGAGAGTAATACCGATGCGTCCATCGACGCGCCGACGGGACTGGTCCTCCGCTCCTTCGCCGTGTTCCCCTCCACCCTGAACGCCGCCGCCGATAGCCTGCGAGCCAGCGCTCGCTACGACATCGACTTCCACGTCGCCGACGCCGACTATCGCAAGGTCTTCTGTGTGACCGATACGTATCGCATGTACTGGCTGGCCGGCAGCCGCTTCGCTCACCTCGATCAGGATCTGCGCGGGACGTTCAGCATCCTGGGCAAGACGACGGTGAACTCGTCGATCAACTTCGACGGCTTCGGCCCGCGACTGGGCCTCGGTGGCGAATGCCTCTGTGGACATGGGTTCTACATGTACGGCAGCGGCGTGGCCAACATCCTCTTCGGCCACTTCGGCGCGTCCTACCTGCAACGGAACGTCTTCGCCGGGACGCAGGCCCGCACCGACATCGGCGACGATCGCATCGTGCCCAACCTCGAACTGGAACTGGGCATGGGCTGGACGAGCCCGAGCGGCTGCCTGAGCCTGCGGTCGGGTTACCTGGTCAGCACCTACTGCAACACGATGACGACCAACTCCCTCATCCAGGGCGTCCGGGCCAGCAACTTCACCACGAACGGCGACAACTTCCGCGACACGCTGACCTTCGACGGCTTCACCACGCGGATCGAGATGCGGTATTGAGAAAGCCCCTCGCCCCTGTACTCAGGGGAGAGGGGTTGGGGTGAGGGGTCTGCCTCTTCCCTTGCGGCAAGCTGCGTCCCCCTCACCCCAGCCCTCTCCCCCGGAATACCGAGGGAGAGGGAGCAGTCCGAGGGAAGGCCGGCCTTTGCCGGCCAGGTCGTCGAGTCGGATCGACGTTCAGTCCCGCAACTTGATCGCCAGGTACTTCGTCTCCAGGTACGCTTCCAGCCCCTCGTGAGCCAGCTCCCGACCCAGGCCGGATTCCTTCATGCCGCCAAAGGGACACTGCGGCGTCGCCGGCACCGGATCGTTGATGCCGATGATGCCCGCCTCCAGCCCCTCCGCCATCTTGAACGCCACCGTCAGATCGTTCGTGAAGACATACGCGGCCAGGCCGTAGCGCGTGTTGTTCGCCGCCGCGATCACCTCGTCGATCTTGCTGAAATCGAGGACCGGCATCACCGGCGCGAACGGCTCCTCGACCAGCATCCGGGCGTTCGGATTCAGCCCGCTCAGGACCGTCGGCTCGAAGAAGTAACCGCGATCGAAGCGAGTGCATTTCTTGCCACCGGTCAGCACCTTCGCGCCGCCCTTCGTCGCGTCATCGATCAGGGC
>CAYYJM010000237.1:9640-9937 GCA_964471755.1 uncultured Alcaligenaceae bacterium
GAGAGCCTTCCGCTCGAACATCGGCCCGATCTCGACGCCGGCCTCCAGGCCGTTGCCCAGCTTGAGTTGCCGGGCGAACTCCACGGCCGCCTCGGTGAACTTTCGCTCGACATCCTTGTGAACGAAGAATCGGCTCGGCGCGATGCACACCTGGCCGTTATTGCGGAACTTGCCCGTGACGGCGAGCTTCGCCCCGATCTCCGGGTCGGCGTCCGGGAAGACGATGAATGGCTCGTGACCGCCCAGTTCCAGGCTCAGACGCTTGAGACCGTCGGCCGATCGGCGCATGAGCTGCTT
>CAYYJM010000238.1:0-9896 GCA_964471755.1 uncultured Alcaligenaceae bacterium
CGCACCAACGAGGAAATCGTGTGCGTGCAGCTTCGCTGAGAGGCTGCGCTGCGTGCGCGGCTCTGACAGACCACGCCAGAGTATTCGCATCCCGCTCCTGGCGAAGACTACACTCCCTTTTCGACTTCTCCGGCAATCCGGGCGGCGAGGGCCTCGGCATTCTCGGTGCAATCGTTCATGGCGACACCCCGGAAGGCGTTGCCGGTCAGGTACAGACCCGGATGATCGGCCAGGCGAGCGTCGATCTGTCCGACGCGGTCCAGATGGCCGACGTGATACTGCGGAATGGCTCGCTCCCAGCGGACCAGGTGATGAAACACCGGCACGGCATCAATCTTCAAGGTGACCGCGAGTTCGGCCCGCACCGCAGCCAGGAGACGATCGTCGGGCCAGGTCACCATCTCGGGCCGGAAGACACCGCCGCACATGGCGCGGAGCAGGAACGTCCCCGGTGGAGAACGCTTCTCCGGGAAGATCGACGAACACCACTGCACCCCAAGGACGTCCCGACGTTCCCGGCCTGGAGTCAGGTAACCGAAGCCGTCCAGTGGAACGCGGAGATCCTTCGCCGCGTAGGCAATGGCGACGACGGCGACCGGAGCGTAGGGAATGCCGGCGACCAGATCCGCGAGCGTCGGATCGAGATCGGCGAGGATGTCCGCCTGCCGATAAGCCGGACAGGCCAGGATGACGCGGTCGGCCTCCCAGTGATCGCTGCCCGCGCCGAGGAGGCGGAAGCCGGGCCGCCCCTCTGGATGGGGGAGGATGGCCCGGATCGCGACACCTGTGACCGGCGGAGTGCGGAGTTGCTCGACCAGGCGAGCGGGCAGGGTGGCGAGGCCAGCGTCGAACGACCACATGCGGCTGCCGCGTGAAACCGGCTTGCCCGTGGCGGCGGCTTCCGTGCGACGAGTGCGGGCGGCGGCCTGGAAGCCCTTGAGGATGCTGCCGTGTTCACGCTCGAAGGCGGCCAGGCGCGGGAAGGCAGCCTGGACGCTCAGACGCGTCGCATCACCGGCGTAGATGCCGGTGATGAAGGCATCGGCCAAGGTCTCGGCCACCTCGCGGCTGACTCGCCGGCTCACGAAGTCGGCGAAGGATTCCTCACCGGGCGGCGGCGCACCTCGGCGGGATCGCTCGGTAATGAGCGCCCATTTCGACCGCCAGGAAAGCAGCGGCGAGAACAGAAACGAGAACAGACCCGTGGGCAGTCGGCGCAGACGACCATGAAGGAAGAGAAACCGGTTCTTCCCGGCCGTGTCGCTGGCCGCGAGGAACTGTCGCTCCAGGCCAGCGTCACGGGCCAGGTTCAGCGTACTCGGCTTGTTGTCGAGGAAGCCGTTGGGGCCGCACTCGACACGGTAGCCGGCCAGATTCTCCGTCTGGATGGTGCCGCCCGGACGGGCGGCGGCCTCCAGGAGCAGGACGTCGGCGGTCGGTAACCGGCGTTGCAGATGATACGCCAGGGTCAGGCCCGAGATACCGCCACCGACGATCGCCAGGCGAACCATCGCTCACTCCGTGGCCGGTTCACTCGCGGCCGGTCCAGCCGGCTTCTTCCGACTGCGTGAACTGCCGCTGGTACTCTTGCCGGAAGCCCGTGACCGGCTCGCGGCGGGTTTCTTCGCGGCCGGCTTCTTCCGGGCCGGCTGTGGCTTCTCGACCGCCTCGGCCGGTTCGGTCACCTCAGCCGTCGGCGTCTCGGCCGGGGCAGAGCCAGGCTCGTCATCGCTGGCCTCCTTCTCGGTCCGTTTCTTCTGGACGGGCTCCTTGGCGCTCGGCCGGGGAGTGGGGACCGGCTGCGGCTGCGTACGCGGCCGTGGAGCGGGCTGCGGCGTGGGCTGCGGCTTCTCCGTGCGACGCGGCTCCTCGTCCCGCGAGAAGAAGATCTCGTCGTCGGACGGCGGCGGAAGCTCGCCAGGGATCACCACGCGCGGCGTGGGCCGGGGCGTCGGCGTCGGCTCTCGGCGGGCCGGTTGCGGAGCCGGCTTCGGAGCGGGCCGGTTCGCCGGCTGCGGCTGGGGTTGACGCGGCGGCTGGGTCGGCCGATGGCCCTGCTGGGGCGGCTGCACGTTCGGCCGGTGCGGCGGCTTCTGGCCGGTGGCGGCCGGCTTCTGCGGCTGCGGAGCCGGCTGACGGACCTCGACCGGAGCCGCTTCACGTTCCTCCCGGAAATCGGCTCGTTCGTCCTCGTCGAGTTCGTCGATCCGACTCAGGCGGGGATCGGATTCTTCCAGCACGTCGAGATCGTTCTCATCTTCCTCGGCGGGCGCGGGTGGCGTGGGCTGCGGCTGCGCGGCCGGCCCGGACGGGAGCGGAACGGACATGCGGATACGGCCTGGCTCGCCGGACACCGGTTCACGTTCGGGCCCGTGGCCGTTGCCGTTACCGTTGCCGCGGCCGCGACGACGGCGGCGCGACTTGCGGCGACCCAGAATCGGCAACTCCTCGCCAGCGTTGGCTTCGGCGGTCGCCTCGGCCCCCTCGGCAGTCTCGACGACTGGCGGAGCCTCCGTGATCTCGCCACCGAACCGCGTCACGACGTAGGTGCGACTCTTCTTGTCGATGTCGAGTTCGACGAGCCCTTCCTTCTGCGCGTCCAGGAGCAGTTCGCTGAAACTGCGGTAGCCGTGGTAGGTCTCGTTGAACGAGGGCCTCTTGCGCTTGATCGTGTCCTTGATCATGCTCGAACCGATGCTGCCCTGGTTCTCCCGACGCAGGGCGACGAGAGCGTCCATGAGCAGGCCGAAGACCTTGCGTTTCAGCTCCGGAAAGCGGTCGTCGAGCTGCGAGCCGATTTCCTGAGGTCGGCCGAGATCCTCGTAGTAGATGAACTCGTCGCAGTTGTCGCGGAGCAGGTCCGAGGTCGATTCGGTCATGCCCAGACCGATGACGTCCTTGCCCAGTTCCTTGAGCTTGGAGACCAGCGGCGAAAAATCACTGTCGCCGGAGACGATCACGAACGTGTCGATGTGGTCCTTCGAGTAGGCCAGATCCATGGCGTCCACACAGAGACGGATGTCGGCACTGTTCTTGCCGGACTGGCGGCGCTGGGGGATCTCGACCAACTCGATGGCGTGTTCATGCAACATGAACGTGTAGCTGGAGAAACGACTCCAGTCGGCGTAGGCTTTCTTGGCGACGATCTTGCCCTTTTCGACCAGGCGTTCCAGGACGCGCGTCATGTCGAACTTTTCGCGCCGCCCCTGGAAGCCGAGGGCGAGGTTCTCGAAGTCGATAAAGATCGCCAGAGATCGAGCATTGTCGCTCACGGTCCACCTCGCTGCAAATACTCCCAGATACCCATAGGTTACACTCCGAATGGCTGGAAGAGGGAGCCCAAAGCCCCGGTTTTCTCAGACGAGGCCGGCGGCCCTACGGATTATAACCGGCGGGGAGAATGGGGAGGAAGAGCGATGAGCGGAAACTCGGCCGACGTGATCGTTTTGGGGCTCGGCGCGATGGGTTCGGCGACGGCCTGCGAGTTGTCCCGCCGGGGGGCGCGCGTCGTCGGCCTGGAACAGTTCACCGGAGCGCACGACCGGGGCAGCTCGCACGGCCGGACGCGCATCATCCGCACGGCCTACTACGAACATCCGGACTATGTGCCGATGTGCCGGGCAGCCTTCGCCGGATGGTATCGGCTGGAGCAGGAAGTGGGCCGGCACCTGCTTACCGAGTGCCCCTGCCTGAGCCTGGGCGAGGCCGGCACCGAGGTCGTCGCTGGCGTGCAGGCAGCGGCTCGCGAACACCACCTGGACATCGAGACGCTGTCGGCCGACGAGTTGGGTCGGCGGTATGGGATGTTCCGTCTGCACGGCGCGGAACTCGGCGTCCTGGAACACTCCGCCGGCTTCCTGGCCGTCGAGGAGTGCGTGCGGGCGCACCTGGATCGGGCCGCCGCCCTGGGCGCGGAACTGCACTTCGAGGAGCCGGTGTTGTCGTGGGAAGCTCAGGCCGGGTCGGTGGTCGTCCGCACGGCACGCGGAGAATATCGGGCGGCCCGGCTGGTGATCACGGCCGGTCCCTGGGCCGGGCGAATGCTCGGTTCGCTCGGGGCACCGCTGCGCGTGATGCGTCAGGTGGCTCTGTGGTTCCAGCCAGGACAGGCCGACGACTTCCGGCGCGATCGCTTCCCGGTCTTCATCGCCGGGACGCCGCTGGGTCACTTCTACGGTCTGCCGATGATCGATGGCACCGGCGTGAAGATCGCCCGCCATTACGGAGCGCCGGAACTGCTCACGCCGGACGAGATCGACGGCACGCCGCGACCGGAGGACGAGGAGCCAGTGCGCGCGTTCGTGCGCGAGTATCTACCGACGGCGGACGGACCGGTGCAGCTGGCGAGCGTCTGTCGCTACACGCTGACACCGGATCGGCACTTCGTCATCGATCGGCATCCCGAGTACGAGAATGTAGCGCTCGCGGCGGGGTTCTCCGGGCACGGCTTCAAGTTCGCGCCGGTGGTCGGCACGATGCTCGCCGACCTGGCCCTGACGGGCGAGACGACCTGGCCGCGCGAGCTATTTCGGATCGGTCGGCTCGGAGGAGGGCCGATCAGACGCCCATGATGTGGTAGCCGCAATCGACGTAGAGAACCTGGCCAGTGATGGCGCTGGCCAGCGGGCTGCACAGAAAGGCCGTCGCGTTGGCGACTTCCTGAGCCTCGATCGGTCGGGGCAGCGGCGAACGCGCGGCGGCGTGGGCCTTCATGTTTTCGATGTCGCCGATGTTCCGCGCCGCGCGACTGGCATAGGGGCCGGCCGAGATCAGGTTGACACGCACGCCCCGACCGCCCAGATTCTGGGCCAACTGGCGAGCGTCGGCTTCGAGAGCGGCCTTGGCCGTGGACATGCCACCGCCGTAGTGCGGAATGACACGCACCGCACCGATGTAGGTCAGACCGACGACCGAGCCGCCGCCCTCGACCTTTTCCATCATCGGCATCAGGGCGCGCGTCAGGCCGATGAGCGAGTAGGAGCTGATGCTCATCGCCTCCAGGTAAGCCTTGCGCGACGTCTCCCACTGCAACGACTTGATCTCACGACTGAAGGCGACACTGTGAATGAGGATGTCGGCCTTCTGTTCGAGCTTGCCGAGGTTGGCGACCATGCCGGCGATGGAGAAGTCGCCGTGACGGTTCCAGCGTTTGTCGTCACGGACCTCCTGCGGCGCATCCTCCAGCGTGTCGTAGGAGACATCGCAGGCGAAGACCTTCTCGACCTTGAGTTCGCCCGCGCCGTAGGGCAGAAGTCGTTCGGCGGCGTCCTGGTCGCGGGCCAGGATGTTATCGACGATGTTCACCATGCGCGGGTGGCTGGCGAAGTAGAGCTTGGCCCCGGCCGCCTGGAGCGTCTTGGCGATGAACCACGCCAGACTGAGGTCGTCGCCGACGCCGGTCACCACCGCCACCTTACCGCTCAGGTCCAGAGGAATCATCGCAGGGCCTCGCCTGTCCGTGAGTGCCGATCCGGCCTCGAATGTCCTTCAGGTGTAGGGAGAATCGTTCGGGTCGTCAAGGGGGCGACGCCGTGGCCGCGGGAGGGCCACGGCGTCGCGTGGAGGGCAGCTTACCGGTTCGGTTGCAGAAGTCGCGCCACCTCGGCGGCGGCCGTCCGAACGGGCTCGTTCTGATCCCGGCTCAGGACCGAGAACGCGTGGAGGACCTCCGGCGTGCTGGCTCGCATCGCGCCCAGACCCCGGATGCAGGCAATCCGAACCGTGACGGCGGGGTCGATCAGTGCCCCGGTCAGCAGCGCCTGCACGGCGACAGGGGTACGATAAGGGTCGTACCGTGCCAGGCGGTTGGCGGCCTCCTCGCGAGACGAGGGCATCAGGTCATCCACCAGAACCGACCGCAGCTGCTCCACGGCGTGGCTCGACGAGTTCGCCGAGACGGGCTGGATAGCGGGTGGCATCGGCTGCCGGGTGAGCGGCGGCAGCGGGGTCCCCCGCATCGGCGGCTGTCCCATCGGAGCCGGGCCGGCGATATTACCGGGAACCTGCGGCGGGCCGTAGGGACCGACGGCCGGGGCGATCGGCCCCTTGCCCGGACGGTAGCGGCCCTCGAGCATGGCCACCAGTTCCGGCGGCATGAGGTCCTTGCGGATGCGATCGGCCGGGATCGGCTGGCTGCCAGCGAAGGCGTTGCCCGGCCCGGCGACCGGAACCGGCTGGGCCACCGGCTCGCCGAAGGCGTTGGCCGGCGACACGAGCAGAGGCCGACCGTGGGGGCCAGCCACCATCACCGCCTGGTTCCCTTCACGGAGTTCCTTCGCTCGGGCGGCACGCACCGATTCCATGCCGGTTGGCGGCGTGGGTCGGTGGAACGGGCTCCACCCGGCATCCTGGCCGTGCGACTTCTCTGGTGCGACGCGCTCCTTCTGAGCGAGCGTCGGCGGCCGGGTGGCGGGATGCTCCGGGACCAGAGCCGGCGTGGGAGCCGGGGTCGGGGCCGGACGAGGCGTCAGACGCGGAGCAGCCACCGTGGCGGTCGGCGTCGGCTTCGGGGTCGGCACCGGGGCCGGTGCCTTGACGACCGGAGTGGGGCTGATCGGCTTCTCCGGCAGGACGGGCGGCGGCCCGGTCTGGGCCTTGACCGTCGGACACGGGGCCGGCTGGCAAGGAACACAGGGAGCCGGCGAATTCACCTCCTTGGACAGTGCTGGCGTTGGTGTCAGACGCCCCGCCGTCGCCGGGATCTGGCAGCTCTGGCAGGTCTGACACGGCTTGCAGGTCTGGCACGGCTGGTTCTGTTTGCAGGTCGGGCAAGTCGGACACGGGACCCCACTGACGCATTTCGTGGGCGTCGTCGGCGGAGTCGTCGAAGCCGTCGCGGGCGTGCTGGTCGATGCCGGCATCGGAGTGACGCCAGCGGGCAGCTTCAGGCCCGACGGCAGCGGCGGCGGCTCGACGGCCTTGCTGGCGACCGGGGCAGCGGGAGTCGGGGTCGGAGTCGGCTTCGGCTTCTCGGAACCGAACAGCCAGCCAAAGGCCGACTGGGACTTCGGTGCCGGGGTGGTCGGCGCGATCGGAACGACATCCGCCTTCTCCGTACGGGTCGGCGCGGTGGCAGCCAACTGAGCCGGCAGGTGATGGGGGATGCTCCGGTCCTTTTCCACCTTCGCCGGCGTGGCGCTGTACTGGGCCGGCTGCTTCAGCGGGTCGTTCGGATCCTTCTTCGCGACGGGCAGGCTCTCCGGCATGCGGGGTCGATCGAGATCCGTGGGCGTGGACGTCGGCACGGGCTTCGCCGGCTGATCGTTCGTGCGGATCTTCTCGATCCGGCCCCAGGACTGCCGCCAGTCGGCCGACTTCTCGGTGGTGGACGCGGTCCCCGTTCCCGGAGTCGGTGGGTTCATCCCTGGCGGCGGCGGGAGCAGGACGGACGTGACCGGAGCGGTTGCCGGCCGCGTGGCTGCGGGCGTGGCCGTGGGTGTGGCCGTGGCTGCGGTCGTGGGTTGCTGGACCGCCTGGCCGTAGGGGGAGGCAGGCTCCACGGGTTTGCGGGCCTGCACCATCGAGGGCGTGGGCCTGGGGAACGTCGTGGGCACGGCAGTCGGCATGGCCGTGCTGTTCGAGGCCAGTTGGCTCGGCGGCGCGGCCGGCGCGGGCGGCGGACTCACCTCCAGCACGACTGCGTCGGCCGGGGGGGCCGGCACCCCCGGCGGCGGAAACGAACTTCGGCCATAGCGGAACACCTGGGTCGAAGTCGTCCGCGTGCCATCCGTCGTACCGACGGGGCGAAGCGCACCGACCTCCAGGATGGTCATCCGCTCCCCGGTATCGAGGGCTTCGACCTGATAGGCGCGATGCCCATCTGGCTCCGTCCAGTATTTCAAGATCTTGCAGACCTGGGTTGGTCGGCCCGGTTCCTGCACCGTGATGGTGTAGGTTCGCCCCGGGGAAGTAGTGGGCCCGGATGAGGCCGGCTGCCCCCAGGCAAGACCCACCAGGGCCAACACGAGAAGGGCCGATCCCCTCCTGAGCGACCGGATCATGGGTGGAACTCCTTTTCCACACGCCCTCGAATCGACCGATCCACCGGGAGCGGTCCTGTGAATACTATCGGCCTGTCGGAGTGGAGGAGTCCATCCGCTTTTGGCGAATTCGCGGAGAGAATGGAATCTGGCGAAAAAAGCGAAGACGCCGAGAGGAGGGCCTCCCGGCGTCTTCGCGTTGGAACCGCGGTTACTTCTTCGTCTCCTTGGTCACGCCAACGTCCTTGCGGTACAGGGGCAGATGGCGGTAGTAGACCTCCAGGATGAGCAGGGCGATGCCCGTGGAGAGAACACGGCTGCCACCATCGTGGCTGCTGCCCGTCGGCTTCCAGCTGCCGGCCTGGAGGGCCTTCTTGGGATTGGCCCCCAGATCCTGGCCCTTGACGAGCAGGTCTCGCATGCCGTCGGTCCCCTTGCCGCTGGGACCGAGGTTCCAGAAGTTCCAGTCGTCGCCGCCCATGTGGTGCATGACCTGGGTGGCGTAGTAGGCGTAGTAGTACTCCTGCATGGCGGCCGTCGGCGGCCGTCGGCGGATGTGGTCCACACCCTTGAGCAGAGCCTGGTTACGCGGGCTGACACCACGGTAGAGCTTGCAGAGCATGCCGACGGCCGTCATGGTCGGGGTGGCACCGCCGCCCGGCGTGTAGCTGAAGCCGTAGGACTTGTCGTTGTACGAGTCGTCGAGGTAGCGATCGAACCGACTCATCACGATGGACGGGATGACCAGGCCGCCCATTTCCATGCTCTTGAGCGCCATCACCTGCCAGCCAGTGACCGACAGATCGCCCGGCGTGTTGGGCGAGTACCGCCAGCCGCCGCCGTCGTGCTGGGCCGTGCAGATGTACCGCATGGCCGAGAGGGCGGACGCCTTGAGGCTCGGGTCGGAGGACATGCCGTAGGCTTCGCCCATGACGATGGAAGCAACGCCCTGAGCGTACATGCCGCCACCAAACATACCCTCGTTTTTCGGACTGCGGGAATTGCGCCGCTGCTCTCGCATCAGGTAGTCGAGGCCGGCACGAACGGTCTTGCTGTAATCAACCTGATTGTCCTTGTTGTACTTGTGCGTCTGACCCGCAGCCAGGAACGGCAGCAGGGCGAAGGACGTGGCGGCGATCTTGTTCTCGCTGCCGTTATCCCGATCACCGCCCGTCCAGGCGAAGACGCGACCTGGCTTGCCGATCGGCTGTTCGCGGGTGGTCATGTTGTATTCGGCCATCGACCAGGAGCCGTCATTGGCCTGGTGCAGGGCCAGCCACTTCAAACCGAGAGCGACAGCTCGCTCGGAAGCGGAGTTGCCGCCTCCCTCCGTGACCATCTTCTGACGGGTAGCACCACTGCGGCCGCCGAAGCCGCCCGGCTGGTAAATGCCGCCCATGCCGCCCAGGGTGCCGAAGGTGCTACCGCCACCCATCGCATCCATGACCGGGGCCGCGCCGGTGCCCATGCCGGTTCCGGGAGGAGGCGGCAGAGTCGAGGCGGTCTGTTCCGGAGCGTTCAGGATGCCGACCGCTTCCTGGGGATTGACCATGCCAGGAACAGAGACTTCCTCGATCCGATCGACGTTGTAGTTGGTTTGAAGCGTCGATTCGATGCCGAGGTCGATATTGGTCAGGTCGAGAACCTTCTCGGGCAGAGCCTCCTCGACGATCGTCTCACCGACCTCGCCGGCCTGGCTGGCATCGACGGTATCGACGTTGATGAACAGGACCAGGATGGCCAGGACGACGTGGGCGACGACGCTGACGATGCTCGCCATGATCGCCCAGAGGATGTTGACCTTCTCCCGCTGTAGCTTCGGGACGACGATCTTTTTCCGCTGGTCGTCGTTTTTCCGCGGTTCCTCGACCGGCGGGATGTTTGCAGGATTCGCCATCGTTTTGCACCTCGCGAAAC
>CAYYJM010000239.1:0-8643 GCA_964471755.1 uncultured Alcaligenaceae bacterium
GCATGGTCCGTTCCGGCTTCACGAATCGGGCCGTGTTGATCTCATGGCCTTCCCACTTCGACGCCACGTTCGCCCGGATGACCTCGACCAGCTTCGCATCGTTCGGGTCGCCGCGCAGCAGCGGCTTGACGTCCATCTCCTCCAAGGCGAACAGACAGTGACGCAGCTTGCCGTCGCACGTCAGCCGGATGCGATTACAACTCCGACAGAACGGCCGGGAGATCGACGCGATGAAACCCACTCGACTCGGATGGCCGTCCGCATAAACGAACTCCATCGCCGGAGCCGATGGATCGTAATCCGGTGCCGGTGTCAACGGCCCGAACGCTTCCTCCAGCTGGTCCATCATCTCGTGCGCCAGAAAACACTTGTGCCGTTCCCATGCTTCCGCACCGATCGGCATGTACTCGATGTATCGCATTTCCAATCGATTCTCGCGACAGTATCGCGCCAGCGGTACAACGTCCGGATCGTTGATGCCACGGATGATCACGGCGTTGACCTTGATCTTCGTGAAACCAACGCCCTGCGCGGTGGCGATGCCGGCGAGAATATCGTTGAGTCCGTCGCGTCGGGCCAGGGTGCGGAAGCGCTCCGGGTCGAGACTGTCGAGGCTGACGTTGAGCCGACTCAGGCCGGCCTCGTACAGGGCCTTCGCCTGTCTTCCGAGCAGGATGCCATTCGTCGTCAGGCCGAGATCGTGGATGCCGGGAATATCGACGAGCAGGGCGATGAGTCGGTGCAGATCGCGTCGCAGGAGCGGTTCGCCGCCCGTCAAGCGGACCTTGTCAATGCCGAGTGGGGCCGCGACACGGACGAAATGGGCCATCTCCTCGAACGTGAGCAGCTCGTCCCGATCAAGGAAACTCACGTCCTCCGGCATGCAGTAGATGCAACGAAAGTTACAGCGATCGGTGACGCTGATACGCAGGTTGTTGTGTCGGCGACCGAACGAATCGACAAGCATGTCCCTCACGCTCCCGGATGCACCCATTCGCTGGTGCCGTCGGCCCAGTTTTCCTTCTTCCAGATCGGCACCAGTTCCTTGAGCCGATCGATCGCATGCCGGCAGGCCTCGAACGCCTGCGCTCGATGAGGACAGCTCACCGCCACGGCGACGCTCACCTCGCCGATGCCGAGATGGCCCAACCGGTGGACCAGGGCGATTTCACCGACCGGCCAGCGCGCCCGGACGTCGGCCTCGATCTCGGCCAGTTTCTTCTCGGCCATGCCAGGGTACGCCTCATACTCCAGCGAGATCGTTTCCCGCTCGCCGGTCAGATCGCGAACGGTGCCGAGAAAGCCAACGACCGCGCCGCAGTGGCCGCGACGGACCTGCTCCATCAGGATGGCGTAATCGATTGGTTCGTGTTGCAGACGGATCATGACTCACCGGCGGATTTGCGAGAACGTTTGCGGCGTGTTGAAGGTGCCGTGGGTGGCGGAAGTTCTTCACGCAGACGTTCCTCGAATCGTTCCAGTGAGAGACAGACAGCGGCGAACTGAAGCAACCGATCCAGCCTGGAAAGATCATGAATCAGGCCAAGGGCCGACTGGGTCTCCTCCGACGGAGTTTCAAAGCGAGCACGCAAGACAGTCACGATGTCCTTAGCGGTGGTACGCTGTTCCGTCTCGGACATGATCTCCTGTAGCAGCGGCGATTCAATCATGGCTTTCTTCCCTCCGAGAATGTCGAGCCAGTTCGGCCGGTTGTACCGCAAACGAGCCATCACCTGCGTCACGGCCAGTAGGTTGGCGTACTCCCGTCCTCCTTCCCTGTCGATCCGATCACGGCACCGCTTGAGCAGAACCTCCGGCGATCCGTCGTACGCCGCCAGGGTGGCCCACGGGATCAGACCGATTTCCGGCCCTTCGAGCAGATCCTCGGCCGGCTGGGTCCAGAGTTCCACGACTTCCCAGCCGAGTGCAAGTTCGGTCGTGTCACGCGGACTTCTCTGTTCGAGTCGCCTCGGCACGCGATACTGTCCCTTCTCCCGCAGAACCAGGACGAACGCATCGGGCAACTCCCGCCGTGACTGGTACACAAGCAGGATGTCGTCGTGAATCTGCTGCACGACCCGCTTCTCTGGGTAGGTCGCCACCTGGACCAGGACCAGGCTCGGCTTCTTCTCGCCGTGGTAGGTCACCTCCAGCAAACCATCCGGCAGCGAACGCGGCTGGACCACCTCCGCCTGCAACGCCCGTGCCGACGCCACCGCCTTCAAGCCGGCGAGGAATAGCAGGCTCCGGGGATGATGCTCCAGGAGCCATTTGCTACTCCGGTCGAACGACTGCGATTCCATCCGCACTCCCTCCGCTGACCGGCGGGATCACGGCCACCTCCACCACTGCCGTTGTCAGCACCTGCTCGTCTCTGGCGAAGTCCTGATCGATGGCGATCGCACATCGCGCCAGGATCGTCTCCAGGGCGGGCACTTCCCGGGCGAGTCGTTCGCGCAGTTCGCCGACGGTCGTGCCCGGCTCGACGATCACCTCCAGGAACGGCACCCCGGCCAGGTCGCGAGCCCGGGCGAACAGATGAATACGGAGGACGGTCATATCCTTAGTGTACGGGTGGCTCCGCCTCGTCACAAGACCCGCCGGCCCACAGGGCGTTCCAACCGCGCACGCAGTTCCGGCAGGAGGCCATAAGCCAGGGCCAGATACTGGGCCGGATGTAGCGTTCGTTTGTTCGAGCCGTCCTCCATCTGGATGCGGCAGGTGCTGCACTCCGTTGAGCCGTACACGACTCGCGGTCGGGCCAACTCGGCCAGCATCGGTGCCCCGGCCGCCAGCGACGTCTCATAGGCGTCGGCTCGCAGGCCATGAAAGCCGGCCATGCCCGAGCAACTCACGTCGATGGTGTGAACTCGCAAGCCCGGTACGAGCCGCAGCAGATCCGGGCCGACGATCGGCACTCCGATGGCCTTCAGATGACACGGCACATGATGCCCCAGCGCCAGAGCCAGGGGCTGGAAGTCCGTCCGTAGTCGGCCTTGCTCATGCAGGTTCCACAGGTACGACGTGAACTCGACCGTGGCCGTGGCGATCAGGTCGGCGTCCGGTCCCGGCACCAGGAAGCGGGCGTCCTCGCGAAACATCAGGGCCGCCGTAGGCTCGGCACAGAGAATCGGGAACCCCTCACGAGCCAGGTCGGCCAGCTCGCGAAAGTTGGCCTGCACCGCCTCGCGGGCCGAGTCCAGATCGCCGACCGCCAGCGGAGCCATGCCGCAACCGTGCTGACGGGGCGGCACGTAGACCTCGATGCCATTGTGATGCAGTACGGCGACCACGGCCTCGGCGATCGATGGGTCATTGTAGTTGGCGAAGAGGTCCACGAAGAAGGCGACGCGCGGCCGGGAACTGCCGCCCAGGGTCGGTTTGCGCGACCAGCCGCGCCGCTGGGCCAGGCGCAGAAAACTGGTCGCCGCGAACGCCGGCAGCCGACGCTGACTCGACAGACCGAGGAGCTTCTCCAAGGACCAGCGGAACGGCCGGGTCCGCAGAGCGGCGTTGACGAACGGAGCAAGCAGACTGCCAAGCCAGGCGTACCCCTCGGTACGGGCCAGAACCGCATCGGCCCGGTCGAGCCCCTGCTGCTCGGCGTGCGCGGCCTTGGTCGCCAGCATCAGCCGGGGGATGTCCACCCGCGACGGACACTCCCGCGCACACATCCGGCAGTTGACGCACAGATCGGCGATGGCCCGCACCTCGCTACTGGCCAGGCGGCGCGGATCGCCGTCTTCACTCAGCAGATGGCGCAGCAGATTCGCCTTGGCTCGTGGCGTCGCCTCCTCCGTCGGCAGGACGCGGAAGATCGGACACATCCGCTGGCCCGAGCTGGTACTCCGGCACTCGCCACAGCCGTTGCAGCGCTGGGCCTCCGCTTCCAGGACCGACAGCGAGACCCGGAGTCCGGGCGACAGCGTGACCGAACCCGGAGTCGTCTCCTCCTCCGCGCTGGCCGGGCCGATCTCGGCCGACCGATCGGCCTGCCGGCGGAGAGGCCAGAACGGCACGCCGAGCGACTTGCCGACGATCTTGCCGGGATTGAAAATCTGGGCGGGATCGAAGAGGGCCTTCAGCTGGCGGAAGACGCCGACCAGGGGACCGTACTGCGCCTCGACCCAGGGCGTGCGGGCCAGGCCGGTGCCGTGCTGGGTGCTGATCGTGCCGCCCAGTTCCAGGACGAGGCGGTAGACATCCTCGGCCAGGTTCCACGCCCGCGCCGCATGCTCCCGACGAGACAGATCCAGGAACGGCCGCATGTGGACCTGACCGGTGGCGGCGTGCAGCAGAAACGTCGCCGTGATCTCGTGCTTGCGCAGCAGGGCCTGCACCCGGACCAGATACTCGGACAGAACCGGCGTCGGTACGGCGACGTCTTCCAGGAACGACGCGGGAGGGGCCGACCCGCGCTGGGTGTAGAGCTGCTCGACGGCGTGTTCGCGAACTCGCCAGGTGGTGGCGATCTCCTCCTCGCTCAGGGCCAGCCGGGACCACAGAGCCAGGCGATCGCGCCGAAACGCATCGGCGAGCATCCCGGCGGCGGCCCGAGCCTCGGCCGGAGTGTGCCCCTCGAACTCGATCAGCAGCAGGGCCTCGACGCCGTTGGGGATCAGACTCGCGGTTCGGTCCGGGCCGCCGCGCAGCAGTTGCAGCAGACGGCGATCGAGCAGATCACAGGCGACCGGACCGGTCAGGATGGCCCTTCCCGCAGCCCGAACGGCGGCTTCCAGGCCCTCGCAGCCGAGCAGAACGACGGCTCGACCGCCCGGCAGCGGCACCGTCCGCAGGGTGGCCTCGGTCGTGATCGCCAGCGTCCCTTCGCTGCCGACCAGCAGGCGAGCCAGGTCGAGCTGATCCCGGCTCAGAACGTCGTGCAGCAGGTAGCCGCAGCGGTTCCACGGCGTCCGGGGACGATGCTTGCGCAGCGTGTCGCCGTGCTGATCGAGCAGAGCGAACAGGCCGGTGATGATGTCGTCGAAGCGGTCGTTCCGCTGGCCGCCGGCGGCCGCATCGGGATCGGGAAAGGGCCAGCGTGGATGCCGGCTGGCCTCCACGACATGGCCACTGTCCAGGACGACGCGCAGCCGATCGACGTGATCGCGGGTGTAGCCGAAACGCAGAGCCCGCCCGCCCGAGGCGTTGGTGGCGATCATCCCGCCCAGAGTGCATTCGAGGTGACAGGGATCGGGGCCGAGTCGCCGATCGTGCAGGGCCAACTCGCGCTGCACCTCGCGCAGGACGACGCCGGGCTGCACCGTGATGGTGTCCCGGCCGACGTTGAGGATGCGACGAAAGTTCCGGCTCAGATCGACGACGAGGCCCGGCCCGAGCGATTCACCGGCGACGCCGGTCCCCGCTCCGCGCGCCACCAGCGGCACCTGATGCTCGTGCGCGTACCGCACCAGGGCCTGCACGTCGGCCTCGTCCGCCGGCTGGACCACGCCGAGCGGCGTGATCTGAAACGGCGAGGCGTCGCTGCTGTACAGCGCACGCGACAGGTCATCGAACCGCAGGGCTCCGCGAACGACTCCCTTGAGGTCGTCGTAGATCCGTTCGCGTTCCACCGGGTCGGTGAAGGTCATGCCGGCCATCCAGACAGGGCCAGGTGATCCGTGATCACGACTCCTAGCGCACCGGAGCCCGGATCAGGGCCAGGAACTCGGCCCGCGTGGCCTGGTTTTCCTTGAACCCGCCGCGCATGGCGCTGGTGGTGCAGAGACTGTCCGGCTTGCGGACACCGCGGATGGTCATGCACGAATGCGAGGCCTCCAGCACGACGCCGACGCCACGTGCGTCGAGTTCGCTCATGAGCAGATCGGCCAGTTCCTCCGTCATCCGCTCCTGAACCTGCGGCCGACGAGCCAGCACCTCGACGGCTCGTGCCAACTTGCTCAGGCCGACGACCTTGCCATTGGGCAGGTAGGCGATGTGGGCCTTGCCCAGGAAGGGGAGCAGGTGATGCTCGCACACCGACTCGAAGCGGATGTTCCGGACCAGGACCATCTCATCGTACTTGACCGTGAACGCCTTCTGGAGCAGTTCGCGGGGGTCCTGGTGCAGGCCGGAGAGGATCTCGGCGTACATGCGAGCCACCCGTGCGGGCGTCTCTTGCAGGCCCTCCCGGTCGGGGTCCTCGCCGACGGCGATCAAGATCTCACGAACGGCAGCTTCGATGCGCGCATGATCCACGGGGCTGGCCCCTGCTTGGCTGGTCCGGGCGGGCTGGCCGTGGGCCTTCGTCCCGCGCGCCCGGTTCATGATCTCGGTTGGCAACACAGTCTCTCCTCTCATTGTATGAGACCGAGCGAAAGGACCTGCGGAAATAGCTGGCCGGGTGCTACAATGGAGGGTATGAAAATCCTCGTCATCGTTGCACGTGGTCTGCAGGCCTCCCTGGTCGGGGCGTACGGCAACCACTGGGTCACGACCGCCGCCCTCGACGCGCTCGCCGCCCGCGGCGTCCTCTTTGACGCCCATTTCGCCGACGCGGCCAGCCCTGAGGGCAGCCGCCGATCCTGGCGGACGGCTCGCTACTCGTTCGATCCGCATACCGACTACGGGCCGAACGATCTGCTCGCTCGATTGCGTGCAAGCGACGTGCCGACCATGCTGATTCACGATGTTTCTCGTCCCCTGCCCGATGCGTTTCTCCAGGGCTGGTCGGCCACGGTCGAGGTCGATCCAGTCGGCGAGGAAGATCCGCTCGAACTCGCCCTGGAAGGGGCGGCCGACCTGCTGGAGGCCCTGCGCGACGAGGCCAACGCCCTGCTCTGGCTCGATCTGCCGCTCCTCCTGCCGCCCTGGCAGGTGCCCGAGGACTTTGTCGCCGCCCTGTTCGAGGACACCCTCCTCGAGCCGGCCGAGGAGGAGGACGAAGAGGAGGAGTTTGAGGAAGAGGAGGCCGACGCCGAAGAATTCGAGGAAGAGGAGGAGGAAGAAGAGGACGCCTCCGACACGGAATGGTTCGACGACGACGAAGTTCCGCCGGAGTACATTGCCGATCCGACGCCAGGCCCCAACGACACCGAGGATGACCGTCACGTCCTCAGCCTGCGCATGAGTTGTGCCGCGACGGTCAACTATCTCGACGCCGGCCTGGAGCAGTTGTTCCAGACGCTGGACGAACTCGATCCGAAGCACGAGATGGCGGTGATCTTCACCAGCGACCACGGTCTGCCCCTGGGCGAACACGGCGTCGTCGGCCTTACTGGCGCGGGGCCTCACGAGGAGTTGCTCCACCTCCCGCTGATCGTGCGTCTGCCGGGTCAGGTCCAGGCGGGACGGCGGGTGCCGACGCTGTGCCAGCCGATCGATCTGGCCGCGACGCTGGCCGACCTGCTCGGCGTGGTCCTGCCCGAGGCGCACGGCCAGAGCCTGCTCCCACTGATGCATGGCGCGACCACTGCGATTCGGCCGTATCTGCTCAGTGGTGTCGAGACGGAGCGTGGCCCGATCCGGGCGTTGCGGACGCCGGAGTGGTCGTTCATCCTACCCGCTCCGACGAACGAGGCGGAATCGGTTCCAGGCCGTCTGTTTTTGCAACCAGAGGATGTCTGGGAAGTGAACGACGTCCGTCAGCATCACATGGAGCTGGCCGAGTATTTCGAGCAGGTGCTGTGCGAGGCCCTGACGGCCAGTCGTCAGCCGGGTCCACTGATACTGCCGGAACTGCGGGCCGAGGAGGGGCTGTAGTTCCCGTGTCGTGGTTCGAGTTAGCTCTGGCGAGCCGGGCGAGGTCGGCCGGTCGGAGGCGATGCCGCGGTGCGGGGCGATCGACAGTTCGTGAGCGTGGCGATCGGGAGCCCGGTAGGGAGCGTTGCTGTGGTCGTCGTCGGTGCCGGGTTGGATCGGGAGAAACGGGGTGGCCTGGGTTGTCGGGAGTCCGCCAGGTGGTGGCTCGGTTCGGGGTGGAAAAGAAGCCGGATCGGTGCTTGCGAGGTCCGGTCGGGGGGGTAGAACAGATCCGGCGACGGCCGGGGCGGATCGAAAGCCCATAAGCCCGAGCCCAGCGGCTTCATCCAACAAGGGTGTATGCGGAGCGGTCCGCGACGGTCGCGGAACCTACTCACTTTGGACGGGACGGCATCGCATAGATCCCTCCTCGTTCGGCGGCGGAGGCGGAGATGGCGGTCAACACGGCACATCACTTCGTCGTCGAGCCGCTGAAAGGCGTCGGCCCGATCCGGTTCGGGATGCACAAGGACGAGGTGAGCCGCGCTTTCACCTACGTCTATGCCAGCTTCTTCAAGGGGCCGGACAACAAGGTGCGGGCGGACCACTGCGAGGTAGTCGGCCTCATCATCCACTACGACGACGCGAGTCGGGTCAACTATATCGAGGTCCACAAGGCGCGATATGCCACTGTCACCCTGGAGTTGTTTGGCCAGGACATCACCGGCATCTCGGTGCGTGGGCTGGTCGAGTTCCTGCGTGGGCGGGACGTCAAGGCGGTGAGGACGCACTACGGGTACGACTTCCCGGAACTGTGCCTCAACACCTTCAACAGCGACGTGGAGTCGGAGGGCGATTCGGTCGAGTGCCTGGGGATAGGGGACGGAAAAAGGGGTCGGGAGTCTTAAACAATGACTCCCGACCCCTTTAGGGGTCGAAAAGGGGTCGGGAGTCTTAAACAAT
>CAYYJM010000239.1:8674-9799 GCA_964471755.1 uncultured Alcaligenaceae bacterium
GTCCCCGACCATTCGGCGTCCATCTGGCCAAATCTTGGCGAGACCGTGCCGGCGTGGAATACTGGAAAGGCCACAAGGGAACAGCAACTATGCGAACTGCATACCTCTCCGCCGCGGTGCTGGCCTGCCTGGCGATCGTTCTGCCAGCCGGAGCAGCCGACCTGAGCAAGATCGGCCGAACTCTGAAGGACCAGCCAGCCTACAAGTCCAGCGCACAACAGTACGGCCTGCTGGTATTTGGCCCGGAGGCCAAAACCCAGGTCTGGATTGTTCTCGACGGCAAACTCGCGCACGTTTATGCCTCGCCCAACGGCACGGCCGTGAAGGTCTGGCGGCAAGTGCCCTGGGTGACGCCTACTGTCGATGTCTTCAAGCTAGGTGATGTCTGGGAAGCAGACGGTAAGACCCGGCACACGAATCTGACTTTCCGCCCATCGTGGGGCGAATTTACGCTTACCGTCCAGATCAACGGCAAGCACGAACAGCACGCCGGCAAGGATCGGGCTGGCAGCCTGCGATTTACTATCAGGCCCGAGGATGCACCCATCATCCACTTCAATGGCCCGCTGACCCTGGACATGTACCACACGCAACAGTCTCTCATGGTGGACAAGACCGTGCGCCTGTCGGCTGCGGTGGGTACACCGGGTTGGGGTGCGGGCACCTTCGCGTCCTTCGACTACGATAAGTGGAAGGGGCACGGCTTTCCCGTCGCCGAGGTCGAGTATCCACCCACCAATCCCGGTGGCCCGCCTGTCTGGGCTAAATACCGGCTTGATGAAGACTGAGGGGAGTATTGCTTCAGCCCCGTGCGGGCTCCTCAAACGGCAGGCCGCGGCCTCGCCAAGGTCAAGCTCTCGTTCGATTCCTGGAAAAGCGGTAATGTCGCGCCAGCTCTCGTCGGTGTCCCCGTAAACCCATCGCCCACTCTGACGCCGAAACACCGGTAAAGAGTGGGAACGGATACCGGTGTGCCAGGGCACGGGGGCGAAGAAGAGCAAAGGGAAGAGGAGCAAAGGGGTCGGGATCGCTCTGTAGAAAACCCCTCCTCCCGGCTCCCTCCCCGAAGCGAGACTGCTGAAAAAGTCTGTCAGGAGAGGGTTTGTTTGCGTAAGCTGCGATAAG
>CAYYJM010000240.1:0-8462 GCA_964471755.1 uncultured Alcaligenaceae bacterium
CTGCTGTGGTGTCAAGGCGGTGTCCAGGGCCAGCTCGGTCATGCCGAGGACGCCGTTCATCGGCGTGCGAATCTCGTGGCTCATGTTGGCCAGGAACTCGCTCTTGGCCCGGCTGGCCTTCTCGGCGGCAGCCTGAGCCACCTGCAACTCGACCTCCTTGCGCTTGCCCTCGGTGATGTCGCGCGACAGGCCGAAGGTGCCCATGATGTCGCCGTCGCGGTCCCGCAGCGGCATCCGCGTGGTCGAGACCCAGTCGGTGCGGCCGGCGAGCCAGACCTCCATCTCCTCGCGGTTGACCAGGCCGGTGCCGGTCTCCATGACCTGCTGCTCGTCGCTCTGGCACTGCCGGGCGAAGTCCCGGTCGTAGAAGGCGAACATCGTCTGACCGATGGCGTCCATGGGATCGTCCAGGCCGAAGCGGCTGGCCAGGGCCCGATTGATGCGCAGGAACCGACCCTCCAGGTCCTTGAAGTAGATGCTGTCGGGGATGTTGTCCATGAGCATAGATAGCAGGTAGCGTTCCTGACTGAGGGCGTCCTCGGCTCGCTTGCTCGCGCTGATGTCGGAGAGGACGCCGTCGAGCAGGATCAGACCGCGCGGATCGATGGCGACGCGGACGTTGTCATGGACCCAGTGGATCGAGCCATCCGGCCAGGCGATGCGGTATTCCAGCTGGGCGGTCTGTCCCGCCGTCAACTCGCCGTGCGCGTCGTTGAGCGCGGCAAGCAGACTGGCGGTCCACTCATCCCAGATCGATCGATCCTGCTTGTCGATCTGGCCCCACCAGATGGGCGGTTGAGCCTTGAAGACCTCGCCGGGGTGCCCCTTGATGCGAGTCACCACGGGGGAGATGTAGAGGAACTTCCAGACCCCGTCGCGGTCGATCTGGGCGCTGTACAGGCAATCGGAGACGGACGCCAGGACACGGCGTAGTTCCTGTTCCTTGCGTTGCAGGCGGGCGTTGGTCTCGGCCTGCTCGCGCATGTCGCGCGCGGTGATCAGGGCGAGCGTCTTGGGGCGGACGTGCAGTCGAGCGATGGAGACGTTGACGGTGATCCAGATGTCGCCCTTGATGCGCAGTGAGTAGCCTTCCTTGGCATGGTGGATCATCGACACGTTGGCGGCGGCGCGAATGTTGGGAGCGTTCGGCCCGGACCCGGTCGAGCCACCGAAGCGAATCCAGTGAGCGACGGGATGAGCCAGAAGCTCGGCCTGCGTCAGACCGGTCAGGCGCTCGGCCATGGGATTGACGGCCAGCAACTGGTCGGTATCGGGGTCCATCAAGAAGAGAGCGTCCCCTGCTTCCCGAAAGAGGGCCAGTCCAAGCCCCTCGAAGTTCTCAATGTTCATGCGCCATGCTCGCCCGGGCGATGGGTATGCGCAGGGCCATAAGCGCTCAGCGTGCCCACCTGAATTCAGGCTACCGTTCGACAAGGTGGAGGTGCAAGGAAAAAGCGAAAGATGAGAAGAGAACAGGAGACCCGACCAGGGCTCCGTGATCCGTCGTGGCTGACGGATCACGGAACCCGGTTGATCATCAGCCCTGCGTCGCGGACGATTCGCCCACCTTGTAGCGGACGAAGTTGAGCAGCTTCAGACCGTGCTTGCTGAGCAACTGCTCGATGGTGACGCTCTCGTCCTTGACGAACGGTTGCTCGTTGAGGACGTTGTCCTTGAGGAAGGCCTGGACCTTGCCCTCGGCAATCTTCTCCTGGAGCTGGGCCGGCTTGCCCGTGGCGGCCGCGGCCGCACGAGCGATCTCACGCTCACGATCGAGAATCGCCGCCGGCATCTGATCACGAAGAGCGGCCAGCGGGTTCTTGAAGGCGATGTGCATGCACACGTCCTTCAGAACCTGCGGGTCCGTCGGCGTGCCCTCGACCAGGAGCAGCACACCGACCGTGCCGTCGTGGTGGATGTAGCTGCCGCAGGTGCCCTGGAAGCGGGCGAAGCGAGCGACCTTCATGTTCTCGCGGATCAGGCCGACCAGCTCGGCGACCTTGTCCTTGACGGTATGCTTCGGATCGCTGACCAGCTTCTCGCCCTGGAGCTGCTCGACCGTGGTGGCCTGGCTGCCGGCCGCGACCCGGGCGATCTCGGCGACCATGGCCTGGAAGGCCTCGTTCTTGGTCACCGGGCTGGTTTCGCAGCGCACCTCGACGATGGCGGCGAGTTTCTTCGCCGGGTCGATGAAGACGCCGATACGGCCCTCGCCGGCCTCGCGGCTGCTGAATTTCTCGGTGATCTGCGAGTTCTTGGCTCGCATGATCTCGATGGCCTTTTCGATGTTGCCGTTGGCCTCGGCCAGGGCGGCGGAACAGTCCTTGAACGGGGCACCGGTCCGGTCACGCAGGGCCTTGACGTCGGCAGCGGAAACATTGCTCATGGGTGCGGTATCCTCAATCAGTCAAAGGCGAGCCGGCAGCGTCAGCGATCGGAGTTCTGTCTTCGGCACTCGAAGCGTAGACTCCGGTCGCTGACGCTCCCGGCTCGCCGGATTCCGGTCGCTGACGCTCCCGGTTCGCCGGGATGTCCTTATTCAACGACAACCGACGGGCCCGCTTCGTTCGCGGGTCCCGACTCACGGGGTGCCTGCGATGGCACTTCACGACGGCGTTGGCCCTGCGACTGTGGCACAGCGTCGGCCGACAGGGCCGCCCGGCCTTCCAGGATCGAGTCGGCCAATTTGCCGATGATCAGCTCGATCGAGCGAATCGAATCGTCGTTGCCCGGGATGGGCAGATCGACCGTATCGGGGTCGCTGTCCGTGTCGATCAGCGAGACGACGGCGACGCCCATGCGCTGGGCCTCGCGGACGGCGATGTGTTCGCGGCGTGGATCGACCACGACGAGCGCCTCGGGCAGCCGGTTCATCTCGCGGATGCCGGACAGGTTGCGCTGGATCTTGGTCAGTTCACGGCTCAGCGTCGAGACCATCTTCTTGCTGTAGCCACGGATCGGCGCGTTCTCCGGAGCCCGCGTCAGATCGAGCTTGCCGGAATCGGTGAGCATCGTCTTCATGTAGGCGGGAAGGTCCACCTTGGCGGGATTCTCGCCGACGGGGAGCCACATCGCCTCGAGTTCCTGCAACCGCTTGAGTCGGTCGCGGATGGTGCGGTAGTTGGTCAGGGTGCCGCCCAGCCAGCGTTCGTTGACGAAGGGCATCTGACAGCGTGCCGCTTCGCGCTCGACGGTTTCCTTGGCCTGGCGTTTGGTGCCGACGAAGAGGATCAGCTTGCCCTGGCTGGCGACGGTCGACAGATAGCGGTGAGCCCGCAGCAGACCGCGCACCGTTTCGCGCAGGTCGATGATGTGAATCAGGTTGCGTTTGCCGTAGATGTACGGCCGCATTTTCGGGTTCCAGCGACTGGCACGATGGCCATAGTGAACGCCGGCCTCGATCAAATCCTTTACCTGAACGACTGCCACGCAGTAGCCTCCCGTCCGATTGTCGGACTGACCAGTAAAGATGGGCCCGAATCTGGGCCGGTCCAGTTGAGAGAAGTTTGTATTGTAGTCGCCACGATACCGATGGTCAAACGCGCCGCTCGCCAGGTATTCGCCGGCACTCACGCCGACTTGCGCTGCTCGACCGGGCTCGGCTCCGGATACTTGATCCGCGAGTGATACAGGGCGATCAGGCCCGTGCACAGGGCTTCCTCGACCTGGCGCAGCTCGGTCAGCGTCAGGCCGCATTCCTCGAACTGACCGTCGAGCAGTCGCTTCATGACCATGTCGCGAACGAGCTTGCGCAGGCTGCCCGGCGTCGGCGAGGCCAGGGCACGCGAGGCGCTCTCGACACAGTCGGACAGCATGACGATGGCGTTCTCGCGCGTCTGCGGCTTCGGTCCCGGATAACGGAAGGTCGGCTCCAGCGGATTCGGCTGCCCCTCGCCCAGAGCGCTGGGGGCGGTCCCCTCGCTCTCCTGCTGCTTGAGCGCCTGCCGATAGAAATACTCGACCAGAGTCGTGCCGTGATGCTGCAGGATGAAGTCGATGATCGGTCGCGGTAAACCGTACTGCTCGGCCAGGGCGACACCGTCCTTGACGTGGCCGATGATGATCAGCGTACTCAGGGCCGGTTCCAGTTGATCGTGCCGATTCTCGCCGGTCTGATTCTCGACGAAGTAGTGCGGCTTGAGCATCTTGCCGATGTCGTGGAAGTAGCTGCCGACACGGACCAGGAGCGGATTCGCGCCGATGACCTCGGCGGCCGGCTCGGCCAGCGTCGCGACGGTCATCGAGTGCGTGTACGTTCCCGGAGCGCGACGAACGAGTTCCTGCAAGAGCGGATGCGAGCCGTCGGACAGTTCTAGCAGACTCACGTCCGTTACGATCGAGAAGGCCCGCTCGATGAGCGGCAGCAGTCCGGAGACGAGGAAGCCGGCCAGGGTGCCCCAGAACAGGCCGCGGAACGAATCGCAGGCGATCAGCCACCAGGCCTGGTTGGTGTACAGTTCCGTGGCCACCGTCATGGCCAGGTAGGCCAGGCCGGAGACGAAACCGACCTCGACCAGGCGCGTCCGGGTGCGGACGCTGCGCAGAACGAGAATCGCCGTCGCCTGACCACCCATCGCGATGAGCAGATCGCTCAGTCGGCCGTTGAGCGTGATGATCATCGCCAGGGTCAGCGAGATCGACATCAGCAAGGCGAAGGGCGGATTGTAGGCGATGGTCATGATCAGGGCCGTTACCGTCAGCGGCACGAGAACGGCCTGCCACGGAGCGGCACCCAGGAACAGACCCAGCACCAGCGTCAGCACGACCAGAGCGCAGACACCGACGACCTTGGGCAGACTGTGGGCCAGGGCGGTCTGGAAGCGGGCGACGTAGATGACGACGACGGCACAGAGCAGGGAGAAGATGAGGAACAGGGAAATCCCCCGCCGGACGTGATCGGAGCCGTCTCGACCGGCCAGGAAGGCCCGCGTCTCCTCGTGCAGGTGGGCGAGCTGCCCCTCGGTGATCGGTTGGCCGCGCTGCACCAGCAGGGTGCCGAGCGGGAACTTCTCCTTGACCGCCTGGACGCTGCGCCGGGCCCGATCGCAGGCGGCGGCGTTGCGGCGTTCCTCCGGTGGCAGATTCTCCACGGCCTCGTCGCGTTCGCGATCCGTCTTGGCCTGATTGACCACCTCGAAGGTGACACGCGCCCGTAGATCGTGCGGGCAGATCTCGCCGACACGGTAGCTCTGGACCGGCCCGGCATAGAAGGCCAGCAGGGCGGCACAGAGGGCCGTCAGCAGCACGGCACTGAGCCGGAGCAGAACGTCCCGATCCCAGAGGTGGGGCAGCATCGGTGCCTCGCTCCGTGAGGAGCGCCGCCGACCGTCCCACTGGCCCAGACGCGGAGATTTCTTTATGGGTCCGAACATAGGCGTTTTCGGAGTCCGTTCCGAGCAGCGCCGGAATGGCCTCCTCAGCTACTCCTTTTCCTGGAGGGTTTGTCCTCCTCGTACGCCTTCAGCACGCGCGCCACGAGGGGGTTGCGGACGATGTCGTGCTCGTCCAGATAAACCAGTGCCACGCCTTCGACGTTCTTCAGCCGTTGCAGGGCGTCGATCAGACCGCTGCGCGTGTGAGGCGGCAGATCGGTCTGCGTCACATCGCCCGTCGCGATGATCTTCGAGTTGGTCCCCATTCGAGTCAGGAACATCTTCATCTGGGGAATGGTCGTGTTCTGTCCCTCGTCGAGGATGATGACCGCGTTGGACAGGGTTCGGCCACGCATATAGGCCAGGGGTGCGACCTCGATGATGTCGTTGTCCAGATAGCGCTTGACCTGCTCAGGCTCCATCAGGTCGTTCAGGGCGTCGAACAGGGGCCGCAGATACGGATTGATCTTGGCGACCATGTCGCCGGGCAGATAGCCGAGCCGTTCGCCGGCCTCGACCGCGGGCCGAACCAGGACGATCTTCTTGACCTGCGACTGCCGCAGCAGACTGACGGCCATGCCGACGGCGAGGTAGGTCTTGCCCGTGCCGGCCGGGCCGACACAGAGGGTCATGTCGTTTTCCTTCATCGCCTTGACATATCGGGCCTGCCCATCGGTACGCGGCCGGAGATAGCGACTGCTACCGACGCTCGGTGCGGCCGTCTGCTCCGGCGCATCGCCAATGCCTTCGAGCCGCTCGCCGCCCTGCAAGACCACTTCGAGTACGGTACGAACGTCCTCCTGCGTCAGGCCGCCTTGCTGTCGCAGGATCCGACGCAGCTCGTCGAAGATTCGCTGAGCAAGGGCACACTGATCGGCGGTTCCCTTGACGAGGATCTGATCGCCCCGACCGACGACCTGGGCACCGAGCGTCGTGCGGATGTCACGCAGAAACTGATCGCGGCTGCCGAACAGCAGCATCGCCTCGTCACGGCTATCGAGCTGGATGGTCAACTCGGTCATCGGGTTCCTCGCTCCTCCTGGATTCAATGCCATACGAAAACCAGACGCTGGCCGCAAGACGAGGTTCACGACAGCGGCCGATCTGGAAGACCGGGCAGACTGCGAGACAAAATGGGAGAACGAGGCGACGGGCCGCCTCCCCGCCAGAATTCTAGCGCAGCCAGAGGAAGGCCACCGGGGCGGCGAAGATCACCGAATCGACCACGTCGAGCAGACCGCCGAAACCGGGGACGACCTGAGAGGCGTCCTTCTGGCTGGCATCGCGCTTGATGAGCGACTCGGCCAGGTCGCCCAGGACGCCGGCGACGCCAACGCTCAGGCCGAACAGCGGAGCGAACCAGACCCGGGTGAAGACCGGATAGACCGCCTGCACCGCGGAGGCGGCCAGCACGCTCGCCGCCAGTCCGCCGAACAGGCCCGCCCATGTCTTTTTGGGACTGAGCAGGGGCGTCATGCGCCGTCGGCCCAGGTGCTTGCCGGCAAAGTACGCACCGATGTCGCCCACCTTGGGAATGAAGACGGCCAGGCCGACGAGGATCGCACCATGACCATTGTACCAGTGATCGTTCGCGGTCCCTTCCCAGCGAAGCAGGATGAGGAAGCTCGGCAGAAGCCCCAGGTAGAGAGCGATCCAGACGGTCAGCGACAGACGTACGATGGCCTGGTCGGGGCCGTGGAAGCGGACCATCTCCCAGAGGAAGACGGCCACGAGTACGACGACGATCGCTCCGAGCAGAGTCGGCAGCGGTTCCGGGCCGGGCAGACCGGTGCCGAGATAGGGCCAGAGCTTCGACAGCGGGCCGGCTCCGTGGATGAGCGCGACGGCGGCGACGGCCAGCAGATATGGCTGCCGGGGCAGACTGCCGAGCAGATGATACAGTTCCGCCACCGTGGCCAGGGTCAGGCCCAGAAAGAGCAGGAACAGAAACGGATAGATCGGGGCCGGATCCAGAAACAGGATCAGCGCCGTGACGATCGCCAGCGCGCCGCCGACCCAGAGGCGCGATTGATACTCGGCCGCGTCGGTCATCCCCGGCCGCTCCGTCCCTGGTTCATTTCAGACCTCCGAACCGGCGCACCCGGCCGGCGTAATCCCTTAGAGCCTGGTGCAGCAGCGGTTCGTCGAAATCGGGCCAGCACCGTTCGGTCACCCAGAGTTCCGCGTAGGACACCTGCCAGAGCAGGAAGTTGCTCAGGCGCAGCTCGCCCGCCGTGCGGATCAGCAGATCCGGATCGGGCATGCCGCTGGTGTACAGGGCGCTGCCGACGGCGGCCTCGTCGATCTGCTCGGGCCGTAACGTCCCGGCCTGGACCTCGCGGACCAGCGCGCGGATGGCGTCGATCAGTTCCGTCCGGCCGCCGTAGTTGATCGCCAGGCAGAGGCCCATGCCGGTGTGGTCCTGCGTCAGGCGGATGTTCTCGTCGATCTCGCGGAGGACCGGTTCGGGCAAGCCCTCTCGTCGGCCGATGATGCTGAAGCGGATGTTCTGTTCGAGGATCGTCTGGCGTTCCTCGACGAGGTACTTCTCCAGCAGCGTCATGAGGAAGTCGAGTTCTTCCCGGGGGCGCTTCCAGTTCTCGCTGGAGAGACAGTAGAGCGTCAGGTGCCCGACGCCGAGGCGGACACACTCCTCGACGGTGCGACGAACGCTGAGGACGCCCTGAAGATGGCCATTGATGCGGGGCAGACCGCGCTGCTGGGCCCAGCGGCCGTTGCCGTCCATGATGACGGCGACGTGGGCCGGCAGTCGATCGAGATCGAGGCCGACGGCGGCGCAGTGTTCGATCGGTGTCGGCTTCGGCGTTGTCGTGGTCGGCTGGGTCACGCGCGGGCCTCTGGTCCCATTTAGCCGCCGGCTTGCCGGCGGTTCTTCGTCGTCAATTCCCGCCGGCAAGCCGGCGGCTAAATGAACATCGTCTGCTTGCGATCCGGGCCGACCGACACCGTGTTGATCGGCAGCCCGATCAGTTCCGAGAGTCGGTCGATGTAGCGCCGGGCGGCGGCCGGCAGATCCTGCAAGCGGGTCACCGACGAGATGTCCTTCTTCCAGCCGGGCAGCGACTCGTA
>CAYYJM010000240.1:8472-9749 GCA_964471755.1 uncultured Alcaligenaceae bacterium
GGACCATCCTCCAGCCGGGGCGCAGCTCGCGGATCGGCAGACAGCGCTCGACGAGGTAGGCGTCGCCGGGGAACCACTCGACGCGCTGACCGTCCGCCTCGTAGCCCGTGGCGATCTTGATTTCGTCGAGGTCGCTGAGAACATCGAGCAGCATGAGGGCCAGCTCGTCGGCTCCGGCGAGAGCGGCGCTGTAGCGCACCGCGACGGCATCGAACCAGCCGCAGCGGCGTGGTCGGCCGGTCACGGTGCCGTACTCGTTGCCGGTGCGGCGGATCTTCTCGCCGATGCCGGTCGGGCCGTCGTCCAGTTCGGTCGGGAAAGAGCCTCGACCGACGCGGGTCGTGTAAGCCTTGATGATGCCGATGCACTTCGAGAGGTGCTTGGCCGGGACGCCGGAGCCGGCCCAGATGCCGGCCGGCGTGCTGTTCGAGCTGGTCACGTAGGGATAGGTGCCCTGATCGACGTCGAGCAGGCTGCCCTGGGCTCCCTCGAAGAGGATCTTCTTGCCGGCCTTCAGGCCCTGGTGCAGCAGCTGGACCGTATCGACGATGTGCGGTCGCATCGCCTCGATGGCCGGCGTGAAGTCGGCGATGACGCCGTCAACGGTGCACTGTCGAGCGAAGATCGACAGGCTACGCAGGAGACGGTTCTTGAATTCGACGACCGGCCCAAGGCGACGGCGCAGGTGATCCGCGTCGAGCAGTTCGCCGAGTCGGACGGCGAACTGCCTTCCGACCTTGTCCTTGTAGCAGGGGCCGATCCCGCGCCGGGTGGTGCCGATGGCACTGTCGCCGCCCTCGGAGAACGCTTCCTCCTCGACGTGGTAGGGGAAGATGACGTGGGCGTGATTGGAGATGACCAGGTTCTTGCCGATGGTGACGCCGCCGGCCCGGAGGCTTTCGGCCTCCTCGACAAAGCGGGGCGGATAGACGACGACGCCATTACCGATGACGGCCTGGACGTTGGGGCGCAGGACGCCGGTAGGGAGCAGGGAGAGCTTGTACTTTCGGTCGCCGCTGACGACGGTATGACCGGCGTTGGGGCCGCCGTTGTAGCGAACGACGAAGTCGTGCTGCTCGGTGAGCAGATCGACGATCTTGCCCTTGGCCTCATCGCCCCATTGCAAGCCGACTACACAGGTACAGACCATTCCCGAACTCCCGGCGCGGAGGTATCATCCCAGGGTCAAGCTAGCAAGCGCGGGGAGGGATTTCCAGAGACTGTCTGTCAGAGCCGCGCACGCAGCGAGGCCGCAGGCCGAGTGGAGTAAGCGCACC
>CAYYJM010000241.1:0-9747 GCA_964471755.1 uncultured Alcaligenaceae bacterium
CATTCTGATCTACGAGAAGAAGATCAGCAGCAATCGCGACCTGGTGCCGATCCTGGAGAAGGTCCTCAACGCCGGCAAGCCGATCCTGATCATCGCCGAGGAAGTCGAGGGCGAGGCCCTGGCGATCATGGTCATCAACAAGCTGCGTGGCACCTTCAAGTGCGCCGCGGTGAAGGCTCCCGGCTACGGCGACCGTCGCAAGGCCATGCTCGGCGACATCGCCGTGCTGACCGGTGGCCAGGCGATCTTCGAGGATCTCGGCATCCAGTTGGAGAACGTCGAACTGGAGCAACTCGGCCGGGCCAAGAAGGTTCGCATCGACAAGGACAACACGACGATCATCGAGGGAGCCGGCAAGAAGGCCGACATCCAGGCACGCGTCAAGACGATCCAGGCGGAGCTGGACAAGTCGACGAGCGATTACGATCGTGAGAAGCTGAGCGAGCGCATCGCCAAGCTGTCGGGCGGCGTGGCCAAGATCAACGTCGGGGCCGCCACCGAGAGCGAGATGAAGGAAAAGAAGATGCGCGTCGATGACGCCCTGCACGCGACGCGGGCGGCTCGACAGGAAGGCATCCTCCCCGGTGGTGGCGTGGCCCTGCTTCGCGCCTCGGCCGGCCTGGCTCCGAAGGATCTCAGCGACGACGAGGCGACCGGCTACAACATCATCGTGCGGGCCTGTCGTGCGCCGATCCAGCAGATCGCGGCCAACGCCGGTCAGGATGGCCCGGTCGTCCTGAACGCCGTGCTGGCCAACAAGGACGCCAACCACGGCTACGACGCTCGCCAGGATCGTTACTGCGACATGGTCAAGGAAGGCATCATCGATCCGACCAAGGTGGTGCGCTCGGCCCTGCAGAACGCCGCCAGCGTGGCGACGCTCCTGCTGACCAGCGACGCCCTCGTGGCGGAGCTTCCCAAGGAAGAGAAGAAGAAGCCGGCCGGCGGCGGTGACGAGGACATGTACTGAGAACGTCGGCCCGTCCTGGCGAGCCCCGGCAAGGCGGGGCTCGCCTTTCGCCGGTCACTTCACCTGCATCTTGTCCTCGACCTGCTCGACGCCACACGTCGTCTTCGCGATCTCGATCGCCCGGCCACGTTGGCTTTCCTCCTTCAAAAGGCCCTCCAGCTGCACCGTCGCTGGGCCGATGACGCGCGCCCGGATACACGTCCCTTCCAGCTCACGCTCCCAGCGCAGCCGTAGGACGACTCGACTATCGAGGTTGCTGTCACTGACCGAGCCGCGCACGGCCTGGAGACCGGAGGCCAGCGGGTTCGGTGAGGTTCCCGTGGTATCCTCCATTTCCTGGAAGATTCGCCGGCCCACTTTGCCCAGGCTCTCGCGGTCCTGCTGGGTACACCCGGTCGTCAGGATCAGCGTCACGCACAGAATGCCGATAATTCGCATGGCTGCCTCCGCTTGACAGGGGGTCGCCGACCAGCCATCCTGAGTCCATCATCCGGGAGGAACCTGCCATGGTCAAGGCCGATGAGAAAGTCTACAGCGACGAGGAAGTGACGGCGCGCATCGCCGAGCTGAAACTCGAGGGCTGGTACCTGGAAAAGGGCTGGCTACGCCGGAAATACAACACGGACGGCTGGCCGACGACCCTGATGCTCGTCAACGCCATCGGCTTCCTCTGTGAAGCGGCGTATCACCATGCCGACCTGGAGGTGACCTGGGGCAAGCTCTGGGTCAAGCTCCAGACGCACTCGGCCGGCGGCATCACCGACAAGGATTTCGCGCTGGCCCAGAAGATCGAGGAGGTCGCCCTCTGGCGTCCCCCGGCCGGCGGTCCCCTCGAAGGGACGCCCAACAAGTTCGTTCAGAGCAAGAAGTGAGGGTATGAGCGCCGTCGTTCCACCGCCACCCCGTCCGCGTCCGCCGGTCGAACTGGGCTCGCTCCGGCTCGGCTGCCGGTACACCCTCGCCCCGCTGGCCGGCTACACGAATCTGCCCTTTCGGCTCGTCGTCCGCGAGGTCGGGGCACCCGGCCTTTGCACGACCGATCTGGTCAACGCCCGGGCTCTGCTCACCGGCAGCCGCAAGACGATGGAACTGATCCAGACCTGTCCGGAAGATTGGCCGCTCTCGATCCAGCTGTACGGCACCGATCCGAAGGAGATGGCCGAGGCCGCTCGCTGGCTGGAAGCGTACGGCGTGCAGACCGTGGACGTCAACATGGGCTGCCCGGTTCACAAGGTCGTCAAGGGCGGCGGCGGCTCGGCCATGATGTGCAGCACCGATGGCGGCACGGTCGATCTGTGACCGTCAAGATGCGCCTCGGCTGGGACGCCAGCACGCACACGGCCCCGCACTTCGCCCGCGAATTCGAGAAGGTCGGCGTCGCCGGCCTGACCATCCACGGTCGGACGCGCGAACAGGGCTTCCGGGGGACGGTCGATCTGGAAGGCATTCGCCGGGTCGTCGAGGCTGTGGAGAAGGTTCCCGTCCTGGGCAATGGCGACGTGCGGAGCCTGGCCGACGCCGAGCGGATGCTGCGTGAGACGGGCTGTGCCGGCATCGCCATCGGTCGGGGAGCCCTGCTCAACCCGTGGTTCTTCCAGCAGCTCGCCCGCTGGGAGACGACCGGCGATCCGGGACCGCACGCCACCTACCGCCAGCGTCTCGACCTGATGACACGTCATTTTCACCTGCTCGTCCAGCATCGCGGCGAACACCTCGCCTGCCTGAACTTCCGCAAGGTGGCGAACTGGTACTGCAAGGTGCTGCGACCGGGCCGGACCATCCAGCAAGCACTGGTGCAGATCAACAGCGTCGAGCATTTCGACCGTCTCGCCGCCGAGGTGGCCGAGATCATCGTCGGTCGCGGCGAAGACCACTGGCCCGACGCCGACCTGCCGATCAGCGTCCCGTCCGGGCCGAATGCGCACTGGTGAACGGGCGCCTGCCTTCGGGTAGAATGCCAGTGAGGAGGACGACGCCGATGCCGTTACGCGACCACTTCAATCCGCCGATCTCGGACCAGGAGTCGTGGGATTCGCTCCACGGCCTCTGGCCGTCGTTCATCGTTCAGAATCTGTTCGTCCGGTTGCCACCAGGTTTCGTCGCGCGGCCGTACATCCACCTGGGGCGCGACTTTGAAATCGATGTCGCATCGTTCGAGAGCCACGAAGAAATCCCCGCCGGCGCGGAACGCAGCGAGGAGGGCGGCGTGGCGGTCTGGGCTCCGGCGCGGCCGACTCTGCGTGTCGAGGCCGACCTGGCGAGCGTCGATGTCTACGAGGTGCGCGTCTACGATGTCAGGCGCAAGCGGACCCTCGTCGCGGCGATCGAGATCGTCAGCCCGGCGAACAAGGACCGGCCTGAGCATCGGCAGTTCTTCGTGTCCAAGTGCGCGTCGCTGTTGCGCGAGCGCGTGTCCGTGATCATCGTCGATCTGGTGACGACGCGGCAGTTCAATCTCTATGCCGACCTGCTGGCGTTGTTCGGTCGGAGCGATTTGTCCCTGGGTCCGGAGCCGCCGCCTTTGTACGCGGTGGCGTGCCGTTGGTCGGACAGGGGCAAGATGAACGTCCTGGAGGCGTGGGCGCAGCCGCTGACGCTCGGGCAACCGCTGCCGACGCTGCCGTTGTGGCTGACCGAGACCCGCGCCGTCCAGCTCGACCTGGAGAAGACCTACGAAGAGGCTTGCCACATTCTGCAACTCGCTTGAGACCATCCCGCCTGCGCGACGTATTTCGGGTAGAATGCCGGGTGAGGAGGACGACACCGATGCCGTTACGCGATCACTTCCATCCAAACCTCAGCCGGCGAACCTCGGGGGAAGCCGTCCACGGGATGTGGCCGGCGATGATTGTTCAGGACCTGTTCGGCCGGCTCCCGCCTGGCTACGTCGCCGAACCCACGGTCCACCTCGGCCGTGACTTCGAGATCGATGTCACGGCCTGGCAGGGGGACGAGAGCCTTCTCTCTGGCGAGCCGGACAATACCGGCACTGGCGAAGGCGGCGTGGCGGTCTGGGCACCGCCACGACCGATCCTCTGCGTGGAAGCCAACCTGGACACCTTCGATGAGTATGAGGTGCGCGTCTACAACAGGGACGAGGGCCGCCAGCTGGTGGCCGCCGTGGAGATCGTCAGCCCGTCGAACAAGGACCGGCCCGAGAATCGGCAGCTTTTCGTGGCCAAGTGCGCCGCGCTCTTACGCCGGCGGGTCTCCGTGGTCGTGGTCGATCTGGTCACCTCTCGCCACTTCAACCTTTATGCCGACCTGCTGACCTTGCTTGGCAGGGCCGATCCATCTCTCGGTCAGGAACCGCCGACCGTGTACACTGTCGCCTGTCGCTGGACCGACAAGGGCAAACTGAACGTCCTGGAGACGTGGGCGCATCCACTGACGCTCGGCCAGCCGCTGCCGACACTGCCGTTGTGGCTGACCGAGAAGCGTGCCGTCCAGCTGGAGTTGGAGAAGACCTACGAGGAAACCTGTCGCCTTCTGCACATCGCTTGATCTCGCCTACGTCTTGTCCCGTGCCACACTTCCCGGGTAGACTGCCGTCCGGCGGATCTGAACCGGAGGGCGAAGCCATGTCCATCGAACCGAAGCGTAGCCGGGGCTACATCTACAAGGAAACCGTCGAGATGGACGACTGCTTCCTGCACCTGCCACGCAACGTCCCAGTCCTCATCGAGGTTGAAGTCATCCCGCTCACACCGGAGGACGAGCGGGAGTGGGAGGACCTGACTCCGGAGGAAAAAGCCGAATTGATTCGCGAGATGGATGAGATCCGGGGCTACCCGCTGGTCCTCCGGGACTTCGACTGATGGACTACCTGCTGGACGATGACACCGTGATCTCACTGATCCGAGGCAATCGGAAGGTCGTCGCACGCGCCCGGCAGGAAGCGGGCCATCTTCGGCTCAGCACATTGACGACTTTTGACGTTGAGATCTGGCTCACCAACTCAAAAACTCCGACCCGCTACCTGCCAGTATTCCAGCAGTTCATGGGTCGGTACGCCGTCCGCGACGTGACGGATGATATCGCCCATCGGGCCGCGAACTTTCGCCAGCACATTCGACCGAAGAACCCAACTCGGTATCGTGTTCAGCTCATCCTCGCGGCAACCGCCCACGAGTTGAAACTGACCCTGGTCACGCGCGATCCGACGTTTTACGCTGCTTTTCCCAACCTCACCGTGGAGGACTGGTCATGACTCCCGAACGCTACCTGATCCGGGGCCGACTCGACTGCATGGTCCTGCGTCTCGATGATCCGCTCCCCGTTGAAAAGGGCCGGTATGTCTACGTCCGCTTCATCCCGCTGCCCCTCGAACCGGGCCAGACCTGGGACGACCTGACGCCCGAACAGATCGCCGAACTCCGGGCCAAACTCGAAACGGTGCCGTTCGCCCCACCCCCAGCCGAGAGCGCATGACACCGATGCTTCCCGAACCAGCTTACGCCACCGACCTCGGTTCCTGCCACGTCGGTGATGCTCTCGACCTCCTCCGCCAGGTGCCCGACGACTCCGTCGGTCTGGTGATGACCTCGCCGCCATTCGCGCTGCGGCGCAAGAAGGAGTACGGCAACGTCGCCGAGACGGAGTATGTCGAGTGGTTCTGGCCCTTCGCCGTCGAGGTCCACCGCGTCCTGGCCCCGGACGGCAGCTTCGTGATCGATCTCGGCCCGGCCTGGAACCGCGGCACCGGCACACGCAGCCTCTACCAGTATCAGCTCATCCTCAAACTCTGCGAGCGGTTCCACCTCGTGCAGGAGTGCTACTGGTACAACCCGAGCAAGCTGCCGACACCGGCCGAGTATGTCACCATCCGGCGGACCCGCGTCAAGGACGCCGTCAACACCCTCTGGTGGCTCGGCAAGACGCACGCTCCGAAGGCCGACAATCGACGGGTGCTGAAGCCCTACTCGGCCTCGATGAAGCGACTCTTTCGCGAGGGCTGCCCACGACAGAAACGTCCGTCACAGCACGAGGTTCGGCCCTCGTTCGAGCGCGACAACGGCGGCGCGATTCCGTCGAACCTGATCGAGGTGGCCAACACCACGTCGCGCGATCCGTACCTGGCCGCGTGTCGGCAGGCGGGAATCTCACCGCATCCGGCCCGCTTCCCGGCGGCAATCCCGGACTTCTTCATCCGCCTGCTGACCGAACCGGGCGATCTCGTTCTCGATCCCTTCGCCGGCAGCAACACGACTGGCCGATGCGCTGAGAGGCTCGAACGCCGCTGGCTCGCCTTCGAGCTTCGTGAGGATTACGTCGCTGGCTCACGTCTCCGGTTCGAGCCGGCCGACCTGGCGGTGCGGACCGCGCGTGCGTAGCAGGGTCAGATGCCGGGCAAAGCGATCGTCGAGATAGCCGTCCAGATCGCTCAGAACCTCGATGTCATCGGCGTTGACCGATCGACCATCGGACAACGTGGTCTGGCCAAAGCCAATTCGGCTCTCGATCTCGCGGAGCAGGAGCCGGAATTGATCCAGCGTTCGATCAACCAGGTCGCCGACAATCCCCTCGCCGATGTTCCAGAACCGACAGGCGTCGGGAAAGGTGATCTCCGCTCGCTTGTTGGCCCGAAACTTCTGCACGGCCGACGAACCGAGCGTCTCGCGCAAGAACGCCTCCTGCTCTGGACTCAGCGGCCGACTGCCAGTCACCGGTTCGACCTGGGTCGCCTCTTCAGTCAGGCGACGCACGGCCGACTTCCCCTCGCGGGTCAGGGCGTAGAGTTTCTGGCCCATCTTCATCAGCAGGCCGCGCTTGTTCAGGCCGCGTTCGCCCATGAGGCCGGCCAGGACCTTGTTCGAGTCGGGATACAGATCGGCGTACCCCTTCAGGCCGAAGGTGCGCGGATGAGCCTGCCAGACGGCGACGATCAGCGCCTCGGCACTGAACGGTGACTGGCCCGCCTCTTCCAGAGCCGAGGCGGCCAGCAGAATCTTCTCGGACAGAGTGGTTTCTAGCAGGGTGTTCACGGTCGTACCCCGTCGGAATGGGCCTATCGCAGGTGCAAGGATGTCCTAGTCTGCCCGCTAGAAACCGGTCGGGCAACGTGAGACCTTACCGGATCAACCTTTTCGGCAGGTCGCCCGCCCTGCCTGATCGCTGTATCAGTTCTCCTCGCTATCATCGAGTCCGACGACCTTCATCAGTTCCGCCAGCACGACCGTCGCGTAGCTCCCGGCCGGCAAGCTGAACACCAACCGCACGCCCGCTTCCTCCGGTGTCGCCGACAGTCCGTCGAGGTAGATCAGGGCGTGCCGCCGTGTTCCGGGCATCAGCTTGCTCTGACTCCGCATCATCTCGCTGGTCAGGCCGGAGGTCGCCAGGATTGCCTGTTCCCGTTCCAGGGCCACGCCTTGAGCCGGGAAGGTCTTCCATCCGAAGATCGGACCGGCGGGAACGATCTCACCCGCATCGAGTCGGGTCTGCTCGCGGGGCAGATCCTCGGCCACGAACAGGCCGCCGAAGGGCCACTTCGCCAGAACGTCCCCCGCGAGGACGGTGCGCAGCAGACCGTCGCCCAGACGCCGGGCCAGGTACTCGTTGAACAGCGCCGACTGCACCGCCGACAGGGCCAGACGCTTGAGCCGGGGATTGCGCGGCGGCCGACCCGTCCCCTGGAGGATGCTCCAGCCGAGAGCGAGAGTCTCGCCGTCGCGTCCGAACCGCTGCGTGCCGTAGTAGTTCGGCAGCCCACACGTCCGCAGCCGGTCCAGCAGTGCCGGCAGCCGCTCGGCCGCGCTCGGGGGCGACTCCCGCACCAGGATGCGGAAGCGATTGCCGTGCAGATGGCCCGTCTTGAGCTTGTTCGTGTGCCGAGACGTTCGCAGCAGACGGATGCCGTCGCCTTCGAGTTGGTCCAGGCGTGGCTCGGCCGACGCCGGCACGGACACCCATTGTCGCGTGACGGCGTGTCGATCCTTCATCCCGGCGGTCCCCACGTCGCCGGGCGGGATATCGAGCCGACGGGCGATCTGGCGGGCGAAGTACTCCGCGCCCATGCCGCGTTTCTCGATCCACAGGTAGAGGTGGTCGCCCTGGCCGACCGGCTCGTAGGCGGGGATCTCCTCGACCTCGAAGTCTTCCGGTTCGACCTTGATCCGGCCACCGATGCCGGGCAGGTCGTCGGTCACGCCCGGGAGCGGAGTCGTCATGGCTGCTCACCCTCTTTTCTCGATGCTCTGGCTCATATCATAGCAGACATGAGCAATCCCATCCTGCACGTCCTGCCGCTGGAGGCGGAAACGGCCCGGGCTCGCGTCGCCCAGCAGGCGTGGGCGCGCGCGCCGATCCGCCAGCGTCTGGCCCCGTTGCGGGAACTGCGCTCCCGGCTCGTCGAGGGGGCCGACGCTCTCTGTGCGGCTGTCGGTCGGGACATCGGCAGGGAGCCGCGCGAAACGCTCGGGGCGGAACTGCTCCCGCTGGCCGATGCCTGTCGATTCCTCGAACGCGAAGCCGATCGCATCCTCCGACCGCGACGAGTGCCGACGACGCACCGCCCCCACTGGCTCATGGGCCAGAGTGACACGGTCTACCATCGGCCGCGCGGCGTGGTCGGCATCATTGGCACCTGGAACTTCCCGCACCTGCTGAACGGCGTCCAGATCTTGCAGGCCCTCGTGGCTGGCAATGCCGTTCTCTGGAAGCCGTCCGAGCTGGCTCCCAGCAGCGCCCTGGCCCTGGCCGAACTCATTCATGGCGTCGGCTACTCAGCCGACCTGTTTCAGGTCCTACCGGCCAGCCGTGAAGCGGGGCCACTGCTGACCGAGGCCGCCATCGATCATCTTGTCTTCACCGGCTCGGTGGCCGTCGGCCGGAAGATCGGCCGACGACTGGGCGAACGGCTCGTGAGCAGTTCCCTGGAACTGTCCGGCTGCGATGCTCTGTTCGTCCTGCCGGACGCCGACCTTGATCTCGCCAGCCGGGCCGCGTGGTTCGGCTGCGTGATGAACAACGGCCAGGTCTGCCTGGGGGTTCGTCGCGTCTTCGTCCATCGTGCGGTCTACGAGAAATTCTGTGCCCTGCTGCGCGGGCACGCCCAGGATGTCCTGCCACGCCGGCTCATCCTGCCCGAACAGGTGGCCCAGGCTCGCCGACTGGTTCACGAAGCGCTCGCGGACGGCGGTCGGCTGCTCGTCGATCGCCCGGATGGTCCCGACGATGCCTTCCCGCCGACGGTTGTCATCGACGCCCGACCGACGACCGGCATCTGCCGTGAGACGTCGTTCGCCCCGCTGATGGCTGTCATTCCGGTGGACTCGATGGAGGCCGCCGTGGAGATGGACGCCGCCTGCCCGTACGCCCTGGGAGCGTCGATCTTCACGAAGGATGTCGCCCGTGTTGGAAGCCTGACGGCGATGCTGCGTGCCGGTAGCGTGTCGGTCAATGACGTGATCGTCGGCACGGCCCACCCGGCGACGCCGTTCGGTGGTCAAGGAGCGAGCGGCTGGGGTCGCACGCGCGGCGAGGAAGGGCTGCTGGAGATGACGACGACTCAGGTCGTCAGTTTGCGGACAGATCGATTTCGGCCGCACTACGATCTGGTCCGGCCTGAGGCGGCCACGCACCAGGCCGAGGTGCTGTCCGGCATGCTGAAGGCGACTCATGCCCGGACGCTCTGGCAACGCCTCCGCGGCTGGATGCAGTTCGTCGCCGCATTCTGGCGATCCCGCTGATACCTGGCGAGCCCCCTCTTGGCGAGCCCCCTCTTGGCGAGCCCCCTCTTGGCGAGCCCCCCACGAAAGTGGGGGGAGTTCCCGACGCGG
>CAYYJM010000242.1:0-9705 GCA_964471755.1 uncultured Alcaligenaceae bacterium
TCAACATCTGGGGCGACGGCAGCACCTACAAGGGCAACGACATCGAGCGGTTCTATCGCTACGGCCTGCTCGTCAACCCGAACCTGCGCGTCTATAAACCCTGGCTCGACCAGACCTTCGTGACCGAACTCGGCGGCCGCAAGGAGATGTCCACGCTCCTGGAGAAGGCCGGCCTGTCCTATCGCATGAGCAAGGAGAAGGCGTACTCGACCGACTCGAACATCTGGGGAGCGACCCACGAGGCGAAGGACCTGGAGTTCCTTAACAAGGGCGTCCAGATCGTCGAGCCGATCATGGGCGTCGCCTTCTGGCGTGACGACGTGCCGGTGAAACGCGAAACCGTCACGGTCACGTTCGAGCAGGGCAACCCGGTCGCGCTCAACGGCACGAACTTCACCGACCCGGTCGCGCTGGTCCTGGAGGCGAACCGGATCGGCGGCCGACACGGCCTGGGCATGTCGGACCAGATCGAGAATCGCATCATCGAGGCCAAGAGCCGGGGCATCTACGAGGCTCCCGGCATGGCCCTGCTCTTCCTCGCCTACGAGCGGCTGATCACCGGCATCCACAACGAGGGGACCATCGAGCAGTATCGCGATATGGGCCGACGTCTGGGCCGACTTCTGTACGAGGGCCGCTGGTTCGATCCGCAGTCGCTGATGATCCGCGAGACGCTCCAGCGCTGGGTGGCTCGAGCGATCACCGGCGAGGTCGTTCTCGAACTGCGACGCGGCAACGACTACTCGATCCTCGACACGACGAGTCCGAACCTGACCTACCATCCCGAACGGCTGACGATGGAGAGCGGCCAGGGTGAGTTCACGCCACTGGACCGGATCGGTCAGCTGACGATGCGCAACCTGGACATCACCGACAGCCGGGAGAAGTTGGCGGTCTACGCCCGGGCCGGCCTGCTCGGCACGAAGCCGTTCGAGGGCATGCACCTGCTCGACGAGCCGGCGAAGGACGAGACGAAGTAACGCCGCCGCTCTTCGTCTTCATTTAGCCGCCGGTGCCTTCTTCTCAGGCCAGGGTCACGTTCATGGTGTAAGACCCCTGGTCCATGACCCCCAGCGACGAGTTTCGGCCCTTGACCTGGACGAGGATGGGCGCACCGGCCGCCACGGCGGCGGATACGCTGCGGGTGGCCTGGCCGGGAGCGGTGTTGCTGCCCAGTTCGACCAGGCTGTTGCCAGCCAGGGTGAACAGACGCAACTCCATGTCGCCGCCGGTCTGGGTGATCTGCACGGTGACGGTTCCCGACGCACCGGCCGTCCAGCGATACCAGTCGTAGTCGTACAGGCCATCGGCCTTGCGGGCCAGGGTGAGGCCGGTGTACGACTGCGTGGCCCCCAGGATGCCGCGGTCGGCGGCCTGGTCGGAGGTCTCGTTCGACTCGTAATTGTCGCCGGTGAAGGTGCCGCCACCGCCGGGGCCGGGTGGCGTGACGACGTTGGCGTTGATTCGGGCGACGACGAGGTCGGTCGTGCCGGGGCCAGAGCCCTTGGTCGTCTGGAAGGCCCCCGGGGTCGTCGGGAAGTCACTGGAGATGGCCGTGCCGGTCACCCAGATGTCGCCACTCGAACCGATGGCCACGTCGTGGCCCGCGTCCACGGAGAAGCCGCCGAGGTAGGTCGAGAAGGTCAGGGCCGTGCCGGTGGCGTTGAACACAGAGACGTAGATGTCGCGGTTGGTGCCGGTGTTGATGAAGCCGCTGCCGGAAAACTGATTGACCAGCGGCAGGCCGGCGTTGGCGGCCCCGGTGACGATCGCGTTTCCGGAAGCATCCACGACCAGCGCACGGCCGGTGTCGTCGAAGTTACCGCCGAGGTAGGTCGAGTAAACCAGGGCCGTTCCGGTCGTGTTGATCTTGGTGACGAAGGCGTCGGTGAAGGAGGCGGTGGTCAGGGTGGTGCGAAACGCGCCCGTGGTGACGTCGAAGTTGCTCGAGCCGGTAGTGCCGACGATATAGGCGTTGTTACTCGTGTCCAGGGCAAGATCGGTGCCCTCGTCGGCACCGGTCCCGCCGAGGTAGGTCGAGTAGACCAGGGCCGTCCCCGTCGGGTTCAGCTTGGTGATGAACGCATCCCTGCCGCCGCCACGGGTGGACTGGAACGCCCCGGTGGTGACGTCGAAGTTGTCGGAAGAGGTCTCGCCGGTGATGTAAGCGTTGCCCGCCGAATCGACCTCGACGGCATCGCCGCCTTCGTGGGCACTCCCGCCGAGGTAGGTCGAGTAAACCAGAGCCGTCCCCGTCGTGTTCAGTTTGGTCACGAAGACGTCGTCATTCCCGGCCCGGGTACTCTGGAACGCCCCGGTGGTCACGTCGAAGTTGTCTGAATCGGTCTGGCCGACGACGTAGGCGCTGCCTGCGCCATCGACCGTGATGCCGACACCGTGTTCCACCCCATCCCCGCCCAGGAAGGTCGAGTAGATCAGGGCGTTGCCGTTGCTGTTCAGCTTGGAAACGAAAACGTCCCGGGCACCGCCAGCTCGGGTGGCCTGGAAGGCTCCCGTGGTGACCGGGAAGTTGTTCGAGCCCGTGCTGCCCGAGACGTAGGCGTTGCCAGCCGCGTCGATGTCGAGGTCGAAGGCGGTGTCGCCTCCGTTGCCGCCGAGGTAGGTCGAGTAGACCAGGGCCGTCCCCGTCGGGTTCATCTTGAAGACGACCGCGTCTCCACCGCCGGGGGTGGTGGTCTGGAAGGCTCCGGGGGTGATGGGGAAGTTGCTTGAACTCGTGGTGGTGACGACGTAGGCATTGCCCGCGCTGTCCACCTGGATGCCGGCATTTTGATCCGGCCCAAAGATCGGGTCGTTGTCGTTGCCGTTGCCACCGACGTAGGTCGAGAAGTTCAGCGTCGGATCGATCACCAGCGTTCGCGTGTGGTCGTAGTTGCCTACCTGGATACCGATTTGGTTCGGCCCAGCCTGGACGTAGGCCGCCGCGACCGCCTGCCGGCCGGTCGCCGTCTCCTGGTAGGCGACCGGGGCGGACTGCACCAGTTCGCCACCCTGCAGGCCCAGGACGAGCTGGCCCTGCTCGTTCACGGCGACGGACTGCGCTCCCTGGAAATCGAGCTGGATCTGTCCGGCGTCGGCGTCCGGTCGGACGAGGAAGTCGTAGCGGAGATTGCCCTGGTCGCCGTGGTAGGCCACGTCGATGCCGTCGTAGGCGTTCTGGTAATGCACCTCCGAGTACATCGGCACGTCGGTCAGCCAGCTCGACGGATCGTTGCCGACGAAGTAGTTGGCCACTCCTTCCAGGCGATTGACACCGAAAGCCGGGTCGGTGGGCATCGCCCCCAGGAAGTTGACCTGTACGGTCTCGGTGAGGTAGGTTCGCGGTGTCTCTCCCGAGGCATCCCCGGTCATCATGCCCGGCTCGGAGGGGAGCCCGGTCGGTGGGACCACGCTGGTCATCGACAGGACCGCCCCGGAGCCGGTCAGGCCGATCATGTAGTCCTGTCCGCGAGCCAGGAACTGCAGCGACGGATCGGCCTGGCCACGGTTCTGCTCGAAGTTCAACGGCATGCGGGCGAACGGATCGCCGCTCACCTCGGTCACGATCGTCGCGCTGACGCCGTCGTTGCCGGCCGCGTCGGCGACCCGGGCCCGCAGGTCGTAGCGACCCGGTTGCAGGGCCGCCAGGGTAACCTCGGTCGCTCCGTCGGCGTTGCGATCGGCCGTGGCGAAGTTCAGCTCGCCCGGCCCGCTGAACACGCCGTCGCGGTTGCGATCGACGTCGATGGCCACCGTGTTGCCCAGGCCGTTGAAGTCGGTATCGCGCGCGGTGACGAGGACGGTCGGCGTGGTATCGAGCGTATACGTCGGTGCCTGCAACAGCACCTCGGGCGCGGTGCGATCGATCACGATGCTCTGACCCGTCGCGGCGAAATTGCCGGTGCCGGACGCCGCCACCACGGTCAGGAACTGGAACCCTTCGGGCAGGGGCTGCGTCAGCCGGGCCGTCCACGTCCCGTCCGCTCCCGCCTGGACCGATACCTCCTCCGATCCGGCATACACGGTCACGGTCGCGCCGGGCGTCGCCGTCCCGAAGACGGACAGCGTCCTGGCGTTGGTCAGGAGGTCGCTCGCGCTGACGCCGGTGTCCTCGGTGATGCCGCTGATCGCCACCTCGAGCGGCCCCTCCGGCATCCCCGAGGTGGGCGGCTCATCGAGCCCGCCTGGCAGGTAGAGGGCGGTGTTGGCTGTCTGGTCGATTTCGTCCCCATTGTCGATGACGTACCCGGTGGACGGGTCGAGGCTGGCGGAGTTGATGGGTTCGTCGGGGGGAGGAGCGATCGGGTCGTTGTCCGTGGGCTCGGTCAGGAAGAAGGCGCAGTCCGTTGGGTCGGACTCGGGCAGGATGCTCACGCTCGAGCTGTCGCCTGGCGGGGTCAGCGGGTCGAGTTCCCACCAGTCCAGGCCGAGCAGGCTGCCCGGTGGCAGGCGGTCCTCGAGAGTCTCCAGCCGAGGCCGAGCGCCGGGCCGGGTCGGGTGGCTTGGTGGCTGACTGGTCGATGTCTTCTGGCGGAGACGACGACGTAGCCAGGCGCGCAGAACGCTCCATCCGAACATGGTTCGCGACCTCGGATCGAGAGATTGATGAGGATAAATGTGGGGGGGAGTGTAAACTGGGGGAACTGGAGGTGCAAGCGAAAAGTTGAAATGACGTTCAAAAGATGAGCAGCACTTCCGCTACCTACGAAAGTTCTTCCATGACACCCGAAGATCCCACCACCCTCCACCCGCAGCCGACGGCCGGTGGCGACGTCTCGCGTCGGGCCATCCTGCTCGGAGCCCTCGGCACCGGGGCCGTCGCGCTGACCGATGCCGTCCGCGCCGGCGAGAAGCCGGCCGCCGATCCCCGGCGAGCCTCGCCCAAACGCTACGCCATGAAGAAGTCGATCAACCTGTGGGCCTTCCCTTACCCGCAGCGAATGACACTGGAGGAATGCCTCCACCTCGCGAAGGACGCCGGCTTCGACGGCATCGAGCTGAATTACGACCTGGAGAACGACCTGTCGCCGAAGGGCGACGCCCGGAAGTACGCCGCGATCCGCAAGATGGCCGACCGCATCGGCATCGAGATCAGCGGCCTCTGCTCGTTCCTGTTCTGGCCGTATCCGCTGACGAGCAACGACGCCGAGAAACGGGCTCGCGGCCTGGAACTGGCCGGCAAGATGGCCGAGGCGGCTCACGATCTCGGCGTCGAGAACCTGCTCGTCGTGCCGGGAGCGGTGACGATTCCGTGGCGGACCGATCACGAGCCGGTACCGAACGACGTCTGCGATCAGCGGGCGCGCGAGGCGGTCGGCAAGCTCGCCGGCCGGGCCGAGAAACTCGGCGTCTCACTCAACATCGAGAACATCTTCTTCAACGGCTACCTGATGACGCCGACGGAGATGAACACCTTCGTCGATGGCTTCGGCAGCAAGGCGGTGCAGGTCCACTTCGACACGGGCAACATCGCCATGTTCCAGAACCCCGAACACTGGGTGCCGCTCCTGGGCAAGCGGATCAAGAACGTTCACTTCAAGGAATTCACCCGCAAGGGGACGGATTACTCGCTGGAGACGTTCCGGCCGCTGCTCGACGGCACGACCGACTGGCCGAAGGTGATGGACGCGCTTGACACGATCGGCTACCGTGGTTTCGTCACGTTCGAGTATTTTCATCCCTACCTCCACTACCCGGAGGCGCTGATCTACCAGACGTCCGACTCGCTCGACCGGATGCTCGGGAGGAAATAGCGCCGCTCGCCGGGGTGAACTACCAGGTTTGCACCCTCCCCGGTCGATGTGAGAGAATACGCCTGGGAGGGTGAACGCATGCGCATGCTGCATACCGGCGACTGGCACCTCGGCGATCGGCTCGGCCGGATCGACCGTACCGACGACCTGCGCCGCGCCGTCGAGCGCATCGCCGGGTACTGCGAGAGTGAGCAGGTCGATACCCTGCTCGTCGCCGGCGATCTGTTCAGCGAAATCGCCTCGCCCGATACGCTCCGCGAGTCGATCCGGCATCTTCAGGAGGTCTTCGAGAAGTTCATGATCGAGGGCGGCACCGTCGTCGCCATCACCGGCAACCACGATCGCGAGCCGTTCTGCCAGACGCTCCGCCTGGCGATGGGCCTGGCTGCGCCGATGGGACCGAAGATGGGCGATCTGGGCCAGACGCACCGATTCTACCTGGCGACCGGGCCAACCTTCTTTCGGTTGCCCGATCGGCGAACCGGCGGCGAGGTGCAGTTCGTTCTGCTGCCCTACCCAACCGCCCAGCGCTACCTCACCCGTGACGAGATGCAGGCGTATAATTCCCTCCAGGAGAAGAACCGCCACCTGACGACGGCGTACATGGCCAAACTCGACGAACTGCAACGACACCCCGCCTTCCGACCGGATCTGCCAACGGTGCTGTCCGCCCACATCGCCGTCCAGGGTGCGACGCTGTCGGGCTTCTTTCGCCTATCGGAAGAGGAGGACATCGTCTTCGACGCCGGAGCGGTGCCGCTCGGCTTCGCCTACGTCGGCCTGGGGCACATCCACCGGCCGCAGGCGCTCTTTGGCCAGGAGTACCTCCGCTACTCCGGCTCCATCGAACGTATGGACCTCGGCGAGAAGAACGACGAGAAGACCGTCGCCGTGATCGATCTCGGCCCGCACGGCCGGGAAGGAGAGGTCCGCCTGCTCGACATGCCCTCGACGCCGCTGGCCGATTTGCAGATCGTCGATCCCGAGGCGCAGTTGCCGCGTCTCCGGGACGACTACCCGGACCACGAGCGGATGCTCGTGCGGCTGTCGGTCTTTTACACCGCCGGAGAGCAGAACCGCGAGGCGATCCTGCGCGACCTGGAAGGCATCTTCCCGCGCTGGTACTTTCGCGAACTGCACGAGCGGAACGCCCTGGGCCAGACACTGACCGCGGCGTCGGAGGGCGGCCAGGAGAGTTTCGAGGAGACGGTACGCGGCTACCTGCGTCAGGAACTGATCCAGCACGACGACGCGACGCGCGATCGCATCCTGGCGCGGGCGGAGGAACTGATGAAGGAGGTGCAGCCGTGATTCCGCTCAAGATCACGCTGAAGGGGTTCCTCTGCTACCGCGAGGAGCGCACCATCAGCCTCGATCCGACCTCCAGCCTGTGGATGCTCTCCGGCAGCAACGGCAGCGGCAAATCGACCATCTTCGACGCGATCACGTTCGCCCTGTTTGGCCACCATCGCGGCGGCGGTCGGAGCGCGGGTGAACTGATCAACCGCCAGAGCGATGGCCTCATCGTCGAGTTCGTCTTCCAGCTCGGCAGCGAGGTCTACCGCATTCGTCGGACGGCGAAGCTCACCCCGGCCGGCAGCGTCTCCTCGACCCAGCAGATCTACCGGGGCGAGCGGAAGGAGGACGGCGACCACAAGTGGATCGCCGTGCCGAATACGACGAACCTGCGCGATGGCTTCCAGCCCTGGGTGCGCGACAGGATCGGCCTGACCTACGAGACGTTCACCTCATCGGTACTGCTGCTGCAAGGCCAGGCCGAGAAGCTGCTTTCGAGCAAGCCGGAGGAACGCCGACAGGTGCTGGCGAGCATCGTCGATCTGGAACGCTACGAGACGATGCATGAGAAGGCGGTCGTCCAGCGCAAGGAGGCCGACGCCCGTGTCGATGCCCTGCGCGACCGCCTCGGCCGCATCCCCGAGGTGACCGATGAGCAGATCGAACAGGCGGTGACACGCATCAGTCAGGCGGCCCAGGTCAAGGCCAGCGCCGCCGAGAAGGTCGAGCGAGCCGTCGATCTGGTCCGCCGGGCGAAGGAATGGCAGAAGCTGCAAACCGAGTTGATCGAGGCTCGCACGCGCTGCGAGGCAGCGAGCCGACTACTGGCCGACGGCCCACAGATCGAACGCGACGCGGCCCGGTTGCGCGAACTGAACGCCGTTCTGCCGCAGATCGGCACCATCCTCCAGGAGCGGCAGCGAGCCGACGATGCCGGCAAGGCTCGCGCCCAGCACGAGAAGGATCAGCAGCGCCTCGATGCCGACCTTCAGACGAGGTCCGGCAAACGTGATCAGACGGCGGCCCTGCGTCAACGCGAGCAGGCGGCCATCACCCAGGCCGAGAAGGACCTCCAGGCAATCCAGGCCGAGTTGCGCACGACGACGGAGCAGATGACACGTCTGCGTCAGTGCGAGAGCCAGGAGACGGACCTTGCCGCCCTGGAGAAGCGACTCGGAGAGCTGCCATCGGACCTCGAAAAGCAGCTGGCCGGGCTGCGGAGCGATCTGGACCAGGTCGAGCAGGTCGCACGGGCGATGCCGCTGCTGTCGCGTTTCCACGCCGACCGGTCGGCCCTGGCCGAGGCGATCCAGGGCGAGAAGGAGGCGGCCGAGAACCTGCAACGGGTGCAAACCCAGGGATCGAAGCTCAAGGACGAGATCGACACGCTGAAGCCGCAGGTCGAGGAGGCGGAACGCCAGGCCGAGCGGGCGGCTCAGGCGGTCACCCGGACCGAGACGCTCCTGGCCCAGGCTCGCGACGCGCTGAACGAGCTGGATTCGCTCGGCGAATCGAGCCGATGCCGGCACTGCGGCTCGACGCTGACGGAGAAGCACCGCGAGGACGAACGCGGTCGGCGTCAGGGCGAGATCAAGAGCGCCGAGGAGGAGTTGAACGTCGCCCGTCGAAATGAGAAGACGGCGAGCCTGCTCCGCAAGAAGCAGCGTGATCGGCTCGCCACTCTGGAGGAGCAGCGCGGCTCTGCCCGCGAGGCGTACTCCGAGGCGAAGAGTCGGCGCGATCAGGCGAAGGCGACCGTCGCCCGACTGCGGCAGGAACTGGCTCGCCTGCACGGTGAGATGGAACCGGCCTTCCGCGAGCGGATCGGCACCGCGCCGGTGGGCGACTGGCTGACGACGACCTTCCCGACGGCCGACGACCTGTCTCGCTTTCAGACCCAGGCCGGCCAGGCCGCCACACTGCGTCAGCGGATCCGAACGATGGAGGGCCAGCTCAACCAGCGGGCCACCCTTCAGGGCCAGGTTTCGAGCCTGAGCGCGACGGTCAACGAGCTATGCGGCAAGCTCCCCGCCGACCGGGCCGGCCTGCGCCAGCGGCACCTCGACCTGGAGACTCGCGACAAACAGACGGCCGCCACGCTGACGGCTCGACGGAAGCAACTTCGCGATCACGAGACGGCCCAGGAGAAGCTCGATCGTGAGCTGACAACGCTACGTCAGGATCTGGCCCAGTTGCAGACCAAGGTACGCGAGCAGGAACTGACGGAGCGACATGCCCAGGAGATCGTCGAGCGGATACGAACCGCACTGCCGGCCGGCTGGGGGGAGCAGGTCATCAACCTGCGTCTGACGACGTGGAACGGCTGGGAGAGCGAACGCCGCAAGCTGACGACTGAGGGTGTCGCCGAGCGCGAGGAACAGCTGCGCGATGCGCGGGCGAATCTGAATCTGCTCAACCAGCAGCAGCAGAAGCTCGAAGCGCGGGCGGCCGACTATCCCGGCGAATGTCGGCAGGAGCCGGCGACGCTGGAGGCGGCCGTCACCCTGGCTCGAACGGAGTTGAAGGAGTGCGACCGGAATCTCGGCGCGGCGCAGCAGCAGCAATCGCTGCTCGAACAGCGCGTGCGTGATCGTCAGGTCTGCACCGAGGAGTTGACCACGGCCGAGGGGCTTCAGACCGAGGCGGACTTGCTCGC
>CAYYJM010000243.1:0-9700 GCA_964471755.1 uncultured Alcaligenaceae bacterium
CCTGGCGACGACCGACCTGGCCCTGACGGCCTGCCTGCTCGTCTTCGTCTACCACTTCCGGGCCGGTCGCGACAGCGGCTGGGGCTTTCGCGTCGGGATTCCGACCTTGCTCTTTGCCGTGGCGATGCTGGCCAAGGCGAGTACGCTCACCTTCGGCCCCTTGCTGATGATCGGCGTCGAACTCGAACGACTGGCCCGCGATGGCACCCTGGGCAGGGCCTGGGTCGGCACCTGGCGTCAGCGGCTGGGCAACCTGTGGCAGGCGTCGAGGCCCCTGCGCTGGGATGCCGTTTTCATCGGTGGCGTCGGTCTGCTGCTGGCCGTCCTTCTGTGCGGCACCAATGGCGAACCGCTGCCCGAGATCCAGAAGAACCTGAGCAAGCTGGGGGACAATCCCATCAAGCCGTACCTGGCCGCCGTCGCCGAGATGCCGGTCTGGCCCAACGGCTACTACGCCCTCTGGTTCCAGGTGAAGCACAACCTCATCGGCCATGCCACCTACCTGATCGGCTACGAAAGCCCACGGTCGCTCTGGTTCTACTTTCCCGTTCTGCTGACGATCAAGCTGACGGGCGTCGTCCTGCTGCTGCTGCTGCTGGTGATGCTGGCTCCGGGTCCCCGGCTGAACCTGGCTCTGGGCCTGGCGGGGCTGCTGTTTCTGTTCAGCCTCAACTGTCGCGTGCAGCTCGGCATTCGCTTTCTGCTGCCGCTCGTCGCCTTTCTGCTGATCGGCCTGTCCGTTCGGGTCGTGGCGATCCTGGAGACGCTCCGGCTCGGGCCGCGTCGCGTGGGCATCGGCCTGGTGACGCTGCTGCTCGGCTGGATGCTCCTCGGCACCGCCCGCATGTGGCCCGATCCGCTCCGCTACGTCAACGAGATCTGGGGCGGCACCGAGACCGGCTACCGGATGGTCAGCGATTCCAACTACGACTGGGGCCAGGGTCTGCCGGAACTGGCCGAGTGGCAGGAGGAGCAGGACGTGCCCCTGACGATCTGGTACATGGGCACCGATCCGCGCTGGCCGCACCTGCTCCGCTTCACCACGGCCAACGACGGCCTGGCCTCGCCGAAACTCGAGGGCCGTTACCTGGCCGTGGGTACGACCGTTCTCCACGGTGGCTACACGCCCAACCCCCTGGATCGCCAGTTGAAACAACGTCTGCAAGAGAAACAGCCGATCGCCCGGACGCGGACGTTCCTCATCTACTCGGAGGTGGACCAGTGATGCCGACCGAGCGAACGGCTGGCTGGCTGCTCCTCGTGACGGTCGGGGTGCTGACGATCCTCGGCACGTCGCCTTTCGCCCGGGGCTGGAACGACGGCAGCCGGCTGGCGACCATCGAGAGCCTGGTGGATCACGGCACCTGGGCCATCGACGAGTCGATCTTCGCGCGATCGCGGGAACAGTTGGCCGGCGCTCCGAGCCCCTATCCGCCCGGCGACGAGGGGCTGCGACTGGGCACCCTCGACAAGCTCTGGATCGATGGTCACTACTACTCCGACAAGTCGCCGGTGCCGGCCCTGCCGCTGGCGGGCTTCTACGGTCTGCTGCGCGCGGTGGGCTTTCCCTCGGCGGCCGAGAATCCGCGCTGGTTCTGCTGGGTTCTCTCCGCTCTGCCGATGGCCCTGGCGTTCGTCGTGGCCGTCGCCTGCGTCTGGCGGATGGGCGTCCCGCTGGGCCTGTCGCCATGCGGCCGGCTGGCCCTGGCGGCCAGCTTCGCCTTTGGCACGATGGCCTGGGCGTACAGTCTGTCGATCAACAATCATCTGCTCCTGCTCGCGGTCGCGGCGGCGCTGTGGCTGGAACTCGCCTGGCTCGCGCAGGGGCCGGAGCAGGCGACGACCGGGCGCTACCTGCGTCTGGGGCTCCTGGCGGGGCTGGCCTACACGATCGACCTGGGAGCCGGCCCGCCGCTGGCGGCGATCACGTTCGTGCTGGTGGCGTATCGAGCGTGGTCCTGGCGAGCGGCGCGGCGTCAGCCCGCCGGTTCTTTGCCGGAAAACCACCGGCAGGCTGACACCGCGCCGCTCGCCGGGGTGCTGACCTTCATCGTCGCCGCCCTGCCCTGTGTGCTGCTGCATCACGGCATCACCTACGCCCTGGCCGGGACTTGGAAACCGGCCAATGCCGTGCCGGAGTACCTCGCCTGGCCCGGAAGCCCACACACCCGGCAGAACATGTCCGGCGTCTGGTCCCATCCGGGACCGGGTGCCTTCACGGTCTACGCCCTGGAGCTGCTCTACGGCAAGAAGGGGTTCCTGTTCCACAATCTGCCGCTGCTGCTCATCGGCATCGCGACGCCCGTGTTCGTTCGACGACTTCGCGAGCGGGCCGAGATCCTGGCGGCCGTGGCGATGTGCGCCGCCGTCTGGCTCGTCTACTCGGCCGGCTCGTCGAACCGCAGCGGCGGATGCATCTCGATCCGCTGGTTCGTGCCGCTGCTGGCTCCGGGGTTCTTCCTGCTCGCCGTGGCACTGCGCGAACGGCCGCAACTCTGGAGCGACTTTCGCGTGCTGGCCATCGGCGGCATGATCCTGGGCGTTCTCATGGCCTGGTGCGGTCCCTGGTGTCTGCGCATGGTGCCGGGCTACTGGCCGATTGTCGGCTCGACGCTCGTCGTCGGCAGCGTCCTCTGGTTCAGACGTCGGTCTTCAGCAGGCAGTGGAGCAGACAGTCGATCGCCTGCGGAAGATAGTCCGGCTCCTGATGCAGAGGAATCTGCAATGGCAGCGTGAGCGTGTAGCCCAGCGCGGTGCGGATCAGTTCCCAGGCTCCGACGCGCGGATCGAGCGCGCGTCGGAAGATGCCGGCCTGCTGGCCCTCGACGATGATACCGGCCAGCAGCACCTCGTTCTCCCGGTAGAACTCGCGCAGTAGCGCGAGGATCTCGTCATCGTCGCACTCGACCAGGGTGCGATGCATGATGCGAAATTCCAGGGCGTGTTCGCGGGCGCTGCCGAGGTACATGTCAACGATCGCTTGCAGGCGGACCAGTGGGTCGCCGTCGCGGCTCTGCTCGGCCCGCCAGCGATCGAGCGTCGCCTGGCGGATCTCCTGTAGCACTTCCAGAAACAGGGCCTTCTTGCTGTCGAAATGGCGATAGAGGACCGGCTCCGTGACGCCGGCGGCCTGGGCGATCTTCTCCGTCGTCGTGGCGTGGAATCCCAGAGTGACGAACAGTTGTTTGGCGTGGTGTATGAGTTGCCGTTTCCGCTCGGCGCGGGACAGACGAGGGGTACGACCGGCCGACTCGGTTTCCCGATGGTCGGCGGCGGCCGTACGACGGCGTTTGGGAGCGGGCATTCTCGACCCTCAGGCGGGTGTGCCGGTTTCGCTCCCGGCATTCTATCGAACCGGACTGCCGACGGACGCTCATCGGCTCAGTCGATCCGCCGCAGGAGCGTGGCGCTCTCGGCGATCTTCTTGACCTCCAGGCGAATCGCCTCACCGTCCTGCGAGCGGAGGGAGGCGGCCAGCAGGACGCCGCCGCCGGCCTGCCGGGCGATGTAGTAATCCAGACGCCGGCCCTGACCGCCGAGGTCGGCTTCCAGGCTGAAGAATTCCAGGCTCGGCACGGTCGAGATCACGCGCGGTTGCACGGTGTCGCGGATGGTGCCGCGCTGCTTCTCGACCCATTCGCGCGACTCTTTCAGGTAGGCCGCTCCCGTCGGCACGCGGGCGGTCGGTTCCAGGGTGATGAGCAGACCGTGTCCGCCGGGGGTATCCATCTGGATCTGCGCGGCTCGCACCGCGGCCAGTCGCCAGCGGCGCGGGTAGAGGAACTTCAGGCCCATCTCACGGTTCTCGAACAGCAAACGCGTGTTGTCGTCGTTCGGTTCGAGGGCCAGGGCGGCGAGTGCGGCGTCGGACAGACCGGCCACGTCGCGGAGGGCTTCGCGCTGCAGCGCATAGCGACCCTCGATCCGCCCGCGTTCCTGGCCGTTTGAATCGAGCAGGGTCTGATTGCCGTTCAGGGTGAGGAAGGTCAGCAGGCCGGCATCCACATCGAACTCGTAGTGCCCCTGCACGTCGTGGCGGGTGGGGCCGTCCTCGTTGGCACCGCGGACGCTGCCCTTGAAGCTGACGCGGGCGATGCGATGGTTCTCGCGCCGACTGACGCCGGCCAGCAGGCAATCGAGGCTTCCCTCCTCGATCCGCTCCAGACCGGTCAATTCCTGGATGGCCTGCGGATCAGCCTGCCAGCGATCGCCGACGGTCACGTTCCGGCCCGGCAGCAGACCGACCAGCAAGGGCGTGAAGATGTCGGTACGGAGCAGGTCGATCTCGCTCCACAAGAGCGGCCCATCGGGCGAGAATGGAGCCTTGACCTGCTTGTCACGCAGAATGACGAGTCGGCGAACGGCCGGACGCAGGATGTTCTCCTGGGGTTGGCCGCCCAGGGTGCGTTTGACCTCCATGCGCTGGCAGAGGCGGAGGGTCTTGTTGACGAGGCGATCATTGGCCAGGCCGAGGACGCGCTCCTGATATTCCATGGCCCCGTCGCCGGTGATCCGAACCGGAGCCGGAGCGGCCTTGCCCTTTTCCGCTGGTGGTTGCAGCGTTCCGGCCAGGATCTGCACCCGAGCCTTGATGCCGAACTGCATGCCGGGTCGAAGCGTCTCCGCGAGCAGGACCGTTTCCTGAGCGTATGCTGCTCCCGAGGCCAGCCCCAGGATCAGTCCAACTGCCAGAATGGCAGGTGTGCGATATCGTCCGGACATGGATCAATCTCCGGGTCAAGGTGGTTGCCGAACGCTCCTACTGAGCGGATTCTACCCGGTTGGGTTGTCCGCTGGTCGTGGCGGAGGAGCTGGGCCGGTTCGTTTTCCCGTGGCGGGCAGCGATCTCTGCCATTTACGGCGACTGGGCAATCTGGAGAGCATGACTGTGCAAGAATCTGGTCAAAATTGCAGACGCAAGTGTAACTCTGGACATGTCAGAGCGTACATGGAGTAGAGAGGTGCTGAGGCGGCCAAAAATGGCAGAAAACCGGAACCGCAAGAAAGCAGCCGATTTATGATTGCGGAAAAGGGCGTGAAGCAGTACAATGCCAGGTGCCATACCGATGAGGCACGACACTTGCATGGAAGAAAAACAGTGGTCAGCTGTGCGGTCGCTCTCCAAATGGAGGCTGTCTCTCAGCGAATCACTGTAAGAGAGGACAGCGACGGTAGTATTATCGAGTGACCTATCTGCTGTCCAGAGCGATTGTGACGGTGCGAGTTCGTGAGCCGTCGAATCGGCCGGAAGGATTCCAGAGGAATACCCCGAACCCGGAAGGGTTCGAGGCGTCTAAGGGAAGGCACTTCCGCCGTATCATCGGCTTGCCCCGGCAAAAAACTTGAGCCGAGAGCGACATAATTGTTCCCGGCCGTCGTATTGAGGTCAGGGCTCCCGTGTGGGCCCACCAGCGTACTCCTGAGAAGCACCCCCGCACGAAGCTGGGAATCGCAGCAGTCGCAACCAGGCTCCCAACCAGTTGAGGGAACCGAAGGAGTCTGGCTATGACAGCCTTCATGATCCCTGCCTTGCAGATGTTGACCGACCAGCAGGTCCGCTTCACGCCGTTGCCGAAACGTCGTGACCAGCAGACCCGGGCCGAGCGCCTTCTTGCTGAGATCGAGCCGGGTAAGACCTACCCGTACCAGTACGTCTGCTTCCGGATCACGGACTTCCGTCCCGAAGCCCATCCGGATCTGTTGATCAGCAGTGAGGATCTGAGGCACGACCTGAACCTGCTGATCGAGCAGTTGGCCCCTCTGGAGCCGACGGCGAAGGCCGGCCCGGAGAGCGACGCCAACCCCGATACCTTGCCGGAAGATCCGGTCCTGACCCTGGAAGAGGTCGGCCTGCGCTTGAACGTCTCGACCAAGACGATCCGGCGCTGGCGCAAGTTCGGGCTGGTCGGTCAGCGCTTCAACCGCCAGGGCCGCGTTCTGCTCGGCTTCCGTCAGTCGGTCGTCGATCGCTTCGTGGCCACCAACAGCGACCGCGTCGAGCGGGGCGGCAAATTTACTCAGATGACGGAGTGCGAAAAGGAACAGATTCTGCATCAGGCACGAGAGTTGTGCCAGAGTGGCGGTACGCTGACCGAGGTCAGCCGGCAGATCGCCCAGGACATGGGCCGCTCCCCGGAGACGATCCGTTACACGATCAAGAATTATGACCGGGAGCATCCCGATCAGGCGTTGTTTCCCAGGCTGACTGGCCCGCTCGATGCGGAAACCAAGCAGATCATCTATAGCTCTTACCGACGGGGGATCGACGTGGATACTCTCGCCAAACGCTTCCAGCGGACCCGGACCTCGATGTACCGGGTGATCAATGAGGTTCGCGCCCAGCACCTGCTGGAGCAACCCCTGGAGTATGTCTACCATCCGTCCTTCGACGAGCCGAACGTGGAAGCCGAGATCCTCGCTCCCATGCCCGACGCGGATGAGTACGAGCGCAAGACCCGCGAGATGAAGATCCCGCGCGACGTGCCAGCCGAGCTGATGGCCCTGTACGAGATGCCGCTACTGAACAAGGAGCAGGAACAGCACCTGTTCCGGCAGATGAACTACCTCAAGCACAAGGCTTCCCGGTTGCGTGAGCAACTGCGCAAGGAAGGTGACATCGGCGAGGAAGTCGATCCGTCGCGAGTGCGCATCCAGGTGCTCAAGGAGATCGAGGAACTGCAGACCCGGGCCAGCGAGGTCAAGGACCGTCTGATCAAGGCCAACATGCGGCTGGTGGTGACCATCGCCAAGCGGCACAGTGGCCAGTCCGATAACTTCTTCGAGCTGGTTTCGGACGGTAACATGAGCCTGATCCGGGCCGTCGAGAAGTTCGACTTCGGCCGCGGTTTCAAGTTCTCGACCTACGCCAGCTGGGCGATCATGAAGAACTTCGCCCGCAGCATCCCGGACGAGAAGGTTCACAAGGAGCGTTTCGTCACGGGACACGAGGAGGTCTTCGAGGTCGCACCGGACATCCGCACGGACGAGAACGAGATCGTCGCGACCCAGGAGCGTGCCTCGCACAGCGTCAACCGGCTGCTGCAATACCTGGAACCGCGTGAGCGCGAAATCATCCGCCTGCGAGCCGGCCTCGATGACGCTCGCGGCCTGACCCTGGAAGAGATCGGTCAGCGGTTCGGCATCACCAAGGAGCGCGTTCGCCAGTTGAACGCGCGAGCCATGAAGCGTCTGCGCAGCCTGGCCGAGGAACAGCAACTCGACCTCAGCTGACCGATCAAGGAAATCCCACGCCGGCCCCCGGAGAGTTCGCTTTCCGGGGGCCGGTTGCGTGGCGTGGAGGCGTTTACTTGCTCAAGGGTCGAAGCGTCACGTTGCGGAACTCGATCGGCGTCCCTTCCGACTGGAGCAGGATTCGGCCCTTCGTCAGTTCGCCATCGGTGCCCTTGTTCACCAGTTGGCCGTTGACCTTCAGCTCGATCGTGCCGCCCTTGCAGGTGATCTCGTAGCGGTTCCACTCGCCGATCGGCTTCTCGACTTCCTTGTCGGTCTTGAGCCGGAAGAAATGGCGCGGCGTCTTCTGATCCTGTCGTTCCTTATCCACGGTCAGCTTCGGCTCGCCGACCAGCCAGAAGTCGCCGGCCCGGCCGGACATGAGTTGAGCCTCGACGCCCCGCGGCCAGATCTTGTCGGGAGCCTGGCAGTGGACGAAGACGCCGCTGTTGCCCCCCTTCTTGCCCGGCCAGCGCCACTCGACTGTCAGGACGTAGTCACCGTACTCCTTCTCGGTGATCAGGTAGCCGCTCGGCTGCCCCTTGCACTGGATGATGCCATCCACGACGTGGAAGACCGTCTTCGGATCGACTCCCGCGCTCTTCTTCGGGTCGAGGAAGATTCGCCAGCCGTCGAGGTTCTTGCCGTTGAAGAGGCGGAGGGTGTCGCCCTTCTCCTCGGCAGCGACGGGGAACGTCAGGCCGGCGAACACCGCCAGGACCGGCAACAGGGCCAGGCCGCGAAACAGATGGAACATTGGAGCATCTCCCTGGGTGTGAGTAAACCGCAGGGATTGTATCACCTGGCCGCGAAGGGGATACAAGGGATTTGAGAACGAGATCGGAATCGTCGGCGCGGTCTGCTTCTGAGCATCCCGCGCCGACAGGAGATCAACGCGAAGGGTCTGTCACTTGGCACTCAGCTTCAGGTCGAATTCCTTGGTGCCGGCTTCGACCGTGTAGGTCAACGGCGTCGTCTTGGGATCCTCGTACTTGGCCGGGATGGCGACGTGGGTCATCCCCTCGACCTCCGGATCGGGCAGGACCATGCCGCCAGATCCGACGCCGGCCTTGCCCTGCCGGGCACCGTCGCGCGGTCGCACACTTCCGGTCAGGTGACTGGTGCGGACGGCGATCTTGCACGCACCCAGAGGCGGCTCCTTGACGAGGTAGCGGCCCTTTTCGTTGATGAAACCGCTGACAGCGTACCGGTCATCGTCGGAGGAAAGCAGGACGGTACCCCCCGTGACCGGCCGACCGTCGATGGTGACCTGACCGCTGAGTTGGCCGCCCTTGTTGATCCCGGTCGAGGAACTGCACCCGGCCAGGATCAACCCGACAATCGAGACGAACAGCGCGAAAGGGAAGTGTCGCATGGTCCGCCTCGCTTACCAGTTACCGGGCATGGGGTTGCCGTCGGCCGGGTCGCACGCCAGGCCCCAGGTCGTGGCGGGAATCGAGTCCGAGACGGCGCGGACGCTGCCGTCGGACATGCCGACCAGCAGGCCGCTGGCGCTGAACGCGGTCGCCGTGTGCCAGGTGCAGCTCACCTCGGTCGGCTGGCTCTGGAACTTGGTGGCCGCCCCACCGACGCCGGCGAAGTAGGGCCCGTACTCGACGTCCCAGCCACCGTGCAGCACCAGGCTGGCCCGGTTGCCACAGATCATCATCTTCTCGGCGTGCAGGACCGTGTTGGAGGAACCGTCGCGGATGTTCTGGATGGACAGCGGCGTATCCCACTGAGCGGCGTCGCGCGGGTTGCCGTTCCGCCGGCCGACGATCTGATAGTTGACCGCGTAGCTGGTCGCCGCCCACGGAGTCATGGCGTTCGATTCAAGCCAGCTGTACTGGATGTTCTTGAACTTGGCCGAGCTATAGTCGTTGGGGGCCTGAAAGACCTTGAGCTGGATCGTCCAGACGCGCGTGCCACTGGCGTAACTGAAGAGCGACAGACCGTTGCCGGCCCTGTAGGCGGCCTCCTGTTCCAGCCCGGGCAGCAGATGGTAGAAGTAGGTCACGTCGCCCATGGTCGAGTCATTGGCCCAGGGGCCGCGATAGTTGCCGTTGATCCAGGCTCCGCCCCGCTGCGGCGCGTGCATCCACCAGGCGTTCCAGCCGGGCGGAAGATGCCCACGGGTGTCGTTGGCCGTGTGAGCGGCGATGCCCAGCTGCTTGAGATTGTTCTGGCTCTGAGCCCGGGCCGCCGCCTCGCGGACCTTCTGCACGGCGGGCAGGAGCAGACCGATCAGGATGGCGATGATCGCGATCACCACCAACAGTTCGATCAGGGTGAAGCCACCCGGCCTCCGGGTGAGACACGGACGCATTGGAGTCTCCTCGTATAAATGAGAGATGATGCGAGCCGCGATGGAATGAGAAATCATTCATGCGGCCGCTTTGAAGGCACTATCTTCGGATGAGAAAATCGGTCTGTCAAGAGCATACTCGGTCAGTTTTTCATCCTGAATGGC
>CAYYJM010000244.1:0-6779 GCA_964471755.1 uncultured Alcaligenaceae bacterium
CTCGGCTCCCATGAAGAGGCCATCGAGACCGACCGTTATGCTCTGACCGAGAGCGATCGGGTCTTCGCTCAGACGAAACTGGCCATCGCCCTGGCCGTTGCCGGCTACCACGAGGAGGCCCTGGAGCAGAGCCAGCGTGCCCTGAAGCGTCGGCCCGGTTCGGCCTGGGTGAAGGATTCTCGTGGTTCCGTCTGCGCCATGGTCGGCCGACACACCGAGGCGGTCGAAGCCTTCCGGGCAGCCATCGAGCTGAACCCGGCCATCTCCTCGTACCACAGCAACCTGGGAACAGCGTTGACCGAACTCGGCCAGCACGATCAGGCCATTGCCGAGCATCGCGAGGCGGTTCGCCTCAAGCCCTCGGGCACCACCCGGGCGAGTCTGGCCCTGGCCCTGCTTCGGCGAAACCAGACCGGTGACGTGGTCCAGGCCGGCAAGGCGGCCCGGGAAGGGCTTCGCCTCCAACCCGAGTCGGGAACGGCCTTGCTCGCGCTGGCCAGCGTCCACGAGCAGGAGAAACGGCGTGACCTCGCTCTGGAGCGGCTTCGCGAGGCCGTCCGAATCGCGCCCCACGACCCCGGCGCATGGTGGCAACTCGGCGGGTGTCTGCGCCGTGACCACCGCCTGGACGAGGCGACCCATGCCCTTCAGGAGGCGATCCGCCGTGGTCCGTCCGTCGGGCCTCGGCGGTCCAACCTACTCCGGGATCTGAGTGAGGTTCTCGTCGCGCGGTCCGACCTCGCTGGCGCGATCGAAGCCTGCCGCGCCGCCATCCAGGCGATGCCGCGCGAGGCGGGCAACTGGGTCGCTCTGGGGAAACTGCTTCGTCGCTCGGACGACCAACGCGGAGCGGCCGAGGCCTATCACGAGGCGCTCTACCTGAATCCGGACCACGTCGAGGCTCGTTCCCGGCTGGTCGAACTTCGCGTCGAGCAGGGGCGGCACGACGAGGCATTCGCGCTGTGTGAGGACGCGCCACAGTCCGTCTCGCGCGAGTCCCGGCTGGGGCTTGCCCGGTTGCTGCTGGCGAACGATCGTCCGGAGGATGCCCGTCGGGTGCTGAGTCCCCTCGCGACCCGGATCAAGAACCCCGACGGGGCCGCCTGGCACCTGCGCGGTCGGGCCCTGCGCCAGCTCGGCCAGCTCGACGACGCGATCGGTGCCTTCTACCGAGCGCTGGAGGCGAAGCCGTCGGCGGACCTATCTTATGTGGAGGCGACCCTGGACCTGGCCGACGCCCTGCTGACACGCGACAATCCCGGCGACGCCGCGCGTGGACATTCGTATCGGGGCTGGGCCCTGGCGACGTCCGGCCAACCGTTCCCGGCGGTGGAGGCCTATCGCGAAGCGACACGGCTCGATCCGGACGAGGTTGATTACCCGGTCCGCCTGGGTGAAACGCTCCTCAAGGCACATCACCCGGAGGCGGCTCTCCGGGCCTTCGACGACGCTCTGAAGATCGATCGGCGTTTCCTGCGTGCCCGGCGTGGCCGGGGGATCGCACTGCACGATCTGGGCAAGCTCACCGAGGCGTGTCAGGCCCTGGAGGCCGCCGGAAACGACCGGGAGACGACGCGGGCGCTGGCAGGCGTGCTGCGCGATCTGGGCGAGTTCCACAAGGCGGCCGGTCTGTATGACCGGGTGGAGGACAAAGACCAGGGCGACACCTGCAAACGGCTCGCTGCCCTGGCTCCGCGTTTGCCGTCGCTGGCGGGTCGGGACGCCGGCCCGCTTCTGAAGGACGCCCTGCTCCTGGCCGAGGCGGCGGCGATCCTGAATCGTCCGGCCCTGGCCGCTCGACTGTTCGATGGGGCTCTGGCGAACGACGATCCCAACGGCGATCGCCGGCTGCGGGATCTGGCGATCGCGTCAGCCGTCCGGGCCGGCTGCGGCGAGGGGGACGGCAAGGGGTTCGACGATCGTTCGCGGGCCGCCCTGCGAGCGGCGGCCCTGGACCGGCTCCGAACGTCCCTGCTGGTCGCGACGCAACTGGTGGCTCGCGAGTTGCATCCGGACCGAGCCTCCACCCTGGCGGTGGTTGGCGACCTACGTCGCTGGCAGCGCGCCGCCGACCTGGCCGGAGTGCGTGAGGAGAAGGCCCTCGCCCTGCTCCCCAAGAAGGAACGTCAGCGCTGGCGGGCCCTGTGGGACGAGGTGGCCGCCCTGCTTCGTCTGGCCGAGTTGCTACATGGTCGCAACGACATCGCTCTGGAAGCGGAGCCGCGATGAACCTGCGTCTCGACGTGCTGCTCGACCGACTGCGGGCGGACCTCTCGGCCATTCTCCAGGCCATTGACGCCGATCCGCTCCTGCTCAAGAAGACGAGCGGCGATCTCGTCCTGGCCAACGCCAGCCTGGAACTCTACACGCCGCAGACCGAGCATCAGCTCTACGCCAAGGGCATCGTCTATCAGCGCGAACCGTACCGGCTCGTGTCGCTGCCGCTGGTCAAGATCTACAACCTCGGTGAGCGAAACGTCACTGCGGACGACCTGGCGGACATCCTCCATGAGCCGGACGTCCGGTTGCGCTTCCTGCGCAAGTTGGACGGCTCGCTGATCCAGGTCTTCGCCCACGCCGGCCGGCTCTGGTTCACGACGCGTGGCACCATCGAGGGCGGCCGGATCGGCGGACGCGACCCGGACGGCAGCAGCGGCTTCGACTTTCTGAACACGGCCCGGACGCTGCTGCGCCGGCAGGCTCCGCACCTGCTCGACGAGCCGGACCTGCTCGGCGATCACACGTTGCTATTCGAGTTGCTCCATCCGGGCGCACCGCACGTCACGAATTACGGCGATCGCGAGGAACTGGTCCTGCTGGCCGCCCTGGATCGTCGTCGGCTCGTCTATCCCGGCTTCGGCGAACTGCGCACCCTGGCCGACCGCCTCGGCCTGCCGTTGGTCGATGCTTACGCGCCGATGGGAGAGACGCTCGCCGAGCAGATCCAGGGCCTGCACGCGTTGCTGGCCGGGACGGATCAGGAGGGGAGTGTCCTGACCTTCGAGCGTGGTGGCCGGGTCATCTACCGCGTCAAGGTGAAGACGCTGGACTATCTGCGGCTGATGCAGGCGATGGCGATCTGCACCTATGCCCGGGCCGCGGCGATCCTTGATGCGCATCCGGAACTGACCACGTGGGAGACGTTTGCGGCCCATCTACAGAGCCTGGGCAGCGACGTGGTACCGGAGGAGATCCTGGCGTACTACCGCCCGCACTTCGACCGCTATTGGGCGTACGTCAAGACGTGTGAGCGGCTGCGTGTCTGGGCCGTTGAGAAACAGGCGGAGGTAGCGGCGACGCTTGATCCGGCCCTGAGCCGAGGGACGCCGGCACATCGCAAGGCGTTCGCGGCACAGGTTGTCGGCAAGCCGGGCAAGGCGCTGTTGTTCGCCGCCCTGGACGGACGACTCGACCTGGCCGCCGTGCGTCGCATGGCCTGCGATCTGGACGCGGCCCGGAAACAGCTCGCGGAAGTGCAAGGCCCATCCATCGAGGGGCCATAACCTGGTGTGAGCCAGCGGCTCGCCTTGACGGCTGCTGGTGGGCCGTCTACCATACCGGAGTTGGCCCTGTCGTCTAGAGGCCCAGGACACAGCCCTTTCAAGGCTGCGACACGGGTTCGAATCCCGTCAGGGTCATCGGTTCAGCCTGCGCAGAAACGCACGGAGTAGCACTGAGCTGCAAAGAAGCCTGTTTTTCAGGGGATTCCCCTTCAGGCTTCCGCTCAGTGCTACTCCGTGCGCGTCCCTGCTGCGCCGGAAAGTGCGCCGCTTTCTGCGCCGCCTGAAAGTGTTCGTCCGTCACCTGTAGGTAATGCTCCCTGGCAACGGCCTCGGAGTTTCCCAGCCAGTCGCACACGACGTGAATCGGGAACCTCTCGCTAAGGTCCGTCTGGCACGCGGCCCGAAGCTGGTGAAACAACTTCGGCCACGCCGTCACACCGGCCCGCTTGATGATCCGCAGGAACTGCGTCCGCCAGTTCGTCGTCGTGCCGTTGAGATGTCCGCTTTCCACGCGGTTCCGAGTGATGACGTTCTCCGCCCCTTCCTCGGCAGCCTCGAAGCACTCCCGCAGGTACGGGGCCAGCTCGGGAAAGATCGGAACGGTACGGACGCCGGTCTTCGGGCTCCGAACGACGAACCGGCCCTGGTCCCACAAGATGTCATCCCAGGTCAGCGCCAGGTGTTCAGAAGGACACCTGAGGCCGCCGAACCTGGACAGCGCCACGATCAGCCGCCATTCCGCCGAGGGGCATGCGTCGATGACGCGGTTGATCGCCTCGACGGACACATACTGTTGCCTTTCCGGGTTCCCGCCCGTCGCCACCTTCAGGACGGAGAAGGGGTTTGCCTCGATCTCTCGCCGCTTGATTGCCCACGTGAAGAGTTCCCGCGCCCGGCCCGCCCGGCGTCGTGCCGTGTTGTCGGCCAGGCCGCCGGCCAGAAGGTGCCGCATGTAGGCCTCGGCATCCGCCTCGGTTACCGATGCGACTTCGCGGGCCTCGCCGAGAAAGGCGACGAGAGCCTTGCCGGCTTGCTGGAGGTTGATCATCGTTCCAGGCCGCACGTCAATCCGCGCCGCAAGGAACTCGCTGACCAGCCGGCCGACGGTCAGCGGCGGCGTCGGCGGTTGCCGGGGCTCGACCAGGCCGACGGCGGCGAGCCGGTCGAACAGCTCGCCTCCGATCTCGCCGAGCCAGGCCGCCGTTTGCCGGTCGATCGGTTGCCCCGACATCTTGCTTGCGAGCAGTTCCTCGACGTGTCGCGCGATGCCGTCGGCGGCCTTGCGCGACACCTTGCCCAGACGAATCGCCTTTCTCACGCCGTCCGGCGCGACGAACTGGATTCGCTTGCGCCCGGCCGGATCATTGCAGATGCTTGCCATCGTTTGGGAATCCTCTTCCAGGGTGTCCGCCCTGCCTCGACAGCCGGGGCAGGACGGGAAAGAACCGCCAACAGCCGGGTCAGGTCGCCGTGTCCTGGTTCGTGCCGCGTCCTGCGAGAAATTCCTCGATGGCGTCGATCGGAACCAGAACTCGCCGGCCCACCCGGCACACGCGGAGCCTCCCGTTGCCGACGAGCGTGGACACCGTGCGGGTGCAAACCCCGATGGCCACCGCAGCTTCCTCCAGCGAGTACGTCAACTTGACTTCTGATGCCTGCTGTTGTTTGGTCATCACATGCCCTCCTGGTAAACCCCTGTTCCGAGTTGCGGCGTCCGTCCGCGAAATGGCCTCCGATTCGTCGTCCTGTACACTGGTGTACCTTCGTGCGTCTACAAGTCTATCATTGCAGGAATGAACCGAAATGTTCAATCCCATCGGGAAGTTTTTTTTGGTTCCACCTGCACAGCCTGGGGCGATAACGCCGACAAGGAGGTTTTCGATACATGCGCCGGATGCGCGGTTTTTGCGTGCTTCTCGCTCGTTCAACGAAGCACGGCCCGGCCTGGTCGCAGTAAAGCAAGTGTCGTTCAACCGGCGATTGTTCCCCAATCAGTCTCCGTCCTGTCTTTCTCCGCGAAGGACCCGCGAATCGTTCCGGGGCCCCGGTCAGCGGCGCGCGACAGTGGACCGTGCGGGGCTGCGCCGACCGCGCAGCCCTGCACGCCGTCCGCCCCGATCATTCCGACACAACTCGTTCACGTCAGACGGTTTGCGCCTCCAGCGCGAACACCTTTCGCGCCCGTTTTTGTGTCACATAATCCCCGGGCGGCCAGCGCATCGCCTCGGCCTTCCAGCCCCCCGAGCACGCCCCTTTCCGTCCCTTTTCGGCCCGGCAGCACGCTCCTGCGGGGGCTCTGCTCTGCACAATTTTTGTATCTCTGCGCAGCAGAGTCAAAGTTGCAGGCCGGCGTTCCTGGGACAGGGGCGCTCGCCTGTAGCAGGTCACGGGCCGGCACTGAGCGGCACGGAGTTGCAACCCGGCTTGACCTGCCGTAGGCTAGCAAGGTACACCCCGATGAGCGTGGGTGCCAGGACATCAGCCCGAGGAGGTATCGACCGATGAGCGCGCCGTCTCGTGTCCGCCTCGATGCTCGGCGACTGGCTGCCGAACATCTCTACGAACAGGTCCGCGAAGGCCGTGACGAGGCCTGGCGCGGGGACCACGATGCCGCCATGTTCGCACGCGACGTGGAGGACTGGGCCGCCGTCTTCGTCGAGGAAGCTGCCCTTGTCGGCGCGCTGGCCCGCAACCTGCATCGGCTCACGCGGGACAATCGGCTACCCCACGTCGAGGAGATCGGCGAGGGGCTCGCCGGCCTGCTCGATGCCTTCGACAGGTTCGGTGGCGCGGTCGGCGATCTTGTCCGGGAGGCCGAGCGACTGGGCCATGCCGTCGCCCGGGAGACGGAGTTCCGCGCCGCGCACGCCAGCATCCGCCACGAGATTGACCGGGTGAAGCGCTCCTGGCCGCGTCGTGACCCGGCCCGGATCGAGGCCGCGCTTCAGGAGGTCAAGGCGGGTCGATACCAGGACGTGGGGGACGTGATCGGTGAGCTACAGTCGGGTACGGATTCCCGTTGAGAGCCGGGACGCCATCTACTCGTGGGGCCTGTCCCGGCAGCAGGTTCTCGCCGTGCTGACGGCCCTGCACCTCGATCTACTGGCCCGCCTGGATTCACTCTGGCGGTTGGCCGCACCGATGCCGACGTGGGTCTTCCGGATGGACCTCCCCGTCGAGGGGAGCCCGCTTCGGGTCCACCTCATGACGTTCTACGTCGTCGAGGGGGAGGATGAAGGCACCCTCGTTGTCGCCCAGTGCGACCACGTTGTCGAG
>CAYYJM010000244.1:6789-9687 GCA_964471755.1 uncultured Alcaligenaceae bacterium
CGGCGACTACGAGGAGCCAGGTTAACGCCAGCGGCCGCCGGCCCGGCCCGAACCGGGGCGAGGCCGATAGTGGGTGCAAAAGATCGTGCCCATCGTGCCCACCGTGCCCACTGCGACCTTCTGTCAGGTCGTAACGGTCGCCTCTGCTTGTGGTTGCGTCAATTCCATCGCCGGTCAGGGATCGTGCCCGGGATCGTACCCAGGATCGTGCCCATCGTGCCCGGGATCGTACCCATCGTGCCCGGGATCGTGCCCATCGTGCCCACCCCAGGGAGAGGCGCAAACCCATGGGAAATATGGCGTTCGGCAAAATCACCTGCCGGCCCGGGCACGATGGGCACGATGGGCACGATCTTTTGCACCACTTATCGGGTCGGGTTGATGGTCACGATCCGACGGCGTTGGCCGATGGCCTCGGCCCGTGCCTCCCTGGCATCGCAGTCGATGCGAAGGCCGTGAACCCGACCCAGGGCCGGTGCCAGTCGTCGCAAGCGTCCGGTCAGGGCGTTCGCCCGTTTCGGCCAGTCCCTGGCCTTCGGGTCGGAGGCCAGCGGGGTAAGGGCGGCGAGCAGCTCGGTCGCCGTGCCCTGCCAGGCCCCGTCCGGCAGGCCGTCGATGAACCTTCTCAGAGTGTCGGCCAGTTGGTCATCTTCAAGTGCCAGTTCATGGCCGCTCCGCTGGTTGCCGCTGTAGGCGTCGAGGAAGGTCGGCCGCTCGCCGGCGGCCTGCTCGCATGCGACGGCCAGTCGAGCGAAGTCGGCCATGCGGGGCAGTCGGTCCAGCTGAACGGCCGGCCGCTGCCGCAGTCCGGCCGACAGGCGGTCCAGCAGCGCCCCAAGGAGCCGAGGGCGTTCGCGCTCGAACTCGGCCCAGAGGTCCGCTTCCAGCCGGCGCTTGCTCTCGGCGATGGCCGGGTGTCGCAGCAAGACGGCCCGCTCCAGCAAGTCGGGCCGGCTGACGATGTCCTCGATTCCGTTGAGGACTACCGGCCGCCTGGCGTCGAAGATGACCTCGTCGCTGTCGGAGTACAGCTCCCGCGTCGCGAATCCGCCCCCCGTCGCCAGTCGGCAGAGGCAGTCCGAGAGCCACGGCGTCAACCGGCCAAGGTTGTCGAAGCACAGGAGCCAGGAGTGACGCGAGGCGATTTGCAAGTCACGGGGATCGCGTGCCTCACTTCGCAGCGGGCCGGCGGACTGGTCGATCAAGGCCTTGAGGACGCGGGCCGTGGTCGATTTCGCGGAGCCCTGCTCGCCGGTCAGAACCAGGGCCGGGCAAGGCGCGTCGGCCTGAAGCGACGCGGCGAGCCAGCCCAGCAGCAGGGCAAAGCTGTCGTCGTCCCCGACGTTGATGAACCGCCGCAGGTCGTCCAGGTCGCCGCCACGCTCCGGGACCGGCAGGGCCCGCATGCTCGACGGCCGGACGAACCGCACGGGCGGCCGGTCGCAGAGCCGCCAGCCTTCCGCGTCAATCTCGACTACCTGTCCTGCCTGGTCGCCGAGGAACAGGTAGGTCCTGTCGGCGTGCTGGCCGATCCGCACGAACACCTCGCACTCGGGCCCGTCGATGGTCGCCAGGGCATCGATGACGCTGACCGCGTTGCCGAGGGCCTCGCCGTTCGGCACCGAGGCCGTCCGTTTCAGGTACTCGCCGACGAGCAGCTTGCGGAACTGCTTGCCACGGATCGGGTAGGACTCTCGCCCCCTGCTGGCGAAGCCGTCGCCGGACGGGTCATGCCAGAGGTCGAAGTTCGCCAGGGCGATCGACACCAGTTCCTCGGCAGCGGACGGCCGCTTTTTCTTCTGGCCATCCCGGCCGTCCTGCTCGTCGCTGTCGCCGGCGTCATCGCCGGTACTGCACCTTTCGTTGCTACCGTGCCCCTGGCTCGCCAGGGCGCGGGCGGCCGCTCCGAAGTCGCCAGCGTGTTCGAGCAGCGTGAAGGCAGCGAACTTGCTGTAACTATGGCCGGCCTCGAACGGCGAGGCGCTCGAGGAGAAGACGTAGAGCCGGGGCAGTCCGTCCTTGCTTCGGCAGTGGCCGAGCGTGGCGCTGCACGACTTTCCGTCCTTGCCGGGCCGTCGCAGGTACTCCACGCCGTTAGTGGCGTGCAGAAACTGCCATCCGTGCGGTTCCAGCACCTCACGCCAGGACGGGCCGTCCCGCTCGAAAACGTCGCCCGGCCGTTCGCCGATGGGCCCGGCCGGGTTCGCGCCGTTGCGACCGTCGGGGCTCTCGTCGTTCGCCTGTCCTGGAGTCCCCAGCGATCGGGCCAGTTCGTGAAGAAGGGTACGCTCGTCTGTCGTCAGGACGGGGAACCGGTCGAAGCTGCCGTGAACCAGTTCGTAGGGCCGGCCTGCCGGGTGAGCGTCGGGATGTCCGCCAGGCACCAGCGCGTAACCGCCATGCCCCCTCGTCTCGATCAGGGTTTTTCTCCCTCCCTTGTCGTCAATCGCGGTGGCAATCACCTGATTGCCTGGCACCGAGGAATCGACGCGATACCAGACGTGCAGGCCAGGGCGTGGCGTCTTGACGATGACGAGCCTGGCCAGCAGGTCGGGGCAAACGCTCCTGACGATCTCCTCCCATCCGGTCGCGGCGTCCAGGTCGTCGAAGTCGAGGCATTCCAGCATCCCAGAAGCCGCGCCGCAGACCAGTGCAATTCCCCGCCGTCCGGCCGAGAACCAGGAACGCACCTGCTCCGCGCTGGCGGCGCTGGTCTGAAAATCCTTCCAGCGGGTCGCGGGTTGCTTCGATCCGTCGGCGCGAATCGGGATGACCGAAAGACCAGCGGAGAGGTATCGAACAGCTGCATCGAGTGCAGCGTTCCCGTCTTGTCCGCCCGGCGAGGCCGGGATAAACTCACTCATGGGTGTTCCTCGGAAGTCTATTTCCCAGCGGGCC
>CAYYJM010000245.1:0-6067 GCA_964471755.1 uncultured Alcaligenaceae bacterium
CCAGATGGCCGGCGTCCCACCCAGAAAGGGCAGGAGTAGTTTGCCGACCATCGGCTGGACCAGGAAGAGGAGACTCGCGCTGGTAAAGAGCGTCAGCGCGAACATGAGCAGCATCGCGAAAGGCACGGAAGGTTTGCTCCTGCCATGAGCCGGATTACGGGTGGATTCCCGCGGAATGTGGTGCCCCCGGCTGAGACTACGACCCCGGGGGCATTCCGGCCAGACGGGCAGAATTTAGCCGCCGGCTTGCCGGCGGTCTTCGTTTCACGATGGCAAGATCACCGCTCGACCCGATCACGAACCTGGCTGAGGGTGCGGCGCTCGATCCCCTGGATACGTTCCAGCGACGTGTTGATCATCGGCCGACTGGGTTTGCCCTGACGTTCGAGCTGAGCGCCAGCCTCGAAGCTGCCGTAGGCCAGATCGTTCTTCTTCTGGGCCAGGCGAGCCAGGCCGAGATAGTAGAACGTCCGTGCGTCCTGATCGTTGGCCTCCAGCGACGCCAGCAGCAGTTTCTCGGCCTCGGCATGATCGCCCAGGAAGTAGAGCCGCACGGCCTGGCCGTACAGGCGCTCCGCTTCCAGCGGATTGATCCGGTCCTCGTCGTCCCGCTTCAGAGCCGGGTGATTGCGGATCAGCAGCAGCAGACCATCGGCCTGATCGCCACGAAGGACACCGCGCAGACCCTCGGCATAGACGGTCAGGGCCTGAGTCCAGCGGCCCTTGATGGCCAGGGCCTGTGCCCGGGCGTCGAACGGGGCCTTGTCGCCCAGAGCAAGAATCGCCTCGGCCAACCGCTGCGCCTCCGCCCGGTTCGGACTGCCGAGCAGTTCGCCCGGCTGAAGACCCAGCGACAGCAGGACGAGCAGATCACGCAGACCCGGAACGTCGAGTCGGGTGTCCTTGCCGTCGGCCGGAGCCGGAGCCACGGCCGGCTTCCGACCGCCCGGCGGAATCCACGGCTGGCTCGCCTGAACCAGACTGCGAGCCAGGGCGATCTGGTAGCGTACCGCGGCCTCGTCCGCCTTGCCGTGCCGCTTGATCGCCTCGCGATACTTCTCGATCGCGAGGTTGAACTGGTTGAGTTCCTCGGCGATCCGGCCGGCGGCGTAGCTCCCCGCAGGAGTGCCAGCCGCCTCGGCCTCGGCTGCGTCCTTCTGCGCCGCCAGCAGGGCCGGATCTTCGAGCGTGAAATGACCGCCCGTCCGGTGGACCAGCTCATCCAGTTGCAGCAGGGCCCGCTCGGCGATCAGCGGCGGACGCGCCTCGGCCGGCAGCGCTTCCACCTCGGACTTGAGCAGTTTCACCGCCTCGCCGCGTTCGCCGTGAGCCAGCAGTTCGGCCACCTGACGGATCACGAACGCGGCCGGATCGGACACCTCCGCCAACAGTTCCTTGCCGGTCACGGCAAAGGCCGAGTCCGTCGGTAGGGTCGGCAGGGCCGTCTCCAGGACCATCTTCGCCTCGCCATACTGACGCCGATTGCGGAGAATCTCACCGCGAACGACCTCGGCACTGGCCTTCTCGACGGCCGTCGCCACCGGGTCGCGGCCGACCCGGGCGATGTCGTCCTCGGCCGACTTCTCCAGGCTCGTGCCGCGTTTCTGCAACGCCTTCAGGTAGGTCGGCATGACCTCGGCCGCACGTCGGCTCTCCTTGAGCTGGGCGTTCAGGCCGGACACTTCCTTCGCCTGACGGTCCTTCAGTTCGGCCGTCTGCTTCTCGTAGAAGGTCTTCTGATCGGCCAGGGCCGTGACCTTGTCCGCCTTCAGGGCGGCCGTGTCCGTCTCGTACTTCTTCTCCTGGTCGGAGAGATCCTTGCGCAGCATCCGCATCGTCGCGCCGGGGTCCTTCATCTCGGCCGTCTTGATCACTTCCTGAAGGCCCTTGAGGAACTGCGGCCGATTCGGCTTCTCCGGGGCGACCTTCGCCTCGACGAGCAGTTTGCCCGCGCCGTCCACGAAGGTGTTCGCCTCATCACGAGCCGCGATCGTCGTCGCCAGCTCCTTTTCCGTGGTGGTCAGCTTCGTCTGGAGGTCCGCGGCCTGCTTCTTCGTCGTGGTCAGGTCCAGGGTCAGCGTCTCGTTGGTCTTCTTCGCGTCACCGTAGTCCTTCACCAGCTTGGTGATCTTCTCACTGTCGGCCTTGCGATCGGTGATCACCTTCTCCACCCCGGCGGCGAGGTCGTTCGGGTTGTCGATCAGCTTCGCGTCGGCCAGCTTGGTGCCGACCTTGCTCAGCGTGTCGGACGCGACCTTGCCGTCGGCGGCGTCCTTGAGAGCGGCGGCCAGGGCCTTGTTCGGGTCGGCCTTATCGACCAGGTAGCCGCCCTTCTTGAGGTTCTCCTGGCCTTCGTAGGCCGCGCGGAGTTCCTTGCACGCTCGCAGGAAGATTTCCTCGGTCGGATCGCTCTCGGGATTCTGGGCCTGATTCAGGCGGGCGAAGCGCCGTTTCTCGTGGGCCTCGATCGCTCGAGTCAGGGCGAGCCGGGCCTCGGAGAACTTGTGTTCCCGGCCGAGCTTGATCGCCTGCCAGAAATCGAACCCCGCCTCGGGCAGCGCGACCGGAGCCGGTGCCGGCATCGGCATCGGCATGGGCATCGGCGGTTGCGGCTGCGGCTGCGGTTGAACGACCGGCGGTTGCAGGCCGAGCATCACGCTCAGGAGCAACGTCGATACCTGCGGAGCGGGGGCTGGCGGAGCCGGCGGCACGGGCGGGGCCGGCGGCACGGGCGGCTTCTGCTCCTCCTTGCGGAGTTGCAGGCGGATCTGCGCCGCCTCGATGCGTCGCTGGGCCGTGGCGTCGGCCTTGAACTGGACGCTGGCTTCCAGCAAGGTCTTCTCGGCCGAGGCCAGGTCACCGGTCGTCATCTGGAGCTGGGCCAGGGTCAGCAGCGCGTCGGCCGTCTTGGCCTCCTGCAAGGTCTGGGCGGCCTGCTTGAGTTCCTCGTCGCCGGCCTGGATCGGAGCCCCGGCCAGGGCCTGTTTTTGCAGGTAATTCTGGAAGCGGAACTGACCGAGCAGGGCCTGATCCTCCGGCTTCTGAACGGGCAGGCTGTCGGGTCGAACCTGGTTCGCCTTCTCGAAGTCGCCATGTTGCAGAGCCACGGCCAGGTCGGCGAACGTCGGAGCCGGCGGCACGACCGGTTTGGGAGCCTCGCGGCGCTCGTTCACCGGAAGGCCGACCGCGTCGCCGACCATCGGCATCGGATCGTAGCCATACAGGGCCGCCCCAATCAGACCGCCACCGCCGAGAAGCAGGCCGAGCAGCGTGCCGCCGAACCAGGCTCCGGCCCGGCCACGCGGCTTCGGCTGCTTCTTCTGGCCCGCCTCGGCGCGATCCGGATCGGCCTCGGTCTCGGCGACCAGCTTCTTGCCCTTCTGAGGCTTCTTACCTGGCCTGGGTGCCGGCTTTTCCTCTGGTTCCTCGAACGGGATTTCCTCCTCGGCGGAAGGGTCCTCGAACGAGATGTCCTCCTCAGCGGGAACGTCCTCGAACGAGATGTCCTCCTCAGCGGGAACGTCCTCGAACGAGATGTCCTCCTCGACCGGCTGGTCTTCCGCCTCGAACTCGGGCTCGTCGAAGGTCATGTCCTCGATCGGATCGCTCAGCGCGGCCTCGCCGGCCAGGTCGTCTTGCCATTCCATCTCGCCCAGCGAATCCGGTCGCGGAATCCGGCCGCCGGTACGCAGGATCTCCGACTCCTCGGAAGCGGGCGGCGGAGCCTCGAAGGCCACTGCCTCGGTCTCCTCCGTGGGCGGTTCGGTGAACTCGAAATCCTCGATCTCGGCGATGACCTCACCGGAGGGAACCTCGTCCATCATCTGGAGCAGGTCGGCACCTTCCTCCTCGATGGCCGGATGCAGTTCGTCCAGGCGGACGGCGGAATCGCTCGCCGTGCCGGCCAGCTCGGCGGCCTCTTGCAGAATGAGGTCGGACTCAGACGGGTCGCCGCCCAGATCGACCTCGTCGTCCAGGGCGAGGGTTTCCTGCTCAACGATATCCTCGAGCATCAGGTCATCGGAATGCTCGTGGCTCGCTTCCACGGGAGCATCCTCGAAGGACACCTCGTCGAGGTCATCCGCGAGAACGGCGTTGCCGGAGGAACTCTCGATGAACTCGGGATCGAGGAACCCCTCCGCACCGAGGGAAACCTCGGACGACTCGCCGACGACCTCGGGTTCGTGAACTTCCGGGTCGTCGAGATGGACCCCGGACACGTCGGGCAGACGTGGCAGCGTTGTCGGCGCGTCGAAATCGATCTCCGGCGGGATGGCGAAGACCGCCGACGACTCGCGGATCGGCTCTTCCGGCGGAGGACTGGGCACGTCGTCTTCCAGGACCATGACGGCGTTGGCGTCATTCAGCACGTCGGACGAGGTCGGCGGCATCAGCAGGTCATCGTCGGGCAGCGCCGGTGGGGCACCGCCCAGATCGACGGCCGAGTCACCCGCCAGCTCCTCCGCGGCGATCTCGACCACCTCCTCGGCCTCCTCGATGGGCGGATCGTCGCTCAGCAGCGAGGCCCATTCGACGTTGGAGACGGCGCTCGGTTCGGGGCCTGGCGTTCCCCCTAGATCGATCTCATCGGAACTCTCCGCCGCCTCGATGATCTCATCCGCTTCGCCGATCTCGACTGGTTCGCCGATCTCGACTGGTTCGCCGATCTCGGCCTCTTCGACAGGCTGGTCATCGCTCAGAAGCGCGGCCCATCCCCCATCGGATACGCCACTCGGTTCCGAACTTGGCGAGGCACCCAGATCGACCTCTTCGGAAATCTCTGCCGCCTCGATGATTTCATCCGCTTCGCCGATCTCGGCCGCTTCGGCGATCTCGGCCTCTTCAACGGGCGGGTCATCGCTCAGAAGCGCGGCCCATTCCTCCTCGGACACACCACTCGGTTCCGAACTCGGCGTTCCTCCCAGATCGATCTCTTCGATGATCTCCGCCTCCTCGATGATCTCGGGGACATCATCGAACTCGATGGGGTCGAGATCGTCCTGGTTTGAGTCGTCCGGCAGAGGAGCTTCGTCGCGATGTTTGGCCATGATGTTATCCCCTCATGCGGGAAGAGCGTCGGCGGGTTGCCAACGGTAGAGATTGCACGTTCCGTATATTTTCCTCCTCAAGACGAACCTGAGCAACCACATTTCGGCATCTCGGCGCAGCATCGCGGCCGGGTCGCGGCAAAGTCGACCCGACCGGAATAAACAGCCGAGATTGGGGAGTCGGGACAGGTGGGTTCCGGGACCGCCGCGCGTTTCCGGGCGTTCCCGAGAGAGAAGTGTCGATCCGAACGAACGTCACGCCGCCTTGCGCGCAGTCATCGTCGTGAACAGCGGCCCCAGGGGCGTCGGCAGGTGATGGGGGCCGGCGGCGGAGGTCGCCTCGCCGTCCCAGCGATGCCGCCGCAGACCGGTCACCACGGCCTGGGCCAGGGCGACGGCGTTTCGGCCCGCCACGCCATCGACGCGCGGAGTGCTGCCCGTCGTCACACTCTGCACGAAGTCGAACAGTTCGCGCGTGAGCTGGTCCCCCTCGTTACAGTCCAGCGTCAGCGTCTCCAGGTGACGTGTGAACAGTTCGGTCTTGAGACTCTGCAAGGTGGCCGGGTCGGCACGGCGCGCGTCAATCCGGCCCTTCCGGAGGCCCTCGCCCGGCTGAACGAGCGTCAGCGTCTTCCGGGCAAAATCGACTGTCGCGAACCCTTCCGGGCCGAAGACCTGCATCCGCCGGGCCGGCTCCGGGCTGACCCGGCTGGCACGGAACGTGGCCACACAGCCATCGGCAAAGTGAACCGTCGCCTGGGCCAGATCCTCATGGCCGCCCAGGACCGAGACGCCGAGCGCCTCGACGCCGACCGCCGGGGCACGGAGCAGGGCCAGCACCAGATCCAGATCGTGGATCATCATGTCCAGCACGACGCCGACATCGGTGGAGCGACCGGAGAAACCGCTAAATCGCTCACAGTGAATCGCCTTGGGCTGAATCGGCCGACGCTGTAACTCCTCGAAGGCGGGATTGAACCGCTCGATGTGGCCGACCTGCAAGACCAGGCCACGACGAT
>CAYYJM010000245.1:6077-9630 GCA_964471755.1 uncultured Alcaligenaceae bacterium
GATGGGCCAGGGCGACGAGGTCGTCGGCCTCCTCGACCGAGGGGGTGAACGGCTTCTCGACCAGGATCGGCACGTCGGCCTCGAGGAAAGCCTTCGCCACCGGATGATGGTAGGTGGTCGGCACGACGATCACGGCCGCCTGCACCAGCGGCAGCAGATCGCGGTAGTCGGTGAAGGCCTGGGTGCCGCATTTCAGGGCGATGGCCTGGGCCTGGGCCGGGCTGGCGTCCACCACGCCGACCAGATCGACCGAGTCGAGGCCGGCCAGGATGCGGGCATGCTCCTTGCCGAGATGGCCCACCCCCACCACACCGATGCGCAGTCGTGGCATGTCGTCTCCTTTGGAGGCGGCCTGCGAAGCCGCCGTACACTTCAGGCTGCCCGTTTGCCCAGCATTCCGCCAGGGGACCGAATCGGCGCGTCGCTCGACGGCGTCTCGTCGTGATCGACGGCCAGGTGTTGCGCCAGTAGCTGAGCCAGTTCGACGTTCAGGGGATGCCCCGAACGGCAGGCGACGACATGGCCGACCAGATCGACGCCGAGCAGGGCCAGATCGCCGACCATGTCGAGAACCTTGTGCCGGGCCGGCTCATTGGCGAAGCGGAGCGTGTTGTCGATCACGCCGTGGGCTCCGAAGACGAGCAGGTCGGCCGAGGTGGTTCGTGAGCCGAGCCCCAGGCGACGCAACTCGGCCACCTCCCGTTCGAGCAGGAAGGTCCGACAGGGGGCGATCGACTGAATGAAGGTTCCAGGCGTGAGAACCTCGGTATGGAGTTGTCGCCCAATCGGCGACGGGTATCCGTAGTCGAGAAAATAGGAGAGCGTGAGCGCGTCCGCGTCACCGGGATGGCAGGCGAGCGTGGCCTTGCCAGCCCGGACGACGACGCTGCGCTGGACCTGATAGATCGGCCGGCAGGTCGGCTGCGCGACGGAGCCAGCCTCCAGGAGGGCCTGGACGAAGCCGAGCGCCGAACCGTCCAGGCCGGGCGGTTCGGGAGCATCGACCTCGATTCGGCAGTTGTCGATCTTGAGCCCGGCCAGAGCGGCCAGGACGTGTTCGACCAGGCTGACCTCGGCGTGAGCCTGGCCCAGGGTCGTTCGCCGGGCCGTGCCGGTGACCTGATCGACGCGAGCCGGGATGCTCGGTCGCTGGCGCAGGTCAGTCCGAACGAAGACGATTCCGTGTGACGGTGCCGCTGGCAGGAAGCGCAGGCGAACGTTCGCCCCGGTCAGGTAACCGATCCCGCGAACCTCGGCCGGGCGGCTGAGCGTTCGTTCCTGTCGTGAGCCGATTCGGCGCATCATGGCGTCTGGCCTCCTTGCCGCAACTCATTCCTGCGGAGCGAGTTACTCGTCCGCGTCGCGTTCCTTGTAGCGGGCGTTCAGTTCGTTCAGGATCACCTCGGTGATGTCCAGGCCGGGCGCGAGGTAGAGCGGCATCGCTGCGCCGGCCTGCATCTTGCGTGAGACGTTCATGGGGGCGAAGAATTCCGGCGTGCCCGGCGTGGCGTCGTTGAAGTGCAGAACGGCGTCGAGGCCCTCCTGGCGAGCGTAGGCCGCGGTGGCTTCCCGAATCTCGCGGTAGAGTTCGACCACCTGCTCGTCGCTCGATCGGCCGACCCGGCTCTTCCCTTCGGTGAGCATGTCCTCGATCTGGCGCTGAATGTCGCGGGCGTGCCGTTCGCCGCTCTGGCGATCCTCGATCGACACGCCGGGCTGGCTGAACTCCTTCACCTGGGCCTCGAGCTGGTTCTTGAGCTTCTTGATGCGAACCTCGACCTTCTCAACCTGGCCCTTCATGACGGTCGCGAAGTGCTGGAACTTCTTGTACCCTTTGACGACCTGGCCGAGGTTGAGGTAGGCCGTCTTGCCTCGGAGGCCGGCGGAGCCCGGCTTGCGGGCCTCCACGTCGTCCGAGCCGTGAGACCCGAACGTCAGAACACCCAGGGCGACGACCACGAGAACGAAAACACCGGATCGCTTCATCATGAGGCGATTTTCCTGTGCGGCGAGGGCGGGGGGAAAGGACCCCGGCCGGCCCTCGCAGAACGGCCGGGGACACGGGATCGGTCACTGGCCTGGCCGGGCACCGCCCTGCTTGGCCTTCCACTGTGCGTAGCCCTGGTTCAGCGTCTCTTTCACCAGGGGGCTGATGTCCAGGGCCGGGTGAATGTAGAGCGGCATCATGGCCCCGGCCTGCATCTTGCGGGCAATGTTGCCCGGGCTGTAGTATTCCGGCGTGTTCGACGGCGCGTCGTTGAAGTGCAGCACCATCTCGTAGCCGCGGGCGTTGGCGTAGCGGATGGCCGTGTCCTGGATCTCGCGGTACAGGATGACCATCTGCTCGTCGCTCTTCTGGCCGACGTAGCGCTTGCCCTCGTTGGTGATGTCCTCGATCTCGCGCTGCACGCCCTTGATGTCCCTCTCGTACTTGAGGCGCTGGTCCTGAGTGACCTCCGGCTTGCTCGCCTCCTTGATGATGGCGTCGTAGGCGGCCTTCTTGCCCTTGACCCGTTCCTCGTAGACTTCCACCTGCTTCTTCATGTGCGTGGAGAAATCGACGTACTTGTCGTAGTTCTTGACGACGTAGGACAGGTTGATGACGGCCACGCGGGTCGTCGGCTGGCTGGCGGCGGCCGCCGGCTGGTTGTTCGGGGCCTGGGCCACGGTCTGGCTGGTCAGCAGGGCGAGGCCGCTCAGAACGGCCGTCACCAGCAGCAGCGAGAAGAGTCTCTTCTTCACGTTCTCGTCTCCTCATGAGACGGCGACCGGGTCGGCTACTCCACGGCGGTTGCTCCGCCGGGCGCGAGCGTCCCTCTTCGCCTCCCCCATTGTTCCGGACTGGCGACACTATCGCTGGCCGCCGGCCGAATCAAGCCGAACCGCTACGGCCTCGACTTGAAACGGTCGGCTCGCTATACCTTGGGTCGGTTTGGCGATCAAGAGGGAGCGGAGGAATAGGCCCAATGATCACTTCCCGCTGGTCGATCTGGCTACTGCTGCTGCCGCTGGCTCTGGTCGGCTGCGGCAAGGGCGAGCCCACTCTGATGCCCGTCGAGGGGCGCATCCTGTTTCGTGGTCAGCCTGTGGATGCCGGCACGGTCGTCTTCACTCCCGACCCGGAGCGCGGCAACAACGGCCCGATCGCCTGGGCGGAGATTCTGCCCGACGGCCGATTCCGTCTCAAGAGCGACGACCGCGACGGAGCTGTCCCGGGCTGGCATCGCATCACGATCGCCGGGTCGAGCCATCAGGTGGTCGTGCCAGCCTACTACCGCGATCCGGAGCGTGCGCACCTGTTCCGCGAGATCCAGCCGGACGCCTCCGGCCCGGTGGAACTGAACCTGGATTGACACGCCTCCCGTCGTCCGGGTAGCTTCTCGCCCAGCCCGCTCGCCCGTTCGTGGTCAGCATTCCATTCGGCCAGGGAAGGTCGCATGAATCCCTTTGTTCGCGGCCTGGTTCGGGCCGCCGCCGAGTCGTTCACCTTCGCCGGGCCCATCCTTGAAGTGGGCAGTCGGCTCGTGCCCGGCCAGGAGGCGCTCGGTTCGCC
>CAYYJM010000246.1:0-9606 GCA_964471755.1 uncultured Alcaligenaceae bacterium
CGGGCTTCCGGTCGCTGGAACACGGGTGAGAGTCGATGACGCTTCCGCAGGGCACCGTTCGGCTGGCGACCCTTGGTTGCAAGGTCAACCAGTACGAGACGCAGTATGCGCGTGAACTGCTCGAAGCGGCCGGCTGGATCGAGGCCGCCGAGGGCGAACCGGCCGATCTCTGCGTCGTCAACACGTGTACCGTCACGCACGAGGCCGACGCCAAGGCACGCCAGCTCGTCCGCCGACTGCATCAGCGAAACCCGACCGCCCGGATCATCGTCCTGGGCTGCTATGCGACCCGTGAGCCGGAGACCGTCGCCCGGTTGCCGGGAGTGACGCACGTCATCACCGACAAGGAACGGCTCGTCGAGGAACTGTCGCCGTACGGCGTGACCGGGCCGCTGGGCGGCATCTCACGCTTCGATGGCCATCAGCGCGCCTTCGTCAAGGTGCAGGACGGCTGTCTGCTCCGGTGCAGCTACTGCATCATCCCCAGCGTTCGGCCCGGTTTGCGATCCCGACCGATCACGGAGATCGCCGACGAGGTGCGCCGACTCGTCGAGGAAGGCGGCTATCCCGAGATCGTCCTCAACGGCATCCACCTGGGCCACTACGGCATCGACCTGAGCCGGGGTCGGCCGCGCGACCAGGCGACAAGGCTGTGGCACCTGCTCGATCGGCTGACGGAGTTACCGGGCGATTTCCGTATCCGGTTGAGCAGCCTCGAAGCGGCCGAGGCCCGCGTGGATCTGCTGCGCGTGCTGCGCGCGAATCCACGCGTAGTGCCGCATCTGCATCTCTGCTTGCAGAGCGGCTCGAATGCCGTCCTGGGCCGGATGAAGCGCCGCTATCGACGCGAGGATTTTCTCTCGACCGTCGCCCGGGTCCGCGAAGCACTCGACGCACCGGCCCTGACCACCGACGTGATCGTTGGTTTTCCCGGCGAGACGGAGGCCGACTTCCAGGCGACCTGTGGTGTCGTCCGCGAGGCGGGCTTTACTCAGGTGCATCTCTTCTCGTACAGTCCACGGGAAGGGACGTCGGCCGCCCGGCTGACGGATCACGTTCCGCCGCCCGTGCTGACCTGGCGACGGGAGCGGCTGCGGGAACTCGCCCTGGAAGTCGGGGAGCGCTACCGCCGATCGCTGATCGGCCGAACCCTCGACGTGCTGGTCGAGTCGGCCGATGCGGAACGCCCCGGAAACGTGGCCGGCACCTCGTGCCGATACGTCGCCGTGAGTCTGCGGGGACATCTCCCGGCCCTGCGTCGTCGGCGCGTGCCAGTGCGGATCACGGGCCTCGCTGGTGAAGGATTGATCGGTGAGCCAGTGGTGGGCGAGTCCCTGGCGGAGCCGTATCGACCGATTGTCTCACGCTGGGAGTTGCCCCAGGTGGCCGGGTGAGGGACGGTCCCGGTTCGGTTCGCCTCTGGAGGATGAAGCGTGTCGACAAGCCATGACAGCCCGGGGCGTCTCCCTTCCGGGCTTCTCACCCGCATGCGGCAGGCGACCGGGACGGTCTACGGAGACATCGGCACCAGCGTTCTCTACACGGTCACGGAGATCGTCCGGGAGCTGAACCTGCGCGGTGCCACCGATGAGCGTGCCCTGCTCGGTGGTCTGAGCCTCGTCTTCTGGGCGCTGATGTTCCTCACGGTCAAGTATGGCCTGCTCATCACCCGCGCCGACAGCAAGGGAGACGGCACCGGCGAGGGGGGCACGTTCGCCCTCTGGACGCTGCTCGTCGGCGTTCCGGGCAAGGTCATCGGCCTGACGGTAATCGGCTTTCTCGTCGTCGTCGCGACCGGCATGTTCGTGGCCGATGGTCTGATCACGCCGGTCATCACGATGCTCGGAGCCTACGAACCGCTCGGCGAGGCCTGGGCCGTCGTCGCCACGGTCGGTACGCTCTTGCTGCTGTTCCGCGTCCAGTTCCGCGGCACCGCCCGGATCGGCGGCCTCTTCGGCTACTTCATGGTCTTCATCTGGTTCCCCTGGATCGCCCTGAAGGGCATCCCCTGGGTGGCTGCACATCCCGGCGTGATCCTGGCCATCAACCCGGCCTACGCGGTCGATTTCCTCTGGAGTCAGGGCTGGATCGGTTCCTTCGTCATCCTCGGCGCGGTCGTCCTGGCGATCACCGGCGGCGAGGCGATGTACGCCGACATGGGCCATTTTGGCCGGGAGCCGATCGTGCTGTCCTGGCGAACGCTGGTCCTGCCGTGCCTGCTGCTGAACTACTTCGGCCAGATCGCCTACGTCCTGGAACGGGGCGTGCCGGCCGGCGGCAACACGTTCTACGCCCTGACGCCGGTTGTCGGCGTCGGCTGGCTCGACGGTTCGCTCAAGGTCTTCGACATCGGCGTCTCGACCATCGCGGCGATCATCGCCAGCCAGGCGCTGATCACCGGCATGTTCTCTGTCGTCAAGCAGGCGATCGTCCTGGGCTTCTGTCCGCGCTTCGACGTCAAGTACACGTCGAAGGAGGTCGAGGGGCAGGTTTACATCCCGGCCGTGAACTACGCCATGCTCATCGGCTGCATCGCCCTGACGCTCTACTTCCAGACGGCCTCGGCCCTGGCGACGGCCTACGGCATCGCCGTCACGGCGACGATGGCGATCACGACGTTCTGCTTCGCCTACGTCGCCATCTACGTCTGGAAGAAGGCACCCGTTCTCGTCTGGCTCGTGTGTGGTCCGCTCCTGGCGGTCGATCTGCTCTTCTTCGCCGCCAACAGTCTGAAGTTCATGGAGGGGGGCTACGTTCCGATTCTGGTCGCTGCCGTGGTCGTCGGCGGGATGTTGACCTGGCAGTGGGGTCGGGCTCGACTGGCGACCGCGTTCGGGTCCTACGACACCAAGCCGATTCAGTGGCTGATCGACCTGCGTGCGATGCTCAACGAGGCCAAGCAGGCCATCGCCGAGGGACTCTACCTGGCCGCGCGCGTGGTCCAGGGGCCGCGCGAGCTGGTCGAGATCAACCGGGCGGTCGTCTTCCTCTGCTCCCGGCCGATTCGCCAGCCGACCGACCGCGTGCCGGTCGTGCTGCGGGTCTTCCTCAAGAAGACCGGAGCGCTGCCCCGGCACATCACGCTGCTGCACGTCAATCAGGTGGCCGATCCGGAGGTTGTCGGCGATCGCTACGAGGTCATCCCGCTCAGTTCCGGGATCGTCTCGGTGATCGTTTCGTATGGCTACGCCGAGCGGCCGGACATCCGTCAGGCCCTGGCCGAGTTGCAGCAGCAGGGCCGACTTCAGATTCCGTCGGATCGCTGGATCATCGAGGCGGGCGAAGAAGAGATCCTCGTCGGCGAGGATCTCGGGCCTCTCGACACGATTCGGCTCTACCTGTTCCGGACGATTCTACGGCTCTCGACGCCGGCTCATCGCTATCTGGGTCTGGGCTCCGATGCGGGCGTGTCGAAGTCGGTGATGCCGGTCTTCTTCGACCGGCAAGGGGCCCGTCTGCGCCTGCCGGAACTGGAGGCGAGCATTCACAACCCGGCGGTCGCGGCGTCGTCGTAGGCCGGAGCGGGCATCATGAGAGTTCTCCCGACTCGAGCCTTGTTGCGGCATGTACCGGGAGGCGGGAGAACTGTGACACTCGAAGTCACGCGGCCGAGGCGATTCCGGGCTCCTCGAGTCGAGCGACCCAGATTGGACCGAACGGATCGGGCTGCTCGGGAATGAGACGTTTCTGCTTGGTCAACTCGAGCAGGGCGAGGAACAGGCCGATCAGGCGAACGCGGGTGTGTGGAGGCGAGAACAGGTCCAGAAATGGCATTCGGCCCTGCTCGCACAGGCGGGTCTCGACCTCGTCCATGTAGACGTGCAGGGGCGTGGTATCGACGACGATCGCGTGCTGTTGCTGCGTCAGTGTCTCGCGCATGAGCCGGCTGAAGGCACCGACGAGGTCCCACAGTTCGACGGCCTGAACGGTTGCCTCCTCGCGGGTCGAACCGGGCAGCTTCACGCCGGGAACGGGACGGCGCGGTTGACGGCGAGCGACCTGCTCGGCCTGGACTTCGAGCTGGCTCGTCGCGTCCTTGAACTTCTTGTATTCGAGTAGTTGTCGAACCAGTTCCAGACGGGGATCGGCGAGTTCCTCGCTGGTCTCTTCCGGTCGTGGCAGAAGCATCTTGCTCTTGATCTCGAGCAACGTGGCGGCCATGACCAGGAAGTCGCCGACCCGTTCGACGTCGATCAGGTGCAGCACGTCGAGGTACGCCTTGAATTGCTCCGTGACACGGGCGATGGGAATGTCACGGATATCGACCTCGTCGCGCTTGACCAGGTAGAGCAGCAGGTCGAGCGGTCCACGGAAGACCTCGAGTTCGACCTGATAATCGGGGGACACGGTGGCCATGTGTGCCCTATAGCAGAGGCGATCGGCATGTCCAGAGCAGATGTCGGGGTGGCGGAATAGCCTCCTTGTCTCCGATGGAGAGGTTCGCTAGAATCAATGATTCCCACCCCCTCTCAACCGGAGATGCGTGGGCGAAAGAGATAAACGCGAGGAAGCGATGATCGTTGCTGCAACCTTCCTGACTGGTTTCATCAACCTGGTGATCCTGCTGCTGGGTCTGTTCCTGATCCTGCTGGTGCTGATCCAGCGTGGCAAGGGCGGCGGCCTGGCCGGTGCCTTCGGTGGCATGGGCGGTTCCAGCGCCTTCGGCTCACGAGCCGGCGATGCCTTCACCCGCATCACCATCGTGGTGGCCGCCATCTGGTTCTTCCTCATCATGGTCCAGATCCGCTTTGTCCAGCCGGGACCCGCCCACCCACAGCCTTCGGCCATCCAGTTACCAGCGGGCGGTGCGGGCGAACAACCCGAAGGTCAGTAACCCATTCCTCGGGGTCGCAACGTGAGGTGCCCGTGCTGTGCAGCATGACCGGGTATGGCGAGGCCAGCCTGCAATGCGAACGTTTGCAGCTGTCGCTGGAGGTGCGGTCGGTCAATAACCGCCACCTCAAGGTTATCCTGCGCGCCAGTGAGCCCTATCACCTTCTCGAAGCGGAATTCGAGAAGGTGATTCGCAAGACCTGCAAACGTGGGACGATCCAGGTCCATCTGCACTCGCGCCAGCAACAATCGGCGCAGAGCTTCCAGATCAACCCGGTAGCCCTGCGTAGCTATCTGACCCAGATCCAGGATCTGGCTCGCGAACTGAACCTGCCGCCTTCGCTGGAACAATCCCTGCTCTCGCAGGTCCTCGCTCTTCCCGGCGTGGTGCCCGAGGCCAGCCTGGGCCTGACGCCGATCGAGGACGACTGGTCGTTGATCGAGTCCGTCCTGGAACAGGCCCTGAGCCGACTCAATCAGATGCGCCGTGACGAGGGCCAGGCCATGGCCCAGGAACTGCTCGCCCTGTGCGAGACGACCCGACGAGAACTGACCGCGATCTCCGAGCGCATCCCGCACCTGGCCCCGACCTACCGTGACCGTCTGCTGGACCGGGTTCGCGGCCTGCTTCAGACCGTCGATGTCCAGGTCGATCAGGCCGACCTGATCAAGGAAGTGTCCATCTACGCCGAGCGGGCCGACATCGCCGAGGAGGTGATGCGTCTGTTCAGCCACCTGGACCAGTTCGCCGAGGTGATGCGCGAGCCGGAGAGTACTGGTCGGAAACTGGAGTTCCTGACGCAGGAGATGTTCCGCGAGGCGAACACCATCGGTTCCAAGGCCGGCGACGTGGCCATCTCACGCCACGCCGTCGAGATCAAGGCGACGCTGGAGAAGATTCGCGAACTGGTCCAGAACGTGGAGTGAGGGCGAAACTGGATGTCGAAAGGACCGCTCATCATCCTGTCCGGGCCGAGCGGCTCGGGCAAATCGACCGTCATCCACGAACTGCTCGGGCAGGGATGCGGCCGGAGACGGAGCGACCTGCCCCTGCACCGGGCGGTCTCGCTGACGACCCGGCCCAAACGCACGGGCGAACAGGAGGGCGTGGATTACCACTTCTGCACCGAGGAGGAGTTTCGCCGACACCGGGAGGCAGGCGAACTGGTCGAGTGGGCTCGCGTCCATGACCATTACTACGGCACCCCGCGCAGTGAGGTGGACGCCTACCTCGCCCGCGGGATCGGCGTCATCCTGGTCATCGATGTGCAGGGGGCGGCCCAGGTTCGTCGGCAGTATCCCGACCACCTGTCGATCTTCCTGACCACCTCGACGCCAGAAATCTACGAACAAAGACTGCGGGACCGCGGTACAGAGAAGGAGGCGGACCTCCAGACCCGGTTGCGAACCGCGCAGCGCGAACTGGCCCGAAGTCACGAGTATCAGCACCTGGTCTACAACGACGACCTCGACCAGGCCGTCCGGCAACTGAGCGAACTGATCGGCTCGGCCTTCCGGATACCCTGCGACGAGACGAACCGCTGAGCGGAGGACGCCATGCACGACGAGTTGAAGGAAGAGGGCATCGTGAACAAGGTGGGCGGCCGATTCAAGCTCTCCACCCTGATTCAGAAGCGGATGGTCATGCTCAACCAGGGCGGCCGTCCGCTGATCGACGCCCGGCCGGGGATGGACAAGATGGCCATCGTGATCCAGGAGATCCTTCAGGACCGGATCTACCTGGACACGGCGGGCAACTTGCACCTGCGCCACCTTCCCCCGGACGCCGCCCAGCGGGCCAACCTCGGCGAAGCCGGGCAGGTTCGCAACGACGACGTCTGAGCGGCTCACCCCGACGCAGAACCCCTAGAGGCTCGCTGGAGATTCGCGATGTCGGCCACCCCTGAGCAACCGACCCCGACACGGCCTGCCCCCGCGGAATTGCCATCAGCGCCGTCGGCTTCTCTGCCGACCGCGCCGGCGTTGCCGGAGTCGGCCCCGAGCGAGACGGCCGGCTATCAACCGCTCTCGATGCTGGCGCTGGCCAGTCTACTCCTGGCCGGAGCCCTGGCGCTGCTGGTGGTTGCCGGAACAGTCATCGCGCTGTGGACGCGGGCTCCGTTGCTGCTGCCGCCCTGGCTGCTCCTGGTCGCCCTGGCCGTGGTCCTGATGGCCTGGATCGCCCGGGCGCAGATCGATCGGGCCGAGGGGACGCTCAGCGGCCGAGCCGTCGCCGACTGGGCCATCTGGATCTGTCTGGTGCTGACGCCTCTCTATGGCGCGTACTATGCCGCCACCTACTTCGCCGTGACGGCCCAGGCTCAGGACTTTGGCCGCAGCTGGCTGAAACTCCTGATCGATCGCGACGTTGAGTCGGCGTACTGGATGACGCTGCCGGCGGGCCAGCGGCCGGCTGTAAATCAGCGGGTCCGGGCGCTGCTCGAGATCGACCACAACCGGCCCGATCTGGGTGGCACCGGCCCCTTCACCAACTTCCGAAATTCGGAACTGGTTCACCTGCTCGCTCTGGGCAACAAGGACAACACGCAGATCGATCTGGTTACCTTCAACAACTGGGACTTCGAGCAGGGCGGCTACCAGGTATCGGCCACCTATCAGATCAGCAATCCGCTGGTGAAGTTCCAGCTCCAGGTGTCGGCCCAGGGGATCACGGCCAGCACCGGCGAGATTCGCGGCCGACAGTGGCACATTCTCGGTTCCGCGACGCATCTGCTGCCGGGCGGCCTCTACGAATTTTCGGCCGAGGGCCGCAAGTTCACCCAGTCCACGGAACGGGCTCAGCGCTACCTGGAGAAGGTCCTCGCTTTCCTGGCCCAGCAGCATCCCGAAGATGCGTTCGCTACCGCGCTGCCTTCGGCCGACCGGGAGGAGATTCTTCGGACCCAGGATCAGGTTCTCGGCCTGGGTCTGGCCGCGGGGCTGCTTCCGATTTGGGATGGTGCCAGTCGGCGCGTGCTGGAGGCACGGCGGCCCTGGTTCACGGGCAGCCTGATCGACGCCGAGACGCGGTTCTGGGCTCCCCGGAAGTCTCATGACGAGATCGTCGCGCTGGTCCGACGGACTCTCGCTCAGGGGTTGCCGCTCTTCCCGCCCCGTGCCAATCGCTGGTCGCTGCAAGCGCGAACGATCCCGACCCAGATCGCGAGGGAGGATGGCCAGCAGTTCCTCGCTTTCCCCTTCCAGATACACATGCAGCCGGCCGACGAGAAGGCTCCGGCGATCGTGGTCGCCGCCGAGGCCCTGGTTCGGGTCAAACCGGACGCCCAGGGAAATCTGCAACCGGACAGCCTGGCGCGAATCGAACTGATCACCGGACGACCACAGTCCGCCCAGGAGGGGGGTGGAGCCGGCGGGCGATGATCACGCTCGGTCGGCGTCGCAGGCCGGATCGATACTCGCATCATGTGCCGGGCTGTGAGAATCCCCCTTCGACAAGGCGTTCGGCAGTGACCTTGAATTCCATCTGGGCGTAACCGGTGAAGTGCCACGGAGTGGCGGGCCACTTGGCATGCACCCTGGCAGCGTCTCGTCGGTTACGCCGGGTTCGGCGGCCACCTCACTTTCTGCTTGCACTTGACGACCGGAGGTGCGAGCCTCGGTGGCCGGAATCACACCCCGGAGAATCCGAACCATGCTGCGTCGTCTGCTGCTCTCGTCCGTGTGCCTGGCCGTGCTGATCGTCGCCGTCATGGCAAGTACCCGGCCGCCCGCCGACGGGCCGAAGATCCCTGACATGAAATTCAACGATGTCGTCGAGATCGCTCCCGGCGTCTTCTTCCGCTACTCGTCCATCAGTGCCACCGACAAGACGGTCCCCTTCGGCGGCAGCAACAACATCTGGATCGTCTTCAAGGACTACGTCGTCGTTGTTGATGCCAACTTCCCCAAAGAGGCCGGCGACGTGATCGCGGCGATCAAGAAGACGACGAAGAAGCCGATCAAGTACGTCTTCGACACGCACCACCACGGCGACCACGCCTACGGCAACTCGATCTGGGCCAAAGAGGGAGCCCGGATCATCGCCAGCAAGAAGGCGTCGCGTCTGCTCCTGATGCGCGGCCCGGAGCAGTGGGAGATGGCGGCGAAGGACCGCAAGGACATCGCCGAGAACAAGCTCAAGCAGGCCGACATCACCTTCGACGAGAAGTACGTCCTCGACGACGGCGAACAGCGTGTCGAGTTCCGCCACTTCGGCCATAGTCACACGGCCGGCGACGCGGTCGCCTACCTGCCGAAGCACCGAATCCTCTGCACCGGCGACGCCTGCGTCAATGGCGCGTTCACCTTCATGGGCCACTCGAACAGCGCGTCGTGGATCGCCTGCCTGAAGAAGATGGAACAGCTCGACATCGACCTGGTCTGTCCCGGCCACGGCAAAGTCGCCGGCAAGGACGTGCTGGCGAAGCAGCGCCGCTACTTCGAGGAGATGCGTCAGCACGTCGCCGCTGGCATCACCGCGAAGAAGTCGCTGGCTGACATCACGACGTCACTGGATCTGCCCTGGTACAAAGAGTGGACTGGCAAGGCCGCGAAGGAGATCCCCGACAACGTGAAGTTCGTCCATGATGAGATGGAGGGTCGGGTGCAGTGGGATCGGCTGGGCCGAGACCATCGACCGTGGAACTGGCGCGAGCCCGTGCAAACGGCGGGGCGGTGAGAACCGGCCCCGCCCGGAAGTGCCGCCCAGGATCTGTCTTGGAAGCCCCTCGCCCCTGTACTCAGGGGAGAGGGGTTGGGGTGAGGGGTTCGCGG